>DKKJ01000223.1 GCA_002455175.1 Opitutaceae bacterium UBA6669
TCGTTGACGCCGTCGCCCACCATTGCCACTGCACCGCGCGTTTTCTGCCACTCTTGAATCAAAGTCAATTTGGCCCCGGGAAGCAGCTCAGCGCGTACCTCGTTAATCCCGAGAGCTTGAGACACCCGGCGCGCCACCGAAGCATTGTCGCCCGTGAGCATGACGTGATGTTCGATTCCCAGAGCCCCTAACCGTTGCAGCGCGGCTTTGGCGGAGAGTCTGGGTTGGTCGGCAAGACCGATGATACCGAGAAAGACGCCTTCCCGTTGGATGATGACCGTGGTCATACCGGCGTTTTCGAGACGGGTGATCGTTTCGCGCAAAGGAAGTCCGCTGGCCGCGATGACTTCCTGAGGGAATGCTCGTAGTGCTCCCAGCACCACTGACTTGCTTTCGACTTGGGCTTGGACGCCACGTCCGGCGAGATTTTCGATTTTAGCAGCCGACGGAAAGGAAAGTCCGCGGCCTTTGACGTGACGGACGATCGCGGTGGCTAACGGATGGTTGGATTGGTCTTCAACCGCTGCAGCCACGCGCAGGAGGTCATCTTCGGAAAAAGGCGGGAAAACCACGGTTTCAACGACGGAGAACTGACCGGTGGTGAGTGTTCCCGTTTTGTCGAAAGCGATCGTTTTCAACCGGCCCAGGTTTTCGAGATGGGCGCCTCCTTTGATCAAGACCCCACGACGGGCAGCACGGGCGACACCCGCAAGCACGGCTGCGGGTGTTCCGATGGCGAGGGCGCAAGGCGATGCACCCACCAACAGGAGCATGCCGCGGTAAAAACTGTCCGTCCATGACCAGCCGAGCAGCAATGGAGGCAGGATCACCACCACCGCCGTCACCACAAATACCGTCGGGACAAACCACTGAGTGAATCGCTGAGTCAGCTGTTGGGTGGGACTCTGTTGATGTTGGGCCTCAGTCACCAAATGCATGACACGCGCGAGCGTATTATCCGCGGCGAGTCGCGTGGTGCGGATGTCCAGAGCATTTTCCTGATTGATGGTACCGGCGAACACCGCATCTCCCGGTTCGCGAGCCACGG
The DNA here is from genome assembly GCA_002455175.1 of Opitutaceae bacterium UBA6669. Lineage (GTDB taxonomy): Bacteria > Verrucomicrobiota > Verrucomicrobiia > Opitutales > Opitutaceae > UBA6669. The sequence continues at coordinate 1,049 of DKKJ01000223.1, forward strand.
GGACACTCTCACCCGTGATGGCGCTTTGGTCGAGACTGCTGGCTCCATGGACAATCACACCGTCGACCGGGACACGATCGCCCGGCCGGACGATCACGATCTCGTCGATGGCCACTTGCTCCACGGGAATGTGCACGAGTGCCCCGGAACGGCGGACGTAGGCGGTCGCGGGCATGAGCTTGCCCAGAGCACCTACTGCGTTGCGTGCTCGGTCGAGAGCGTAGTGTTCACCGGNNCTAAAGAAAAAGGAGAAACGACCCTTCTGCCCATTTGCCGAGAGCAGCGGCGCCAGCGGCGGCGGCCAACATGAGCAAATCGGTGTCGAATTTCCCGCGTAGCAAAGCCGGGATGGCTTCGCGGGCGACGTCATACCCACCCGCGAGGTACGACAGTAGGAAGAATCCCAAGGCTACGGAATGAGACATTCCGGCGAAGGTTTCCCCGAAAAAACCGATCGCCAGACCGATTCCAGAGACCCCAACCGTGAGGATCATCCATTTTTCTCGGATCGCTTCAGGGAGGAAGGAGGGACCCTCGCCCTGCTCATGGACGTGTTTACCAGAATGGGCGTCTGGCTGATGCCGAGGAGGCTCGCTGATGGGAGGGGGCGGGGACGCTGGANNAACGAACTCATAGGCGGGCTTCTTTCGCGACTCGGCGCGGAAGAGCGGATCAGTGGTCGTGATCATCGCAGATGCAGGCGTACTCGGCGAGCTTGCAATCGGAGCACCGTTCAAGATTTAGGTGAAAACGCTCGTAGGTCGGTGCAGCGCCGGGCGAGGCCGTGAAGCGAACGATGGTGGGAAGGTTATTGCCGGCGGGAAGCGGTTGCTCGGAAATCAACGCGTTCCCCTGCCGGATGAAGCGCAACTGCGTGGGCGCTGAACGCTCTCCCGCCACCACAGAGACCCCTTGTTGAGCCAACGGAATCACGTTACCATCGTCGTCGAGAAAACGGATCTCCACNNCCGAGGTAATGATTCTGCCGCCCTGAGGACCGGCGACTTTCTTTTCGTGCCCTTTCCCGTCGGGATGCGCCTGGCTCAAAGGAATGCCCAAGCTGAGGACAAATAAAGAGACAATGAGGGTGAAACTACGGTTTATTTTCATAAAAGAAGGGAATCGAAAAGAGGGGCGAGTGAGTTGGAATAAGTATCAGTGAGCAGCGGCCGCATTGCGCTGGAGGGCTTTTTCGGCGGAACGGCGGCCGAAGTGGTAGAACACCAAGGGTCGCACGAGGAACTCCAGCAAAGTGGAAGAAAGAAGGCCTCCGACGATCACCACGGCGACCGGATGAAGGATCTCTTTACCGGGTTGGTCGGCTGCGAGCACGAGGGGAATCAAGGCGATCCCTGCCACGAGTGCTGTCATCAAGACAGGGACCATCCGCTCGAGCGTGCCGCGTTCCACCATAGCGCGGGTGAAACCCTCGCCTTCATGGCGCATGAGATAGAGATAATGGGAGAGCATCATGATGCCATTGCGGGCGGCCACGCCGGCGACGGCAATAAAGCCCACCAGTGTGGCGATGCTGATGTTACCCACGACGAGCCAGGTGTAGATGAGGCCTCCCACGAGAGAAAACGGAATGCTCGCCAATACCTGCAGCGCGAGAGCTAGGCTGCGGAAATAGCTGGAGAGCAGAACCACGATAAAAGCGAAGATCACTGTACTCAAAATGAGAATACGTTGTGTGGCCTCCTGTTGGGCCTGGAACTCTCCTTCATAAGTGATGAAGTAACCCTCGGGGAGAGCGACCCGCTCGCGCACCGCTGCTTGCAGCTCCGCCACGCGCACGCCGACGTTGTCGCCGGTAGGTTTGATCGCGAGGGTGAAGCGCCGTTGGCTGTTCTCCCGGAAAATGACATTGGGTCCCTTGGCTTCGCGCACGTCGGCGACCAAGTGTAAAGGGATACGGCGTCCGGACTCGGTTTCCACGGGAAGCTCGGCGATTTGCTGCGGAGAGTTTCTCCAGGCTTCTGGAAGTCGCAGGACCAGATCGATGCTGCGCTGACCCTCGCGTAGCTCGGCGATTTCTTTCCCTCCCAGTAACGTCCCAAGCTGGCGATTGAGACTTCCTGGTGTCACGGCATATGCGGCGGAGCGCTCGCGGTCGGCTTCGATGCGCAGTTGGGCGATGGTGGATTGTTGATCAAGCTTGGCTTCTCCCAAGCCGGGAATGGTGCGGACCACCTGTTGGACCTCGGTGCCCAATCGGCGCAACGTATCGAGATCGGGCCCGAAGATCTTGACTGCGACCGGTGCGGAAACGCCGCTCAGCATGTGTCCGATCCGATCCGCCAGTGGGCCGCTCGTGGCAGCAAACACGCCGGGGATGTCTTTGAGTCGCCGTTCGATATCGCCAAGAATCTCTCGGCGACTGCGCGTGGCGTCGGTGCGGAAATCCACATCGAATTCCGCGGTGGACACGGGAACAACATGATCGCCTCGTTCGGCTCGTCCGAGTCGCCGACCGATCTGGCTGACCTCGGGCACCGCGAGAATCTGCTCTTCTANNAGGGCTGCGCCGAATCCAAGGAGCACAAGACCAAGGACCACGTAGGGAAAATCGAGGCCGGCGCGGAGCAGGGTGACCCTCACACCCTGCTTCAGGCCGCGCACGATAACTCCGTCACGATGGTTATGCCCCTCTCGTGGACGCAGCAGCAGCGAGCAGAGCACAGGGATCAAAGTAAGCGAGACCAGGAATGATGCCACCATGCTGACGATCGTAGCGATGGCGATCGGAGCGAAGAGCTTCCCTTCCACGCCACTCAGCCCGAGAAGTGGGACGAAGACCAAGACGATTAAAACCGTGGCATAAAGAATGNNCGACGATGGCATCGTCCACCACCATGCCGATGGCGACCGCGAGACCGCCTAGCGTCATGGAGTTCACGCTGATGCCGAACCACTGAAAGGTGAGCACCGTGAGAGCGAAACTCATGGGAATGGCCATCAGGGTGATCGCGGTGGTGCGCAGGTTGAGAAGGAAGAGGAAAAGCACCACCGTCACCATGATGGCACCGTCACGAATGGCCTCGACGAGATTCCCGATGGCGTGGTCGATAAAGTTCTTCTGCTGAAAAAGGAGGATCGTTTCGACGCCCGGAGGCAGGGCTGGCTTCGCTTCCTCCAACGCGCGAGTGATCTGCTCCGTGAGCGTCCGCGTGTCAAATCCGGGTGCCTTGGTCACAGACATGATCACTCCACGTGTCGAGGTGGTTTCTGGCGCTTTCGAGATCGAAGCGTCTCCGCGCATGGGTTCCAAGCCCCAGGCGACGCGGGCAACATCGCTCAAAAGGATGCTCCGACCCTCGCGTTGTGTGATCACTGTGCGTCCGAGCGATTCCAGATCGGTGCTCATGGCGAGGTTGCGCACCATGATTTCTGTCGACCCCTGCGAAAGGAATCCGCCGGTGGTGGTAGTCGCCGCCTGCTCCATGGCGCGTTCAATTTCCTCCAGGCGTATGCCGTAGGCCTGCATCCGATACGGATCAGGCTGGACCTCGATTCGTTGGATGCCGCCGCCCATATTGAGGATTTCCGCGATGCCGGGAATGCTTTGAAGGCGTGGGCGGAGGGTCCAATCAGCCAGCGTACGGACTTCGCTCGGAGGAAGGTAACCCGGTTGTCCCTCCTGGCGGGTAGAGCGAACACCGATGAGAAGAATTTCTCCCATCAAGGACGCCACAGGAGTCATGAACGGTTGCACACCTGTCGGCAGACGGTCTCGCACCCCTTGAAGGCGTTCTTGTACGAGGACGCGAGCTTGAGAGAGATCTGTTGACCAATTGAATTCCGCGTAGACCAAAGATAGTCCAACATCCGAGTTGGAGCGGAGTCGATTCAGGCCGCCAATGCCCAAAAGTGCGGCTTCAAGTGGTTGAGTGACGCGTGCTTCTACTTCTTCGGGTGCGAGCCCTGGGGCTTCCGTGAGCACGACAACCGTCGGTTTGGTGAGATCTGGGAGGACCTCCACGGGGAGGCGTTGGACTACGTACGCTCCGGAGGTAAGCAGGAGGAAGGAAAGTCCGAGGATGAGCGCCCGATGAGCGAGCGACCATTGAATAAGTCGGTTAAGCATCGTCAGGATTCTTTCGGGGCTTTCGATGCCTTTGTGGAGCGCTGGCGTATCCACATAGCCACTAAGGCTCCCATGAGGACAAAGCTAAGGATCATCCAAAAGCGGTCGGCGAACGCGTGCTCGTGATCATCGTGTCCCGACGTTTAGTTGTGCGCATGATCGTGGTCGCCACCAGAGGCACCTGCTGGTCCTTTGAGTTCCGACCCATCAGCGGCATGCTCATGTCCATGGGCGGCGTCGAGGGCTTCCTTGAGGGAGAGGCTGCTGCCACCGGCAAAGGCGAGCGCATAGGCTCCTTGCGTGACCACTTCGTCACCGGGGAGGAGTCCGCTCAGGATTTCCACCGACCGGTCGTTGCTTTCACCCGTGATCACGGGCGCTTTCACAAAGGCGTGAGGAATTTCAAATTCCTTTACGTAGAGGAATCGCTGGGCAGGTTCTCCTTGCAGCGCAGCGCGAGGTACCGTGAGCACGTCATGGCGGCTGGCTACGACGAGAGCGGTTTCGACACGGAGGCCGGGGCGGATTTTATGGTNNCTGATTGTCCAGGAGGAAGTAAGCGTCCAAGGTACCACTTTCGGAGTTGGCTTGAGTCGCCCAACGGAGCAGTCGACCCTCAAGTCGACGCTCGCCCAGTGCAGGAAGCGAGAAGCGGGCGATAGCTTCGGGGGGAATGCTATTCACAAGGTGCTCTGGGACGTGGGCGACGGCGACTACCTGATCCAAATCGGTGACCTCGATTAAAGCGCGATCAGGTTCCACCGGATCGCCGAGACGAATGTCCACTCGTGTGATGATGCCGGAAAGCGGAGCTTTAAGGATCAAACTTGGTGGTGGATTGCCGAGCTGGCGGCTTTCCACCGTGGCTACATTTTGACCGGCCGCGACGCGATCGCCGGGAACGACCGATAGCGTCGAAATTCTCCCCGGAATTGGACTGGCTATGGCGGCGGTGCTTCCTGGTTTGGTTTCAATTCTACCCAGAGCGAAACGCGTGGTTTCGAACGAGTGAGGTTCTGCCACCACGGTTTGGATACGCAGTGATTTGACGCGACCTTCGTCGAGAATAATGACATCGCTGCGGGCGGGTTTCTGATCTGATCCTGGAAGCGAAACCGCTACGCAGGTAAGAAAACTGAGGGTGAGTAAAGTACGGTTCATGGGGAAACCAGCATCTGGAGGGTGGCGGTGAAGGCCGAGTCGGTGAGAGCATCGAGTCGGATTTGCGCACGAGCGTAAGCGATCTCTTGGTCGCGGATCGATCGCTTCAGAGCGAGGAGTTCGCGCTGCGCGTCGAGGACTTCAAAGAAAGGTACGCGTCCCTGCTCATAGGCATCGCGGACCAGGGAATAAGCCTCTTCCGACGGAGGGAGAGCGTCTCGCTGCAGCGATTGTGCGGTTTGATGCGCCTGCGCTAGGTCGCGCCAAGCGGCTTCAATCGAGATGCGGAGGGCCGTTTCGATAGCCAACAGGGTGCTTTCGGCTCCCGCTAGCGATTCTCTCGCGGCTCGAATCGCGCCTTGATTCTTATGACGCAACGGCAGGGGCACGGAAACGCCNNAAAAAACGAACACCTCCCCCGACGGAGAGATCCTGAGTCACCTGCGCTTGCTCGAGTTTGAGCGTGGCACGACGAGAGTCGATTGCTGCCTGCTGTTGGGTCAGACGCGGGTTTTGCGGGAGGGCCAGCAGCCGGTTTTCGAGAGAAGGCACTGCTTCCGGAATGCCGGATAGGCGTTGGACCGCCTCTTCCGGAGAAAACGAGCCACCCCAGGTGGCAGCAAGTGCCGCGCGCGCTGAGGCGGCGGCTGCTTCGGTTTGCGCCAGCTCGGCTTGAGCGAGCGCTCTTGCTGAGCGACTGCGGGCAAGGTCAGCGGCCGAACCCATGGCTCCCCGCACGCGTGCCTCAACCGCGCTTTGCGTCTCGCTCGCCAGGGTCAAAAGTTCTCGGGCCTGTTCCACGGCTCGCTCGGCCGCGACCACCTCGAGATAGGCGAGGGCAGTTGCGGCTAGCAGATCAGCGCGTTGGGAGCGTGTTTGTAACAGAGCAACGTGGTGTTCGTTCTGTGCGAGTTCGATGCGGCGCTCGCGTTTGCCACCGCGCTCGATGGTTTGGCTGGCTTGCAGTGTGCCCTCGAGGCGATCGAGACCACGGGTAGCCCCGGTACCGAGAACATTTTCGACGGATACCTCCAACGTCGGATTGGGACGGAGGCCCGCCTGTTCGATCAAAGCTTCGGCGGCGCGTTCGTCATAGCGGCGAGCGCGGAGGTCTGGACTCAGCTCTGTAGTGCGTTGAAACGCGGCGGAAAGCGTGAGCGTGTTGGAAGAGGCGCGGGCAGGAAGAGCGTCTGGAGAGGACCAGGCAGGGACTCGTCCGAGCACGAGCGCGAGCAAGAAGAAGTGAGAAAACGATCGCATAAACACAGGCCACTGACGTGACCCCGCGCCAGCTGAGGACAGGCTGCACAGGCAGCGCCCAGGAGGGCGGGAAGGAGCATCGTTTCCGGAGAAACGATCCGACTTAGGATGCGATCAGGTCGGGAGCGCGCGCCGGCAATGCCGTGCGCCGAGAAAACTGCCATGTCCGGAGAATCTTCTCCAATTCAGGAGGATCTCCTATGACAAATGCCCCCAGATCTTCGATCACGAGAGGCGCCGGCAGTAAATCGATCAGACGTAGAACAACGAAAACATCGGGTGGAAGGACACGCAGAAGGTTAGACGCAGGATTGTAGCTGGCTCCTTCTACTGTCGGGCAAACATCCGTCTCGCATGATTGCTTGCAGGAAGACTCGGGGTGGGTGTGCCCTAGTTCCTCCCAGGCCATGACTCCTGCCGCTTCCAGATCGCAATGCTGCGTCGCTGGCAACCAGAGGGCCAGAAGAAGCAAGGCGATGATGTTGCGGAAGGCTTTCACGAAATCAGGCGGATACACCTGAGGGAAAGCGGGTATGAGAAAAAGTCGAGGAAAAGCAGGCTCGCGGAGCCTGGGTCAGAGCAACGGCACTCGGAAAAAATCGTAAAAGAAGCGCTCGTATCGACGGATATACGATACGAGGTTTTGTAGACACGTTGTCCGCCAAATCCGAAAGGAAGCGAAGCGCTTTGCCCGTTCAGCAATCACACCGGCGTCCCTGCGCAGCACGCGTCCCCTGGACTCGACAGAGCGAGTCCCTCCTCCAGACCAACCGGCCTCCCCAATCCGCTTTCAGCTTTCCGTTTTCAGCTTTTCAAAGGACCCCCTCTCCTCACTCAAACCGGAAGGAGTAAAGTTTGGTACGGTTGGATTTGAATTCCAAGCGGACGTCTTTGCCCTCGAGAGCAGAAAGATCACTTTTTCCTCCCCAACTGACCACTGCGCCGGTCGAATTACCCTCCACGTAATCGCACGCGTCGGCGCTGAATCCTGGAAGGGGTTTGCCGTCTCGATCGAGCAAACCCACGCGCATTTCTCCCAACGCTCCCGTATCTAGGTTAAGCAGCAAGCGGGCTCCTTTGACTTTGATCGGGACTGTTTTCGCCGTGCCCTCCTCATTCCCCGTGTCGAGCGAGACGAAGCCGTCAACGCGCTGCACATAGCGGACAATAAATCCATCTGTCTTTTTTAGCCGTGCGTCGATGTCACCATGGACGGTTTCGAACTCGGTACCGTACTGCCAAATCTCGTTACCGCGGACGACCAGCCCGGTCCCCATGAAGGTCATATTCTTCTTGTCGGGAGCCGCTATACTGGGCGGCGCATACGCCGCACGGTCGTAACGGTGCCAAGCGATGCTATCGTCGCTACCGACAAACTGCACCTCTGCCGGGCCCATGTGTCGGCCTTTCCAGCCGGGTGCATCCGTCTTGGCCGAGCGGCGCAGAAACGTGGGAAAACCCACGTACCAGTAGGGATCGACCGCATACGGTTGGGCAGACATGTTATAGATGTCAGTGCGGGCGGGATCCTTCTCATCGCAAATCAGAATGGTAGGAATTTCGTCATGGAAATAACTGCCGACAGCGCGACGCTCCGACTTTAGTCCACTCGGCTCTTTCAGTGAAGCAAGCGTGAGGCGATTGACCTTGCGACGCTTGGGATTGGCATTCCATCCCCGCACAATGACGACGTACTCACCCAATCGCTCGTCCCACCACACGACGTTCTGCGTGTCACTGCCTGCTTGGATCAACGGCTGCGCATCGCGTTTCCAGCGTAGACCGTCGGGCGAGTAATAGCGAAAAATACCGGTTTCGCTTTGCGTCTTATCGCTCGTTTTCCCGGTCGACACGTAGATGTACTTTTCCTCCGGCGGCATGTTCGGGTCTTGGTAAACAACCCCCTCCAAACTATGGACACCCAAGAGATTGTTATCGGTTGAACCCCGATAGTTATAGATTCCCAGGTTTGGCTTGGTCCACGTCACCCCATCGGTGGACTCCGCATAAGCGAGATTGGCCTGACTCCCCTCGCCCCAGCTGTCGCGGCACACATACCACATACGGAGGCGGTTATTTTCCTCTCTCACTGTGAGGAAAAACGAAATGATGTGCTTCTCCCAAGGCCGATCCGGGAAGATCACCGTCTCACGACGGAACGCCGGATTCGTGCGCAACTCGGCCTGCTCGGTGTGCTCCAACAAGGCAGGGTCCAGAAACAAGTATCGCGAAGGCTGGTCGTGTGCGCCCTTCAATGCCGCAACACCGGTCACAACGAGAAGAGCGAGCACACCCGAACCAGAAGAGAAGAGTTTCATAAACGCGAAGGGAGAAAGCCGCCGATAAGCAAAACGAAGTTAACTAAAACGTACGCGAAACGGAAAAGCGGTAGTTGCGAGGATTGGTTACACCCACCGCGGTCTCATTCACGCTTGGACGCATATCCAGTTCATCGAGGATATTTTCGATGCGGAAACCAAAGCGGTACTTCTTCCAACTGTATCCGAAGATCAGATTATGGATCTCACCCGGAGGCATCTTCCAGTTCGTGCGCGTGCTGAGCGTACTCTCGCCCCACCACGTGTAACTCCAAAGTACGGAAGCACGTTTGAGTGGCCCACGCTGCACTTCATAACGAGCCAGCGCTGAAAAGGTTTCGTCCGGCTGACCGAAGGGAACCGTGCCATCGGCCTGCACCGCATCACGCTGACCATAGGAGACGATCGTGTTCAGTCCCGCGGCGAGATTGTAGCTCAAATCGATTTCCCAGCCATCGGTGTTGCGGCGGCCGGCCGGAATGGAATAGCTGCGATTGACTACCCCCGTGATGGTACCGTCTTCGTCGACTTGGCTGATCAGCACGTTCGACTCTTCCATTTTGNNGGAAGCGGTGGCGACCAAGCGGCTCCTTAGGAGATCCACCTTGACTCCGAACTCGCTGATTGAAACCACGCGATTCGGGAATTTTTGGCCGAACGAGGCGAGACGTTGGTCCAGCGTGTACACGGGGATGAAGGTCTCATTCGCATTATAAAAAACGGCTAGTTCCCCGCGCTCACCACGATACGCCTTGTAGAGCGCACCGTAGCTATCGGACCAGCTTCGGTCCGTCGTCACCGTCGGCGTTGCGGTGTTGATCTGATTGGAGGTCTCATTGTCAGTATAACGAACACCGGCGACTAAGAACGCCCGGTTGTCGAAAAAGGACATACGCTCTTGAAAGCCCACCGCGTACTGATCGCTCTTAACTCGCGTGACATTCTGCGCCGTCGAAGTCCCCGTGGCATTGGCCACAACGCGCATGGGGTCAATTCCAGCCAGCGCGATCCGATCGAGCGGATACAGCCAAACGCGTCCCACATTGCCAAATCGCTCCGCGCCCAATCGCTCAAGAGCGTCCGCGGTGGTCACCTGATAAACCCGTCCATTGATTCCCGGCGCGGCCACTTGCTCGAGTTCGTTATAGGTACCAAACACCAGCAACCGATGCTGAGTGGGCCCCACCTTGAATCCGAACCCAACGTCCGCCGCGTAGGTCGAGCTTTCCGTTGTATTGTCTGAACCTGTCGTTTGCAGTCCGGTGCGATAGAAGCCTCCGAGATTGTCTTTANNCTGGTCGTGACCAACGCGCCGGAGTCAAGCTGCTCAATGTACCGACCAAGCAAGCGAACATCCACACGGACTTCGCCTACATCGAAGCTCTTGGTAGCACCGAGTTCATAGTTATCCGTGGAAACCTGCGACATGTTGGTCACCACATTGTGAGCCATGCCCGCTTCCATGATTTCCACATGAGGATGAGCCACGCCATCGCCATTGGACTGGAATGTCTTGGTAATGCGCCGTAGTCGGGGACTTTTGTCGCGGATAAAACCGGTCCACGCCCATACCTCGAGTCCGCTGTCCGTCCGATACCGCAGAATGGGATTGAGGGCAAAAAATCCTTTGTCCCGGTTGAGTTCGCCGGGGTGATCCAGTGGACCATGCGTCGTCATGTACGAGGTGGCTACGCGGTAGCTCAGCTTCTTGCCGGAATCCACAAAGCCAGACGTGTCCACATCTCCCCGATAGAATCCATAAGATCCCGCCATGGCGGCCACGCGGGTGCGCGGCTTAGCCAACGGCTTCTTACTGACCAAATTCAACATCCCGCCGGGGGTATGCTGCCCATAGAGAATACCAGCAGGGCCTTTGACATACTCAATGCGCTCGACAAACGCGTAGTTGAACCCGCCTTTGTTGCCGAAAAGGAGATCGGTGAAACCATCTCGTTGGGCGCTCGCCGAGGTATAGCCTCGCGAAGAGAATTGATTGGTTTCCGCAGAGGTGGTTTCGGCCATCGCAGAAACACCACCAATGAGGCTAAGCGTGTCCTCGACCGAAACTGCCAAAACGTCCTCGATCAATTTTTCATTGATGACGATGAGCGACGTGGGAATTTCCGTGATCGGCACCGCGAGGCGGGACGCGGAGGTCGCAGAGGTCGTGGCGTAGCCTTGCACCGACTCTGACGAAACCTCAAAGGGCGAAAGTTGCACCGCACGTTCCTCCTCTTGACCTGAGGTCGTCGAGATCGGTGCAGTCTGCTGCGCGACGAGTGCAGGCAGCGCAACAGCGAGAGCGAGTGGGNNTTTTCATGCGACGTGAGCGGGACAGAGACGGGGTTCTGCGGACGGGGGTTGCTAGGTCCGGTCGGGGTGAAGAGCTTGTCCATCCTTCCGCTGAGCCTTCGCCCGACAACTTGATATTCGTGGTCTGCACTACGGACCAGCCTCCTGGTCCCAAGCAATTCTCACTCGATGAAAATCAAGCCCGCGGAGCCGACACACTGTCACCCTTAACTAACTCAGGCACCAGCAGGCGCTGATCGCCACGACGGACAGTGCCTTCGATGGCTTGTCGCACCTGCTCAAAGAGCATCCGGGCAGCCACCTCCATGTTCGCGCGATAAAACACCGGTTTGGGTCGAAGGAATTGGAGAAAGGGATCCTCGCTGCGGCAAATCAGTGAGACGTCCTCCGGAATGCGCAGGCCTCGATTAACTAGGTGAGTCGCCACCGTGGCGTAATGGTGAGTGTGGCTCACCACGAAAGCCGTGGGCAAAGGTTCGACGCGAAGAATGGCGTCCAACTGACGACAAAGAGCATCAGCATCTCCGTCTGGTCTCTCGATCACCGTAGGCATCCCCTTTTCACCGCGGTGAGCCGTGAATGCTTCTTGAAAACCGCGGACACTATCCTCCTCCCCTGCTGCCCGTACATCGTAAGCAACAAAAACAATCCGACGATGGCCTTTGCTTAAAAGCAATGACGTGGCATGGCGGATACACGCGCGATAGTTAATGCCTGTGCTCGTCAGCTTCAAACCGGCGTAAACATTGCCGTAGACCACGACCGGCAATCCGCTTCGCAAAAACCACTCTTGTAACGGCCGCCGAGCCAGAGCGAGAACCCAACATGCTTTGGGCGATACCCCGACAATTCGAGGCATCAACCGGTCAGGGTTATTGCGCGTGAAACGCTGTCCCTCCAAAACCTCCACGTTCAGCCCCGCCTCCGCACACAGTGCACGGAAGACGTCCAAGACCTGAATGAACCGTGGCGGCATCCGGTACACAGGTTCAGGGCAGATGAGACCCAACTCTCGTCGCTCGATGAGAGCCGTGGTTGGTTTCGTCGCTTCTTGCGCAACGATGCGGTAGCCACGATACGGCTCGACCGCAATTCGGCCACTGCCGGCCAGGCGCTCCAGCGCGGCCCTCACTGTCTGCCGACTCACACTGAGGATGCGTTGCAACGCTCTCTCACTGGGTAACCATTCGATCCAACGTCCCGCCCCTATCTCCCTCTCAATGCTTTGAGCAACCTGATCGGCCAGAAGGACACGCCGAGGGCGGACGAGAGATGAGAGAGTATCCTTCATGAAGGGAGGGGCTTGAGACCGTTGAAAGCTCTCTGATCCGCTCTGGCAAAGCGAGCGAAAGGAAACCTGCCGGAAGGTGAGACCGCGCCGTTCTAAGCCGGAAGTGCAAAAATTCGTGGAAAGGGTCTACGAAAGGCATCGGACCCACCGCCCGCCTCTTTCCAACAGAAGGGAGGTAATTGCTTTAAAAAAGATCAAATTACAGGATGCTTTCGCCTCCCCTCCTTGCTCCAGCGGAATTTCGATCGCCCTCGCCGCATGCCTCCTACACGACTACTCCGTTCGTTTGTTTTTACCCTCTATGTCTGTTTAACTGCTTTTTGCGGTTCTGCGGCCGTGGGCTCGCCCCTTCCTCGTAGCACGCCCGAGGCACAGGGGATCCCTTCGCGCGTAGTCTTAGACTGGATTCAGAACCTGGAAGAGCGCGTCGATGCCGTGCACAGCATCATGATCGTACGGCACGGCCACGTCATTGCTGAGGGCTGGTGGGCACCCTACACGGCGTCAGACCCTCATATGATGTTTTCCCTCAGCAAGAGCTTTGCCTCGACCGGCATCGGCCTGGCGGTAACTGAGGGTAAACTCAGTGTCGACGATACGGTCCTCAGCTTTTTTCCAGACGAAGCTCCGAGTGCGCCTTCTGCACAGCTTCAAGCCATGCGGGTTCGCGACCTTCTAACCATGTCGACTGGGCAGCACGAAGATACCCTCCGGAGCTTCCCCTATTCATCCTCAGAATCCCTGGTTAAAACCTTCCTCGCCTTACCCGTCGCCCATAAACCCGGGACCCACTTCGTCTATAATACTCCCGCCTCCTTCATGCTATCAGCGATCGTGCAGAAGGTGACGGGCCAAACGTTGCTTGATTACCTGAAGCCCCGTTTGTTCGCGCCGCTGGGTATAGAAAATCCAACCTGGGAAGCCAGTCGTCTGGGAGTCTCTATGGGAGGATACGGACTGAGCGTACGTACGGAAGACATCGCACGTTTCGGACAGCTCTACCTGCAGCAAGGACAATGGGAGGGCCGCTCTCTTCTGCCCGCGTCGTGGGTGGAATTAGCGACTGCAAAACAAACGTCTAATGGAAGCTCTCCAAACAGTGATTGGGAACAGGGTTATGGCTTCCAGTTCTGGCGCTGCCGCCACGGGGTTTACCGAGGAGACGGCGCGCACGGCCAATACTGTATCGTGATGCCCGCGTACGACACGGTCATCGCTATCACGAGCGGCACGCGAGATATGGGCGCAATTTTAAATCTCACCTGGGACATGCTGCTTCCTAGCCTCCGCGCCGCCGACGACCCCCTGCCCGCTCATCCCTCCGCGTATCGCGAACTCCAGGACAAACTGCAGCGACTTACGCTTCCCCCAGCCGCAGGCACCGCATCACTACCTAAGGAAATGAAAACCCACCTTGGCCGACGCTACCGCGCCCCCGTCGCAGAGCCTCCCGCCGGTGAGTTTGTCGTACGCCCTGCGAACCCCCAGTTAATCGAATCGTTGCTTGTGCACACTGATTCCGCAGGACAAACCTCTCTGCGTTTGGCGATCGAGGGCCAGGAGCAAACGTTTCCATTGAAGCCATCNNAGCGCCGCCTGGACGGGTCCGACGACGCTCACTCTCAAACTCGTTCGGTACCGGACGCCGTTCTCGGCGACCTATCGAATTGAATTCCTACCCAATCAACTTTCTGTGGAAATGAAAGAGCACCTGGCTCCCCCGACGCAGGCTACCACACTCACCATCTGGGAAGCGGAGGCGCCGCCTGCATCAAAGAGATAACCGAGTAGTTACATTCAGCTTGCCGAGAGCGCTCCCTCTCGACAAAATTGGGTCCGCGTGGAAATCATCGACTACCTAGTCCTCGCGGGGTTTTTCGCCCTGATTCTCGGCATCGGCTTTATATCAGCCCGTAACATCAAGGGATCTGCAGATTACTTCGTCGGTGGAGGAAAGGTACCCTGGTGGCTCGCCGGGATCTCTCATCATGTTTCAGGCCACAGCGGGGTGGTCTTCGTCGCTTACGCTGCGATTGCCTACCAATATGGTTTCACCCTCTACATTTGGTGGGCAGGCTCAATCGTGATCGCCTGCTTCTTGGGCGCATGGGTCTTTGCTCCACGGTGGGCACGCCTCCGACAACACCTCACGATCGAGTCCCCCACCGAGTACTTATCCTTACGGTATAATGTCGCTGCGCAGCAAGTGATGGCGTGGAGCGGAGTACTCCTGAAGCTGTTCGACACTGCGGCAAAATGGGCGTCGATCGGAATTCTCCTTCAAGGCTTCACCGGTTTACCGTTAGCCACAGGTATAATGCTCTCAGGGGGAGTTTCGCTTTTGTACATCACCTTGGGTGGACTTTGGGCCGACCTATACACCGACTTAGCCCAATTCGTCGTTCAGGTTGTGGCCGGACTGGTTCTTTTCGTTGCCGTCATGAATCACCTTGGCGGTACCTCCAGTTTGACCGGGATTTGGAGCCAACTCCCGGCGGGACACGCCGACCTCTTTAACGGTCCCTACACCGGTCTCTTTTTTCTAGCTTACGCCTGCGTCTCCATTCTCAGCTACAATGGCGGCACCTGGAACTTAGCCGCTCGATACATCAGTGCTCCCTCGGGGCCCAGTGCTCGCCGCGCCGCTCTTCTGTCCGGAGCCCTCTATTTGATTTGGCCACTCTTTCTCTTTTTCCCGATGTGGGCTGCGCCCTTGCTCCTGCCTTCGCTCGCAGATCCAAGTCAGGCCTACATTCTCCTCACTCAGCAGTTTCTGCCCGCGGGATTGGTCGGACTCGTTCTCGCCTCCATGTTTGCAGCCACGATGTCGATGACGACCTCGGACACCAATACCATTTCGTCGGTAATCACCCGCGATATCCTGCCCCTGATGTCGACGCGTTTCCGCGGGCTCGACTCCAAGAAATCACTGCTTGTCGCACGGCTCTGCACCTTCGCCTTCACCCTCGCCACCCTCTTGCTTGCCATTGAATCAGATCGTTTTGGCGGCGTTCTCGGGCTCATCATTCTCTGGTTCGCCGCGCTGCTCGGACCCACGTCAATTCCGATGCTGTTTGGACTATTGCCCGCCTTTAAGCGCGCCAACGCGTCCGTCGCCATCACGTCAATCCTCGCGGGATTCGTCGCTTTCGTGCTCGTCACATACCTTTGGACAGGCACCCAGGCCGGTCGCGTAGGAGCTCCTATCTTCACGTCGGCTCTCGTTTTTTGCGGAATGACTTGGTTGCGTCGAAACCAACCGGTGCCTCCCAAAGTCGAGCAACTGATGCGGAGCCTGTCTCAGCCCTAATCTCAGTGTGACCTTTTGACGGATGACCGCCTGGGCCAATCCCTTCCCGCATGTGGAGCCGATGATGGAAGCGGCTCTGCTCACCTCGTTTCTCCCCTTCTGGGACCGTGCGTTTGATTCGCTTCACGGTGGCTTTTTTACCTGCTGGAATAATGCCGGAACCGAACTGGTCAGCCACGACAAATATACGTGGTCGCAAGGTCGTTGCCTCTGGGCGTGGTCGCGTGCCAGTGACCTCACTCGACGTGGCTTGCTCCCGGGCGATGCCGCCGGCCTCGCGGCCAAAGCGGAGTTGACGTATCGCTTTCTTTCGCGGCACGTTCTCCTCGACAATGGAGCGTGCGCTTTTCTTCTGACCCAGGACGGGAAGANNAGTTTGTACGCAGACTGCTTTATCGTCATGGGCTTTGCTGAATTTGCGCGGACGACGAGGCAATCAGCGTGCCTCGATCAGGCCCTCAGTCTTTTCGAACGGATCGAAGAGCGAATTAGCGAAGGGAACTTCCCCACTGCGCCTCAGCCCATTCCCCAAGGACACGAAGCGCACGCGATCACCATGATCACGCTGAACGTAGCCTGGGTCCTGAGTGAAGCCTGCGATGCACTTGGACATGCCCGTGCGCCTGAACTCCGGCAACGCTGCCTAAAAGGAGTTGATCATCTCTTTACGCGTTTCGTTGAGCCGGATGGCTCGTTATTCGAACTCAGATCAAATTCGAGCACCGCGCACGACACGGTGCTCACACGGCACATCAATCCCGGGCACGCGGTCGAAGGGCTTTGGATAGTTTTGTTGGTGGCCGCTCGCGAAGGACGAGCAGACTGGATTGCAAGCGCCTGCCGCAGTATCAATCGAGTACTCACACTGGGCTGGGATGAGACCTTCGGCGGATTGCTCCACTACGTAGACCGCCAAGGAGGCGAGCCGACGGGAACGCCGGGCGATTCAGCCTACGAAACGTCGCTTCGCAAAGGATGGGATAAAAAGCTGTGGTGGGTTCACTCCGAGGCCATCTACGCCACTCTTCTTGCCTATCGCCTCACGGGTCAGGCGGAGATGCTTCCGTGGATCGAGAACGTCTATTCGTACACGTTTAGCCTCTTTCCCCATCCCAACCCTGCGGTAGGAGAGTGGATTCAAATCAGAGATCGTCAGGGTAAGCCGGTGGAAACCGTCGTCGCCCTTCCGGTCAAGGATCCCTATCACATCCTTCGGATGCTCCTCCTCAGCCTGGAGCTTTTCCGACACCCGCACCCCTGGAAAACGTAAATCCCCGAATAAAGACCTCGGCCACACTACCGTTTCCACTATGACAACGCTTGCCATTCCCACGCCCCTTCTCGGTTCTCACTGGGTCGGGGCCGAAGAGGAATCCCTCGTGCTCGAAGTGCTCAGGAGCCAGTCTCTCTTCCGCTACTATGGCACCACGCCGGAACGCCCGCCACGCATGGTCGCTACTCTGGAGAAGGAATTTCGAGACTTGGTCGGAACACCCTTCGCCCTCGCAGTGACCAGTGGTACGGCTGCCTTAGAAGTTGCGCTGGGAGCGCTAGGTATTGGCCCTGGTGACGAAGTGATTGTCCCGGCTTGGAGCTGGGTCTCGTGTTTCACTTCGATCGTGCGCGTTGGCGGAACGCCTATATTGGCCGAAATTGATGCCACGCTTTGTCTAGACCCGAAGGAAATTNNCACTCCCCGCACCAAAGCCGTCATCGTGATTCATTTTCAGGGCGTCGCCGCACGCATGGATGAAATCCTTGAGGAAGCGAAGAACGCGGGAATTTCGGTCTTAGAGGACTGCGCTGAAAGCCCTGGCGCTCAATATCGAGGGCGCCGGGTGGGATCATTGGCGCCCATCGCAATCTTTAGCTTCCAACAGCAGAAAACGATCACCAGCGGCGAAGGCGGGATGGTCGTGACCCAAGATCCGCGGCTGTATGAACGCGCCGTCAGAATGCACGATTTAGGTCAGTATCGCGATTTTCACGCCCAACAATCACAGGCTGCAGAAACCGCCTTCTGCGGAAGTCAGTTCCGAATGTCAGAATTGACCGCCGCAGTTGCCCTCGCCCAACTGCGCAAGCTCGATCGACTGCGCGCGCACTGTCGCCAACTCAGTAGCCGGATCACGGCCTATCTAGTGGGCTGTCCTGGCGTGCAACTGCGTACGATTCCTGATCCCAGCGGAGATTCTGGTTTCGAAATCTATTTCTGGCTGCGTACCACGGAACTGCGGGACCTTATACGCACGCGCCTACAGGACACCGGTATTCCTTGCCAACAGATGACAGGAACCTATGCGCAGTACCGGCGAGCTTATGTCCTTTCTGGACACGCTCACTCCCCTGCAGCCTCACCGTTCAAAGGAATCCGTCCGTGGCCGGGTGTGGGATACCGCGCTGAGGATTTCCCACAAACCGAAGACCTCATCCATCGATTCATCGCCATTCCCGTAGGAGCCAACTACACCGAAGCTCACGCCGATTACATCGGGCAAACACTCCAGCGTCTTCTTCGCGCGCTTTCGGTCACCTAAGAAAGGCGAGCCATCACTCCTTAGTGATCGCTGAGCAGAAAGCGCAAAGCTTCCGTGAGGAGCGTGTCAACGGAGGGATCACAAAAGGCCACGCTCACTTCATATCCTCCGGTCGGATACTCCTCTTGAGTCGGCACATACCAGGGGCCATCATCGCCGTATGCGGCCACCGCCACGAAACGGTCCGGCCGCATGGCCTGCGCTCTCAACTGGTAGTGAACGAAGAGTTCCGCTGGAAGGTGGAGCAGTGCATGGTCATTCACCGTCAAACAACTCAGAGGAACAGGAAGGCCTTGTTCCCGCCGCTCCAGCCAAGCAAGTTTGAAGGCGGGGAGTATGCGCTCGACGAGAGAGGATCCGCGCTTCCCGGCAATCGCCCTACGCAACTCCTCTTTGTCCAAGACCGGATGAGTGGGCGGTAGAATCGACGTCTCACGCCATTGAACCCGGCGTAGTGGTTCGGGTCGAAGCAGTGCTTCCGAGCGACACATGGCGTCGTACATACGTTCGGTGAGCGCGACCCGAGCAGCAGGTGATCCGTCGTTGTACTTTCCGGCAGTCACGTTCCCCGCGCAGCCGGTAAAATAAACTTGGAGGCAGCCCGGGTCATCGCTCTGTCGGCGTCGTCGGGCCAGCCCACAGAAATCAGCACTCACTCGCCCGTCCTCGTAATAACTCATGGGATGAGTCGCGTAAAAATGCGCGCTGAGAATCGGCTTCTCCTCGTTGTAAAAGCAGATCGTTCGGAGAAAGGGGTCGATCTCACCTTCGGGAAGTGCCTGCAATTCCGAATCGGTACAAAAACTGCGTCGCATACGCGTCACCCGGCCCTCGCCATCACGAGCGATCCTTCGATTCGAGGCAACCTGCTGCACGAGCGCTTTGCTGGCAGCCACGTGCGTCACAGGCTCAGCGCGCATGATCGCCGCGCTTACAGCAAGACGAGCGTCACGCAAACAGCGCGCAAAAAAATCGGCATCGTAGGGACGCGGAAGATCCGGGTACGACGACACCTCACGGTACACGCGGTCACAAACAAACGGAGCGTTGTGTTGGTGGACGCAATGCACCGCGACACGCTCAACCGTGGTTCCCGCGGCTTCTGCCAAAGCCGTTCTCCACGCCAAATGGGCCTCATTGAGCAGAGCAGTCCAATCCAACACGCACACCACGATAGGCTGGCCTGCACCGATCAGGACATAGCCCAATCCCTCCAAAGGATCGTCCACCGCCACCGCGGGCTTAATCCAGCCCCCGCAGAGCGAGTGCCCTAACGGTGGAGTCACATCGAATCGAAACGGTGCGAGTTTAAACGGCGAACAGGACATAACCACGCAGCGTCAGCTCGCTACGGCAATTGCTTCAGCTCCGCATCTGTCCAAGCCGCCTGTCGTGAAAGGGTTTCCTGACGAATCTTCGCCACCAGATNNACATAGGTGGCGATCGCAGCGATGTGATCGTCCGTCAAACTCCGCACGGGCGGCATCCCCCCCGGATAACCTGGTGTCCCTTCTTTGCCATTCAGCATGATCCGGAGGAGGTTTTCGGGCTTACCTACGGTCCACGGTGACGTGACCAGAGATGGAAATGCGCCGGGTAGGCCTTCGCCATTAGCTTGGTGACACCCCGCGCACAGAGCATACATGGACTTACCTCGTTCTGCGACCAACGCTTGCGCGGGAGTCAATGGCCCTGAGGTCGGCTTTTGGGCGTTCGCTGCAACCTCTAACTCCCGCAGCTTATCACTCAACTGCTTAGCCTCCTGCGCGATTTTAAGATCAGAGCTAGCAACCAGTCCCGCCAAATCATCCGCTGTGACGACTCGATCAGGACCCAAAGAGCGGCGCAGCGCAGGGGTCGTGCTGGCGCCAAAGCCTTTGATGACAGCCAACCGCACCCAGCTGGGCGCCTGCTCATCATCTGAGGCCAAGCGTATCCAATCGCCCTTTTCACTCTTATCGCCCCGGCGGATGACCGCTTCCGAAAGAACGGTGAGCAAGGTGGCTTTCTCTGCAACGAAGCGTTCTGGGAAACGGGTCTTCATGACGTGAAGAAACTCGCGTTCACGTCGACCCAGTGACGAAGCAATAGCTTTTGGAATGTAAGGATGGGCACCGTGCCGATCCAGAATCGCATGTAACAGCTCGAGCACTCGCGGCGACTTCGCCTCGCCAAGTGAAAGCGCGAGTTGTACCGCCACTTCCGGTGCCGGATCTTTGACCAGAAATGCCAATCGTTCCAACGCCGCCGCTTCCGTAGAGCCGAGTTGACGCAAGGCTTTCTCGTGGATCCGCACCGAAGCAGATCGCACTTTAGCCGACGGGTCGCNNCTTACGGCGTTCAATCCATCGAGAGTCCACAACGCATAAACCCGAGTCACCTCCTGGGACGACGTCTCCAGCAACTGCTGCAACGCCGGAATCGCGCTTCGCTCCTTACGCTCGACGATAGCCTGCTGGGCTGTGTCTCTCCACCAGGCGTTCGGATGCTCCAATGCTTCCACCAACTCAGGCCCGCTCGCCTTGAGCAGGTTTGGCTGGCGCTTCTCTAGGTTGCCGCCCTCGTACGTCACACGCCAAATACGCCCCGTTCCAAACAGCGGGCTGTTCAATCGCCGCTTGAGAATCTGATCTTTCGAGTACGACGAGATAAAATTATACTGCTCGATCAAGCCGCGGTACATATCCACCACAATGAGGGAGCCATCAGGGGCATTCGCGACGGCTACGGGGCGGAAACGCTCATCTGTTGAGGTGAGAAACTCGCGCTCCGCGTAGGCGTTCATGACGAAGACGCGACCTTCCGTTTCCAGAGGAATGCTGCGATTCACCAGATTGCCAATGACATCAGGAACAAAGGCGTTATTATAGAAACTCTCGGGAAAGTTACTCCCTCGGTAGAGGATCGAGCCACACGCCGCGCTGAACTCTAGCATGGATCCATCCGGCCTCAGCCCTCCATTTACCGTACCAGGAATTCCCCGACGATAACCGCGATTGGCGCTCGGCGTAGGATGCCCAGGCCAAATGGTCTGATCCTCCGCGACATTGAAATTGAACCAGGGCAAGCTCGTTACCCACGGGTTGCGCATCCCGTAATGCGGCGAGTAAAGATCTCCCCGCAAGTGATCACTGTTCCGCGTGTAATAAAGGCGGCCAAAATCGTCCTGGGTCAGTCCGAACTGTCCTCGGATCGGGACGGGAATTTCCGTCCNNACAAATTTCCGTCCAGGTACCATTCTCGTAGCGGAAGTTAGCATCATGAGCTACGGTTTGAATGACATTATCGCGCCCCCAAATGAGCCCATTGGCGCTCGCTTCGTCATCGCCCTTGCGCCCGAATCGGTCAGACACCACAACTTTTTCGTCGATCTTGCCGTCTCCGTCGAGATCGCGTGCCAGCCAGAGATGAGGCGGATCCGCAAATAACACGCCATCCCGAAGAATCGCCAAGGCGCGCGGCGCATGCAGATTATCTACGACTACCACGCGACGATCGTAAACCCCATCGCGTCGGCTCGACTCCAAACGGACGATTTTTCCAGGCGGCAGGTCAGTGTGGCCGTCGGAAAGTTCGGGCAGAAATTTTACCATCTCTGCGTTGAAGCCGGACATTTCGGCAACCCAGAGATTTCCTTGAAGGTCGAAAGCAATCGCTGCGGGATCACGTACCAGCGATTCATCTGCCAGCAGTTCGATTTTGAATCCCGGCGGAAGACGAAAGGTTTCACGTTGCTCCGCCGGAGTCAAAGGCCGAGGTGGAGGCAGATCGCCTGCAGCATGTGGGACCTGAGGTGCGTCGTTAGGCACATCGCCGAGTTGAGCCCATGCCGTGCAGCACGTACAGAGAAGAAGAAGGGAACGGACAAGAGTCATGGAAAAGTCATTACAAGTGCGCATCATATCAGGCATCCTCGCTATTTCGCGGGAGGCAGGGGCACCGCAATCATGTCGAGACTGGAGGCAAAACCTGCTCGCCCCAGAGTTTTTACCCCCACCGCGGAAGCAGCGGGCGGCCGGGTGGGATCAAAGTACACCGCACGAATCTCGCCCAGCATCTTGGGACCCGCGGCATCGGTGTTGAAATAGGTCGCTTTGACCAATTGCCGGTATCCGCTTCCTACATCAAAAAGCAGCGTACCGAGGGTGGCAAAAATGTCGCGTAACTCTTGTCGCGCTCCCAGGCCCGCGTTTCCGTATAAGCTCGAGGTAAAGAGAAGCGGAGCGCCCGGCTCAACAATCGCGGCCCGGCTAAAACGAGGACTCGCCGCTAGGTTGGGCAGCGTACTAAACCAAACATAGTCACCCGCCGCCGCAGGAGGATTTCCTCCGGAGGCGACCAACTCAATTTCCGTCGGAAGTGAATTGGTCCACGCCATCAGCACAATGGGCGGAACCGGCTTACCCTCGAAAAACGCCACGATCTCTTCGGTCAATTCCTGGTGTTTTTCAAAGGGCTGGAGAAAGGCCTTCACTTGAACGACCGAGCNNGCGCTTGGCCCGAAATGAAAACTTTTCTCCCAGCAGGCACACGCGCCAGAGCAAGACCCGTGAATTGCTGAGGAAACGAGGGGACCGGTGCGAGTGTGACCTTATTGGTACCGCCAGCGAATGCCGCCACCGCATCGACAGCCAGGACCGCACCCGTTTCCGCAAGAGGAGTGGCCACCACAGTTATCGATGGCTGCTTTTCCGCAAAAGCACGCGTCAGCGCGGCCATGAGCACGGGGGTCACCTCGTCGCTCGTGACGTAGGCATTGATGCGCACCACGAGGTCAAAGCTGCTTTCTCCTGCTGAGAGCGCGGCTCGGAGATGGCGGACAACCGCGTCCGCTTGCTCCTGTGCTTGGCCAGAGATACGTCCGTCTGCCGCCCTACCGTAAATTTGTCCGGTCCATAGCAAGGGCACATCGCCGACTTGCGTTGCAGCCACTCTGGGCGCAGGGGCAGATTCTAGAAACCGTTTTACTTCAGGCTGGGCAGACACAGGAGTGAGGGTTAAGATCGGAAGTATGACAGCTGCTACCATCCCTCGCCTACCGATAAATCGCGACAGGGAAACGAAACGAGCGGAGGGCCGGGTGAGGAAAGCACGCATGGAAACTCTTGGATAATGATTGGAACCTACCCATCCAAGCTGCCCACCCACTTCTGGGTGGACAAAAATGGGTGTAACCGAAGGGTTACTCAGTATGAGTTTGGGGCAATCTGAAAAATGTCGAGTTCACCCCGTCGGACAACGACGTGCCGATGAAACGGCTCTCCACACGTCCGAAATCGGAAGGCGGGCCTTCCTTGCCAAGAGCCTTCTCGCCGCGGGAGCTGCGTCGCTGAGTTCGGCGGGCCTGTACGCTCAGAGACCCGACAGTGCCACGTCCTTGCGAATAGCTCCATTTCGTTTCGAAGTCTCGCCTCCGCTGGGACATCCGCTCTGCGGCGGTTGGATTAAACCCGTGGTGGGTTACGACGACGCCCTCGAATGCATCGGCTACGTCTTGCTGGGTGCGGGCAGCCCCATCGTTGTGTGTGCGGTCGACTGGACGGGGATTCTCAACGAAGCCCACGTTCGATGGCGGTCAGCACTCGCCGACGCTGCCGGTACGACGCCAGACCGCGTGGCGGTGCAGGCCGTTCACCAGCATAACGCCCCCTTCGCCTGTCCCGCGACCGAACGCCTTCTCCAGGCTCACTCTGGGCAGTTGCATAACCTAGACCTGAACTTCCTGCAAACCTGCCTGGATCGAGGTCGTGATGCGGTCCGCCAGGCCCTCCCGCAAGCGCAACCCATCACTCACGTCGCTTTCAGCCAAGCGCCCGTGTTGCAGGTGGCCTCCAACCGCCGGGTTCTTCGCGACAAAAATGGCAAGATAGTTAAAATGCGCGGCAGTTATTCGAAAGACCCGGAGCTCATCGCGCTGCCCGAGGGGTTGATCGACCCGGACTTGAGGACGCTGTCGTTTTTCAACAGAGACCGGCGGCTCGTCAGTTGCCATTACTATGCCACGCATCCCATGAG
>DKKJ01000147.1:0-1123 GCA_002455175.1 Opitutaceae bacterium UBA6669
TGGTCGATGACCACCTGCGCGCCATTCGCGAAGTCGCCAAATTGGGCCTCCCACATGCACAGCATCTGGGGATAGTCGAGCGAGTAGCCGTAGTCGAAACCAAGAACCGCCGCTTCGGAGAGAAGCGAGTTGTAAACGCAGAATCGGGCCTGCTTGGGCTCATCAAGGNNTGACGATGGCTGAAGGTGCCGCGTTCACAGTCCTGTCCGCTCAAGCGGACGGGGCTGCCATCCAGCAGCAATGTGCCAAAAGCAAGGGCTTCACCAAGTGCCCAGTCGACGGGACCACCGTCCTTGAGTGCCTGTGCGCGCCCATCGAGGAGACGCTTGATCTTTGGGTTGACCTTGAAGCCGGCAGGCAGGGTGGTGAGGCCTCGAATGACCTTTTCCACGGATTCCGCCGATACCGCAGTTGGCACCGGTGCATGACTGTAGGCGGGTTGGAACACCGCGGTAGATCCCGCAAACTTCGCTTGAGGATCCGCGGCCTCCTTGGCTTTGCGCTTGGCGGACTTTTCGGCTTCGCGAGCCTTGGCTTTCTCGAGATTCGATTCGAGAGCCGCAAGGTATTCAGCTTTGATGGCCTCACATTCAGCTTGGGTCAGACTGCCTTCGCCGGTGAGTTTTTCCGTGTAAATCGTAGAGACGAGCGGGTGATTACCGATCGTCCGGTAGAGGGCGGGCTGGGTAAAGGCAGGTTCATCTGACTCGTTATGGCCCAAACGACGATAGCAGTACATGTCGATGACCACGTCGCGTTGGAAACGCACGCGGAACTCGAGGGCCAACTGTGCGACCATACAAACGGCCTCAGGATCGTCGCCGTTTACATGGAAGATAGGGGCTTCGATCATCTTGGCCACATCCGTGCAGTAACGCGTGGAGCGGGCTTCGCTGGGTAGCGTGGTGAAGCCAATTTGATTGTTGATGACGAAGTGGAGCGTGCCGCCTGTTCGATAACCGGGCAGTTGGGAGAAATTCAGCGTCTCGGCGACAACTCCCTGACCGGCGAATGCAGCATCGCCATGAATCAAAAGCGGCATGACCTGACGGCGCTGGGTGTCGCCGCGAATCCGTTGACGAGCGCGAGCTTTGCCTTCGACCACCGGATTGACGATTTCCAG
>DKKJ01000147.1:1172-17252 GCA_002455175.1 Opitutaceae bacterium UBA6669
CGGGCGCGGCTTCGATCACTGCGTCCATCGCCGCGATGAAAGTTTCCCCGCCCTCGAGTGAGAATCGTTTTTGGCCGACGTACTTCGTGTGAAGGAATTTTTCGAAAAGTTCGGCCTTGTGCAGGCGGCGCAGGATACGGGTCTTTTGTTTTTTCGTGTACTGCGGTTGGTTGCGCGTGGGCTCCATGCGATCCTGCAGCCAGCGGCGAACCTCGGTATCCTGAATGTGGACATACTCGACACCGATGCGTCCACAGTAGGTTTGGCGCAGGCTGTCGATGAGATCGCGGAGCTTCATCTGCCCCTGGTTAAGGTAGTGACCAACGTCGAAGGACCGGTCGAGATCCTCCTCCGTCAGACCAAATTCGCTCAGGGCGAGCCGCGGCGAGGGCGCAGGGGGATCGCTCAGCGGGTCAAGATGGGCTTGGGTGTGCCCGATCGAGCGATAATGATAAATGAGGCTGTGAACCTGCGCCTGTTTCAGGCTTTCGGCGAGACTCGCTNNGACCGGAATTCCCCAGAGCAAAGCCCTGGAAGAACGCGTGCCACGTCGGATCGACGGAGTCGGGATTTTCAAGCCAGGCGGAATAGGCCGAGTCGATGACGTCGGCGTTAGCGCGCGTGGGCAAGGGAAGAGGTCTCATGGAGTATAATTAGAAAATGCGCTTAGCGGATGCGATCGCAGGCCTCGCTCACCAGGCACACCTATAAGAATAGATTCAGATGATCATGCCGTGTCTCCCGCCGCGAGGCAAGCCGACGAGGAGAGGAGAGGTTGGATTGAAAACTCGNNATCATGAACATTAGGGAAGGGTTTCTCGATCATGGAGCACCAAATCAAAGAATCGCTTATACAGCTATTGGACAGCATCAAACGGGCTGATGGCGCGGGGATTGCCAATCAATTGGGGCAGCTGGATGATTTGCTGGCGCAAGGACGAGGTCAACTCCACCCGCAGCTGGTTCACTATTTGGAGGGAAGAAGCTATGCCAAGGCAGTGGCTTGGCTTGGCGGCGAAGGCGGGATTCCGCGTGGATCCTGCCAGTTCAAAGGTGAAGGAAAAAACCTGTCATGAGCTCGCCTAAAAAGATTTCTTTAGATGGAGGTAACTCTTTGGGGCAGAGTGCATTTTCCTCTTTGGATGCTCTTAAGTCGAGTCTGCCGGCCGGCCCGGTCTCACCTGCCGCTGGCTCGGCCAGTGTACCTATCCATTCGAAGGAGCTGTCGCCGGCGCCGCAAAAAAACCGCGGTCGGGTTGATATTGTCCGAAGTACTGCGGGTAGAGGTGGAAAAACGGTCACCTTGGTCCAGGGCTTCGTTGGCATAGGGCAAATGGAGAAGGAAGTTCTTGCCAAGAAAATGCAGAAGCGGTGCGGCTGCGGTGGCACGGTCAAGGATGGACACATTGAGATCCAGGGTGACAAACGGGAGGAGATCGCGGAAATCCTCAAAGAAGCAGGTTTCCGTCCGGTGTTTGCCGGTGGTTAAGGTGTTTTCGAGCGATGTTAAACGAGCCTGAAGAGCCGAAGCGGCCTCCGGTGACCGTTCTCTGCGGTTTTTTGGGCGCAGGAAAGACCACCGTGCTGCAGCACTTGTTAAAGCAAACCGACGGGGAACGCTGGGCTTTGGTGGTGAACGATGTGGGCGCAATCAATATTGATGCCCGCCAAGTCGCTCAACGCGCGTTGGGAACAGGGGAGCGGACGCGACGTGAAGAAGTGGTCGAATTGGAAAACGGATGTGTCTGCTGCTCGTTGAAAGACGAACTGGGAGAGTCGCTCGCGGAGCTGGCGCTCACCGGTCGACCCAAAGGACCGCCGGGAGAACCGTTCGATCATTTGATCGTAGAAACCACGGGGGTGGCGGAGCCGCGGGCGATCGCGCAGCTTTTTGTGCAGCGCAATCCTTTCGGTAGGTCGCTCTCTGATTTTGCGCGATTGAATGCTTTGGTGACGGTAGTCGATGCGGTCCATTTTCATCGGCTCTGGCGGGAACACGTCGCCCACGAGCCGGGTGCAAAGGAGCGATCCCTGGCCGCAGGGGGAGCACAACGAACACTCTTCGAGTTGCTCTTAGAGCAGGTGGAGGTTTCGGATCTCCTTTTGGTCAATAAATGCGACCTCGCATCGTCGGAGCAGGTGGCCCAAGTCCTGACCGTCATCGAGGGATTAAATCCACGGGCAGAGCGGCATGCGTTAGAACAGGGTCAGATTTCTCGCGAGGTGGTCCTCGATCGGGCACGGTTTGTCCCGCAGGAAACCCTGACAGGTGCTCGTTGGCTGCGGAGCTTGAATGCGCTTGCGCCTGGAGTAGCGCGCTCTTCTGGGCAAGGCGTCGTCAATCCGCGCGCGAGTCGTGCCTCGTCTCGAGACTTCGAGGAAAAGTACGGTCTCCGTTCGCTGGTTTATCAGGCACGGCGGCCCTTTGATCGCGAAAAGTTTGGTACGTTGGTTCGGAGCGGGATTCCGGGGCTTGTTCGGGCGAAAGGGTTTTGTTGGTGGGCGGATCTTCCCGATGAAATGGGATTTCTCTCCGTGGCCGGCGACGTCGTTCGCCTCGACACCTTGAACTACTGGTGGGCGGCGCTGATCGAAAATGGGAAGGCCACACGGGATGACCGCCCCGAAATGATCCGAGCTCTCTGGGTTGAGCCGAATGGAGATCGACGGCAGGAGCTGGTTTTCATCGGACAAAATTTAGACGAGAACGCGCTGCGAGCGGCCTTGGATCAGTGCCTTTTATAGTGCCGCCCAGTCTGCACTCATGTGACGGGAAGCGCCTGGGGCGACACCGAAGATAACGCCTAGAATCTAACGGTTTAGCGTCGGGAATTTTTACGGTTAGAACTGCGCTTTTCCGTAAAAGTCTTTCATAAAGCTTTTACAGGTTAATCAAACTGTTGAAAATCAGACGGATATATATACTTAGATTTGCATATAGTAGTTTTACGTAGGCTGGAATGCGCCGTGCTAACTGCGGACCGGTCAGAGTCCTGTACGCTTCAACCCGTGGTTTCACCACTGTCTCTACCGAGAATTCCACCATGAAAATTTTTATTCGTTCTGCCGCTCAACTAAGCCTCGTGGGTTTTGGTCTGACGAATTGGGTTCATGGTCAGATGACCAGTCCCGTGGATGTTTCCGAAACCGGCTACACGCTCTTTTTTCTCGGATTTGCTCTGGTGGGGTTGGCGCTCTTCAATTTACGCCGGCGCGTTTAGCCCGGCGGGTCAGTCCAGGCCATTCGGCCTGTGTTGTCAGGGTGAGAGAAGATTCGGAGGCGCGCTGGGAGACCGGCGCGCCTTTTTGTTATCCAAATAGTGGGTCTCTCGTCTTAGACACCGCGGGAGTGGAACCACGGACTGCCTGGACGATCATCAGCCGCGTGAGTGCGGCTTGGGGGCGGGCAAACGGAATCACTTGGGGCGAACGATGAGGCCACCACACGGTGACGGTGGTTTCGACCACGGGGCATCCTGGATCCCTACAAGCTGCATTGGCGAGCGTGATGGGCACATCATCTCCACAGCCCAAAGCGTCGCGGATCCACGATTTAATGATCGCGGAGTCGTTGGCGGAAAAGGGTGGAGCCGCTTCGTCGGGAATGAACCGGTGCATAACCTCGAGAGCGCGGGGATGCTAACGGAGACTGGCTTATGTTTCGCTCCGCAATACGTAGAGAGTTCCCTTGGACGTTCCAACAGCCAGGAGTCGGTCGTCTTTCGACCAGGACAATTTCGTGGCGGGAGTCGGCATGCGTACCGTGGCGCGCAACGGTTTGGCACGTTCCGGGCTCCAGAGCATCACCACGCCGTCCTCGCTTCCGGTGGCAAGCAAGCCGTGACGATTTTGGTAGGCGAGGGCGCATACCTTCGCGTCGTGCGGAAGCATCGCCGGTTCGCGACCCTCGGGTCCATTACCCTGACAGTCCCAGACGCAAGCGTCCTGGCCCCCGCTTGTGGCGAGCCAGCGCGCGGTATGGTCGAAGTCGATGTCCTTCACTTTCGATTCATACCCGCTCATGTGGAACTCGAAATCGGTCTCGGGAACCCACAGGTGAACGCTGGGATCTTGGTTACCTGAAACCAACCACTTCCCATCTCCCGACCACGTGAGCGCGTGGATGCTGTTGGCGTAGGCGAATTCCTTATACGCTGCCAAGGTAGTAATATCCCACAGACAAACCCCTCCGAAATAGGCGACGGCCAGATGTCGTCCGGAAGGCGACCACGACAGCGCCGAGATGGTCTTGGGAGCGAGCGGGAAACGGTGGTGAACCGTGCCGTCGGGACGTAACAGCGCCAATTCGCGACCTGCCGCAGCAGCGAGAAGGAACGGCGACTCCGCTGGTGACCAGGCCAGGTGCTCCACCCAACCGCGATCGAATGAAGCCGTCGCAGCAATCTGACCGCTGGGAATATCCCAAAGATGTACCTTTCCATCTTGTCCACCGGAGGCCAATCCGCCGGGGCCCCACGCGAGCGTGTTGGTACCCTCTTCGTGTCCAAGAAGAGGTTGGACAGTCGCTCCATCCGCCGCAGCGAATACCGTGACGGGTCCTGACGCGGAGGCGACGGCGAGATGGTGGGTGTCGGGAGACCAGGCCAAGTCGATGACATAGTCCTCGATATTGGCGGCCCAGTGTTTGGTCAGCTGCATCTCCGCAACAAAACCCGTGGAGGCATCCACGTCAAAGCTGGTGTGTAGAACTGGGTCAGGAGTTACTTTACCGTCCGTAGTTGGACGCTATCGACAAGTCGGTTGGAAGAGAGGATGTCGGTGGCAATCACCAAGCGATCGCCAAGTTTGATTTGTCCTTCGCGGAGAAGAAAGCTGATGGCCCGAGAAATCGTCACGTCGGGATCCGAATCAAAATCCAGCATGAAGGGCTCTACATCNNCATGGCAGCGAGCCCAGCTGCCATAAAGCCGCGTCGTGTAAATGTCAGGATACTAGAACCGCTGAGCTCGTTCGCCAATTGGACGGCGGATTGCAGGAGTTTGATTTTGTCACCACTCATCTGCAGTGGCTCGGTGAATGGCAGGGGCGGCTGATTTTCGATCCGGCAGGAGATTTTCTTCAGGACCTCGATGCATTCAATGGGGTACTTGCCCACGGTCGTCTCGCCCGAGAGCATCACGCAATCTGCTCGTTCGAAAACGGCATTGGCGACATCAGTGATTTCTGCACGCGTGGGCAAAGGGGCGGAGATCATCGATTCCAGCATGTGGGTGGCGATGATTACCGACCGTCCATGGTGGAAACACGCGAGTACAGCCCGGCGCTGGATAATCGGGAGTTCTTCGATGGGGCATTCGATTCCCAAATCCTCGCGAGCTACCATCAACGCGTCCGAGGCGACTACGATTTCGTCGAGGTTGGCAACGGCGGATTGATCCTCGATTTTCGCGATGATGCGGACGTTCGAATTCTGCGATTGCAGAAATTCGCGGAGCATTTCCACGTCCTTGGCTTCGCGGACAAAGGAGAGGGCGACGAAGTCGATACCAGCTTCCAGTCCTACGAGGGTGTCGGCGCGGTCTTTTTCCGTGAACGACGGCAGGTTAACCTTCACACCAGGAAGATTGATGTGTCGCCGAGATTTGAGCTCGCCTGGAATGAGCACGCGGCAGCGGATGTGGTTGTCGCGCTTTTCCAAAACCTCGAGACGGATGAGCCCGTTGTCGACAAGGACGGTATCCCCAACCTGGATATCGCTGATGAGATCCTTGTAGTTGACATCCACTGAGCATATTTCCTCGGAGTTATTACCAGCTTCTCGTTGGCCGGGTTTTACGGTGAAATCAAAAACCTCGCCCGCTCTGAGCTCGATTGGAGTCTCCAGGTCCCCTGTACGGATCTCAGGACCTTTGATATCCATCATGATCGCAATCTCACGACCAATTCGCGCTGAAACCTCGCGAATGCGCTGGATGATCATGCGTGTCCACTCGTGTTTCGCATGAGCCATGTTAATCCGGGCGACGTCAGCTCCACTGCGAATGAGCGCTTCGAGCATGGCTTCGCTTTCCGTAGCCGGGCCGAGAGTAAAAACGATTTTCGTTCGGCGGAAGTCGGCGATTGGGTGCAATTGGCTCATGAGGATGCTATCACGGAGTAAAGCGTGCGCGGGTGCAAGCGAGGCGCCGCCTCGGTCCTAACTTCATTGAGGACTATGCGCGGGCGTGTGACCGCCCAGAGGCTCTTTCGGGACATAGCAGTACAATAAAACTTAGGAATTCTGAATGAACAAAGGACCAGAGGGAGGGACGCGGGCTCTCGCGTCCAGGGATCGCGGGTTGAATACCAACGCCGGACTGTCAACAGTCACGCACGCGATGCCTGCGGAGATGAACCCGGCCACGAAAGACCGTGGCCCTCCCAGTCCTAGTTTGCTGAGTGGGGATTTTTTAGACAGCCGCCTCGGCGTATCCGCCCAAGGTGCCTACCACTCGTAGAACGGCGTTCCGCCGCCGGGGGCAACAATCCGAAATTCACAAGAAAGCGTTTGCCGGAGCGGGGCGAGCATGGTCTCCACCGCATCGAGGCTGTTGCAGTCGCGTGAGAGGTGCGTGAGGAAAACATGACGCCAGCGGGGGCTGGCGATGCCAGAGAGCAACTCACGGACCCCTTCGTTGGAAAGATGCCCGTGACGTCCGCTGATGCGTTGTTTGGTCGACCAGGGACGCGTCACACATGCTTGCAGGAGATTCGGACAGTGATTGGATTCGACCACGATCGAATCGCAGTCCTTTAGGCGTTCGCGCACGTGCTGGGGGACGTGTCCGAGATCGGTGAGCCAGGCGAGGGACTTCCGCGGGGCAAAAAGATCATCGTCAAAACCCACCGAAAAACGGAATCCAACTGGGTCGTGGGCGTCATGGGGGACGGAAAAGCTATCGATTTCGAGATCACGAAACCGAAAACGGGAACCCGTTTGGAAAATCTGCCAAGAAGGTTGGAAGGTGAGGCCCTGCTGCACGGCGCGAGCGGTTGCCGCGTTGGCGAAAAGTTTAACGTGTGGGTACTTAGCCAAACCACTGATGCCGGCGGTATGATCACCATGGTCGTGGGTGATAAAAATGGCGTCGATGTTTTCCCATTTTTCGCCGGCTGCCGACAGCAGTTCGCGGGTACGGCGCGAGGAAAACCCCACATCGATCAAAACCCGTGCCTGGTCGGTTTGGAGCAGCGCGCAGTTGCCCGCGCTCCCGCTGCCTAGAATGCAAAGCCTCATTGCCATGGAACAGCCGCGTTCAACGACTCGCCGGCTCTCCGTGCAAGCGCGAAGTCACCTTTCGCCTGATCTTCCTGATAG
Organism: Opitutaceae bacterium UBA6669; assembly: GCA_002455175.1. GTDB lineage: Bacteria > Verrucomicrobiota > Verrucomicrobiia > Opitutales > Opitutaceae > UBA6669. The sequence goes on from DKKJ01000147.1 coordinate 8,491, forward strand.
TCGTGGGAAAGGCCGCTGCGTGGAATCGGAGCCGGAACGTTCTCCTACAGCCCCCGGGTTGACCGCTGAAGGATTTTGTCTATGTCCTTCCTTTCCATGGCTCGAACCCGCCGCTCTTCCTCTGCGACGCCCGCTCCGCTCCGCCCGTTGCGGGGGACGGTGTACGTGACGCGTCAGGTGCACTTTAATTCTGCTCACCGTTTGCACAATCCCACCAAGAGTGCGTCGTGGAACAAAAAGCAGTTCGGTCTTTGCAATAACGATGCCGGGCACGGTCACAATTATGTGTTGGAAGTGACTGTGTGCGGGGAGCCGAATCCAGAGACGGGCTATGTCATCGATCTCGGTGAATTGAAGGAGATCTTGGAGAAGACCGTCGTGCAGCCTTGCGATCACCGGAATTTGAACCACGAAGTGCCTTTTCTGCGCGGAGNNCGCGGAGTCATTCCCTCGACCGAAAACCTGGTAATCGCGTTCTGGCAGCAGATCGAGCCGCACCTCACGCAAGGTCGGCTGTACGCGGTGAAACTGTACGAAACACCTCGCAATTTTGCGGAGTATCGGGGTCCTCAGCCTTCCTGAAGGGATTCCGATTGATCTGCGTTCCGTTGTTATCGTCACCAACCGAACGCGAAACCCGAGACAAAAACGAAGATGAAAAAAGCCTCCAAAAAAATGTACCTCCACCGCGGGCCGGGTGGGACGGCGCCGGCCATTGCCAGGAGTTACGATGCCCAATTTGCGGCCAGCGCGGCCTATCGCGAGTCGCTACCCGACATGATGGAAGCCCAGGATGCCATTGCCGGCGCGCCTGTAGCTATCCAACAGGTTGGTGTATCCAATTTCAAGTTACCGCTGGGTTTTAAGACTCGGCGGGGAGAGGTCGTCACTTTGGAAACTTCCGTCAAGGGCACGGTATCCTTGGAGGCCAATCTCAAGGGGATCAACATGAGCCGGATTGTGCGGTCGTTCTACGAGCATCGTGCCGAAACCGTTAGTCTTGATTGGCTGAAGCGCATTCTGCAGCAGTACCGGAAAAAAGTCGCGGCGTTGACTGCTCGCCTGCGGCTGACCTTTTCCTATCCGCTCCTTCAGACTTCGCTTCGCAGTGGCTTGGATGGCTTTCAGTATTACACGGTATCGTACGAGGGGTGGATGGATGCCCAGGGTCGTTTCCGGAAATTTATCGAATTCGATTTCGTCTATTCCAGCGCGTGTCCCTGTAGTGCCGAATTATCGGAGCACGCGCGTGACGTGCGGGAGGCTTATGCGATTCCGCATAATCAGCGCTCCAAAGCGCGGGTGAGGGTGGAGGTCGCGGAGCGCGCTCGACTGACCATTGAGGACTTGCATGCCCACTGCCTGGGGGCGCTGCGTACGGAAACGCAAGTTATGGTGAAGCGCGAAGATGAGCAGGCGTTTGCCGAACTCAATGGCGCCTACATCAAATTTGTCGAAGATGCGGCGCGGCTGCTTTATCTGCCGCTCCAGGCGGACAAACGCATTTTGGACTTTCAGATCGCGTGTGCGCACTTGGAGTCTCTCCATTCTCACGATGCGGTGAGTGTCATCTCCAAGGGAATTCCTGGAGGCATGGCGGCCGATTTCATGGATTTCAAATCGCTGATCTGCTGACGTCTCATGAAAGCCCGACGCTCCGCTGCACGCCCCCGCTCTTCCCGTCCGACGTCACCGGTGGTGCTGATCACAGGAGCGTCACAGGGGATCGGCGCCGAGATCGCCTATGAGTTTGCCCGCGAACTCCGCGGAGTCTGCCTTGCTTTGGTGGCGCGTTCGGGACCTAAGCTTAGGAAGGTTGCGGCGCGGTGCGAACGGCTCGGCGCGGTGGCGGAGGTGTTTGTCGCTAATGTCGCGGATGTGGCGGCGGTTGAGGCACTGGAGTCCGCCGTGATTGCTCGCTTCCGCCGAGTCGACGTTTTGGTGAGCAACGCGGGGGCCTTTCGACCCGGATCGGTTTTAACTACTTCGGTCGAGGCCTTCGACGAGATGGTGGCAGTCAACTTACGTAGTCAGTTTTTGGTGACACGGGCGTTTGTGCCGGCGATGGCCCAACGCCGATCAGGAGATGTTTTCATTATGAGCTCCATCGCCGGGCTGTCACCCTATCCGAGCAGTGCTGCTTACTGTGCAGCGAAATTTGGCGTGACGGGTTGGGGGCAGGTGATGCGAGCGGAACTGAAGGCGCGCGGGGTGCGCGTGTGTTTGGTTTACCCCGGGGCGACCGTCTCGCCTTCGTGGGACGGAAGTGGGGTTTCTGCCGAGCGCATGATGCCCACACGTGACGTAGCTCGGGCGTTTTTAGACGTTTATCGCCTCTCTCGGAAGACGGTCGTTGAGGAAATCGTACTTCGCCCAGTGGNNAAAGCAAAACAGAGGAGAGTGCGACCTTGGATTTCCTTAACTTATTTATTTAAATAGGATTAACGCGATAAGTGGATTTGTTTGTCGGCTCGACATTAAGGTGCGCGTGCAGTCTGCATGGTTAAAAATTCGTGAGGCTTGCGAAATGCACGGAGAAAAGTTGAGGAACTTTCTAATCGCTCTGGGAAGGTTCTCAATACCAGTGAGATAAGCTGAACCTGCCCCGGGTGGCACGGCGTAGGCAATGGTTAGGGCATGAACTCGAGCAACGCCCTTGGATTTGCGATCGTCGGACTGGCTATGAAGTACCTTCCGGTGTGGTTCCCCTCTATGTTAGGTGCGAATGCGGCTCCGGGAAGTGTCCGTGAACTTTGGTTGCTCGTGATGAGCTTTGTTTTGGTGGGAATCGCGATGGTTTACTTCACTTCCAAGGCGTGGGCCACCCGTCTNNCATCAGTGCCGAACCGTGGGGGCGTTCGCGTATAGTATAACGAGCGTGCGACTCCAACTCCGCCGAGGGTAACGAGTCGTTCAGGTTCGCGTCGCACGGATCGTACTTGGGGCGTAGCGAAAACGGCGGACCACGTGGCGACCGAGATCTAAAAGGGCAGGGCGATCGCCTTGCCCTTGCGTTTTTTTGAGGAGGGTAGATCGCGAGTGCTCAGGAACTCGCAAATGAAGGGAAATTGGGGTTTGTTCTGCTGACCTGGGTTGGCTAGGCGAGGTCATGGAGTTTTTCAAATTGTCGGCGGCGCCGTGTGAAGGGCGGCAAGCCTTGAAACCGGTTGGAAGAAAAAGCCCGCTGCGGTGCTGGACTTACGTGGTCATTTTTTGGGCGGCCCTCCTGCAGACCGGGACAAACGTTGAGGGGCGTGACGAACGTCAATGGACGGAGTTGAAGGGGCCCGGTTTCGTCATTCTTTCCGATGCGCCTGTGCGTGACATGGAAAGCTTCGCGCTGGTCTACTCCGCTTTTTATCACGCATTCCAGCGACTCTTTGAGGAGGACATTGCCCGGTTGCCGCGATCAACCCTGGTCTTGTTCGCTTCGGAAAAATCATTTCGTGAGCACATTGCTTCGAAATCGTCGTTCGACGGGAAGACCATGGGCTTCTCTATCGAGGTCGATGGAGCACCGATATCGACGTTTTCGATCGCCGGGAGCCGAGAACGGGCCTTGGAAACAGCCCTCGAGGCAGAGGGCATGTGGGCAACGCGCCGTTTGGGTTACTTCATGCCGATTTGGATGACGCAGGGAGTCGGGCAGATTCTGTCGACTACCCAGGTCGAAACAAATGCTTATCGATTGGCGAAAGACACGCGTGGTTTTTCGGGAAGGNNCACACGGGTTCGAAGGAGTATCACAGCGACGATGGTGTGTATCACTCGCAAGCCTGGGGATTGATGCATTGGGTCTTGTTTAAGGACGATCACGGCCCGCGTCGCTTTAAGCAGTTGGCAGAACGACTGCGGACTCACTCTGCATTAGAGGCGGTGCAAGAGATCATGAGCGAACAGCCCGATCACTTCAAAGAAGTGATTGAGGACCACCTCCGCCGCACATCGAAAGGCTGGAAAATTCCGTTCGATCACGCTGCCGCAAAGAAAGCATGGTCGGTGCAGCCTGCTGATGCGGCCAGGGTAGCGGTGACCCGTGCTGAATTGATGCGCGGCGCTGGGCTCTTGACCGAAGCGGATGTCATTTTTACGCAGATACGATTGACGGATTCCGAGTCGCCGTGGGTGAAGGAGGCCATGGCAAGAAAGGCCCTAAGGGAGAACAACGAAGAGGAGGCGGTTCGACTTTACCGCGAAGCGATCTCGGCCGGGACAGAGAATCCCGCAGCCTATCTCGTCTCGGCGGCGGAACGCCTGGATCGCAGCCGTGCGGGAGGTCTGGATTTCGCCGGCCAGGGGAATCAACGGTATGTTGATGAGGCGGTAGAGGAGATTCAGAAGGCACGCGCGTTAGACCCGGGGAACAGCACGGCATATCGGCTGCTGGGACGGGCTTTTTATGTCTCGCCAAAAGTGGATCCATCCATGGTCGCTGAGCTTGAGCGCGGTGTCTTCTCTGGTCCGGAAGGGGAGGAGGTGCGGTTTTATCTCGCCCTCCTCTCCCAGAGGCTGGGCTTGGATGCGGCCTACGTGGAGCACCTATCGCTCGTGTTAGAGAGCCCGCAATCTTCGGCCTCACTGCGAGAGCGAGCCAAGCGGATTTGGAAGAGCGACCCGTTTATGGCAGCCATTGAGCAGCTCCAGACCCTGGCCGATGCGCAGCGTTTCGATGAGATCCGGCCGCAATTGGAGCCGCAAGCCCGCATGGGCAGTCGACTCACTGCCTCCCAGCGCGCGTATCTCTTGAGCTGGTTGTCTGAACAAGAGGCGATCGAAGAGCTGAAGCGATTGTACCAGGATAAGCGTTGGGAGCAGTTCAAGACTCGTGCCGAGACCTTTTTCAAAGAGCATCCGAAGAGCCCCGCGGTTTCGGGCTTGAGGGCCTACTACGAACGAGTCTTGCAACACTTGGGGGGCGGCCAGCACTAGTTTCGGTCTTATGGGGAGGCCGGGCTTAAGCCGAAACGGTTGTGGCTCGCCCCATGATCTTAAGTCTGTTGAAAGAGGGGGAAAATGGCTACCCTGCTTGGACTCGATATTGGTTCTTCGTCCGTCATTGCCGGCATCCTTTCAGGAAACCGGGTGATTTCGGAGGCACCTAGAACGTTTTTCAAAACGCGTCACCAGGGCCCCGCGGTCGATGTTGATCCCGAAGTGCTTATCGCGGCGATCATCACTTCGATCGGCAAACTGGGTTCCGCTGCTAAAAAAGTCGACGCGATTGCCCTGGCTACGATGTGTCCTGCGTGGGTGGCCATGGATGCGAAAGGCCGACCGCTCACTCCGATTGTCACGCATCAAGACCGTCGAAGCGTGGAGGAGGCGCGCGCTTTAGAGGCCCGTTTGGGAAAGGAACAGCATTTGGCGCTGTGTGGATGCCGGCCTTTTCCCGGAGGAATTAGTTCGACCACCTGGGCTTGGTTCAAAAAGCACCGTCCGGGGGCTTTGCGACGTGCGGATTTGGTCGGACATCTCAATACGTTTCTACATCGACAGTTTACGGGTGCGCGGGTCACAGACCCGTCGAATGCGTCTTTCACCGGACTGTATCACACGCTGGGTTTGGATGGTTGGAGCGATGTCCTGTGTGACAACGTTGGGGTGAGTTCGTCGCTTCTCCCAGACGTGATTGATTCCGATGTCATTGGCGGTCGGATCACGCCGTCGGCCGCGGCCTTGTTGGGGCTGCGCGCGGGCACTCCGATGCTCGCAGGGATGATGGATGGGAGCGCGGGGATGCTGCTGGCCGGCGCGGATGTCGGACAGCTTTTCAATGTGGTGGGATCGACGGACGTACTGGCGTTGTGCACGGACCGCCCCAAGCCACACGAGCGTTTGTTGACACGTGCTTTAGGTGTCCAAGGAAAGTGGTTACAAGTGAGTACCCTTGCGGCCATGGCGTCATCGATCTACTGGGTGCGGGATCAGTTTTTTCCCGAGATGCCGATTGCGGCGTTTCAAGCTGAGGTTCATCGCCTGAGTCACGTCGGGCCCAAGGCGGCGGGAATGGTGCGCTTCGAGCCTTATATGGCCGGTGAGCGCACCAGCATTGAGCAACGTCAAGGTGCGTTCACGGGAATTACCTTGGCGACGACACGCACGGAAATGCTGGCGGCAGTCATTGAAGGTCTGACTCAAGCCAGCGCGGAACGTCTTCCTCTGCTCATTGGCACGGGAACCCGTTTGAAACAAACCGTCGCCGTCTCGGGTGGATCGGATCGCCTCGACGAGCTCATGCACCGCGATTGGCCCGGTCGCTGGAAATACCGAGCAGTGGAAGATGCCACGATGCGAGGACTGGGAAAACTGATTCCGCGCGAGCGATCGGCCTGATCCGTTTTTTATGCGTCTCTACCCCTGCTGTCCTGCAGCGTTTGGAAACGCTCGTGAGAACCCAGCTCAAGATATTTTCCTAAAACTCCGTTTATAAATAACTGTGGTTTAGGTTAATGCGTGTTTGATAGAATGTGGTGGAAATCTCTCAAAATCTCTCATTTGATCACTCCTCATGGATGTTCCTATCACCTCTCGCCCCTTGGTCGACCGCCTGCTGACTCTCTCGCAGCAGTTGGGTCGGGAAGAGCGAAAGCTAGCCATTCTCGGAGAAGGGAACACGTCGGCCCGGGAATCCGACGACGTTTTTTGGGTTAAGGCGAGTGATGCGAGTTTGGGGACGCTGACGCCCGCGGGGCTGGCGCCATGCCGCTTTTCGGGCCTGCTCCCGATCCTCTCCCGTAAGGGAATGAGTGACGCCCAAATCGATGACGCCCTACTCGCCGCGCGGACCGATACCCAGGCAAAAAAGCCTTCGGTCGAAGCCATTTTCCATGCTTATTTGCTGACTTTGCCAGGCGTGGCGTTTGTGGGACACACCCATCCGGTGGCGGTGAATTCCCTATTGTGCACTGCGTTGGGCAAGACCTTCGCTCAGCGGCGGATCTTTCCCGATGAGATCGTCTGCTGCGGCGTTGAAAGTGTCTACGTGCCGTACACCGATCCCGGGTTGAAATTGGCGGCGGCAATACGGAAAGCCACGACCGACTATATTAAGCGCCTCTCGCGAGCACCTCGCGTTATCCTGCTCGAAAACCACGGTCTCATCGCACTCGGGGCGAGCCCCGAAGCGGTTCTGGCGGCTACCTTGATGGCGGTNNATTTTTCTCGGAGCCTGCGCGAGTGGTGCGCGCCCCCGATTCCTCACGGCCGAGCAGGTAGTACGCATCGCCGGGCGGCCGGATGAACATTACCGGCAGCGCGCACTCGGATTGTAAGTAACCTCAACCCTTTCCTTTTCCCTATTTTTACATGAAGACCTACTCGTACGTTAATTACCTCTGGGACGATGCCAAAGCGGCGTCTCTCGATCCCGTTGCCCGACTGGTTTATCGGTCCAACTTGCTGGGGAGCGACCAGCGCATCACGAACACCGGTGGAGGCAACACCTCTTCCAAGCTGATGGAAAAGGACCCGCTGTCCGGCCAGCAGGTGGAAGTCTTGTGGGTCAAGGGTTCGGGCGGAGATTTGTGCACGAGCACCCGGGAAAACTTTTCTTCCCTCTACCAGGACAAACTGCGGGCTCTACAGACCGTGTATTCGAATCGTAGTGACAAAGGTCTCAAGTCTGCGGCGGAAGATGATATGGTGGGGATGTACACCCACACTACCTTCAATCTGAATCCTCGTGCCTCTTCGATCGATACGCCGCTGCACGCGTTTCTGCCGGGTAAGTTTGTCGATCACATGCATCCCAACGCGATTATTGCGATCGCGGCTTCAGCCAATTGCGAAAAGCTGACCAAGGAGATCTTCGGTGGCGCAATGGCTTACGTACCGTGGATGCGCCCCGGTTTCGAACTCGGTTCGGCCATGGAGAAGATCTCCAAGGAGCAGCCCTCGGTGCGCGCGATCATGATGGGCCAACATGGCTTCATTTCCTGGGCTGACGATGAAAAGCAGTGTTATACGCTCACGCTCGATCTGATTGAGAAAGCGGCCGCTTATATCGAATCGAAGTATCAGGCCAAAGGCGGTGATGCCGCCGCCTTCGGTGGTGCGAAGTATACGACGCTTTCTGCAGAAAAACGTCAGGCCACGTTTGCGGCTATTCTTCCCTGGTTGCGTGGGCAAGTTTCGAAGGAGAAGCGTTTCATCGGCACGGTACAAGATGACGAGAAGATCCTTCGTTTCGTGAATTCGAAGGATGCACCTCGTCTGGCCGAATNNAATTGGGAACGTCCTGCCCGGATCACTTCCTGCGTACGAAGATCAAGCCCCTTTATGTGGACTGGAATCCGCAGTCGGAAGACGTTGCTGCGCTGAAGACCAAACTTTCCGCTGGCTTGGTGCAGTACCGCAAAGATTACGAAGCCTACTATGCGAAATGCCGCCATGCCAACTCGCCGGCGATGCGCGATCCGAATCCGACAGTGGTCTTGATTCCCGGATTGGGAATGATCGCCTGGGGTAAGGATAAATCGGAATCGCGGGTCACTGCAGAATTCTACAACTGTGCGGTGGAAGTCATGCGCGGTGCGGAGGCGATTGACCGCTACATCGCCCTTCCGCTTCAAGAAGCGTTCGACATCGAATACTGNNGTTCCGGTATCGGTAAGGAAACGGCGCACCGCTTGGTCAAAGAAGGTGCGCATCTGGTGTGCGTGGACCTCAATGAGGGCGCTGCCCAAGCCACCGCCAGGGAAATCACCGACAAGTACGGCATCGGTATCGGCGTTGCGGGTACGGGACTCTCCAATAGCGGCCCC
>DKKJ01000147.1:17275-17418 GCA_002455175.1 Opitutaceae bacterium UBA6669
ATCACCGACCGCGCCAGCGTGCGACGCATGCTCGATCAGGTCGCCCTCGCGTATGGTGGTTTTGATTCCATTTGCGTGACGGCTGGTATTTTTGTGCCGAGCGATACCTCGGGGCACATTCCGGACGACAAGTGGGCGCTGAC
>DKKJ01000380.1:0-178 GCA_002455175.1 Opitutaceae bacterium UBA6669
TTGATGCGAACTTTGAAGCCGTGCTTGCGGAAGAAGACGGAGTTTTCGGTCGGTTCAAGACCTCCGTTCGCGGCGATGATGCCCGCGTAGCCGGCGTATTCACTCAGTTCCAGATCGATGGTGTTATCCTTGGCTACGTAAGCAGCGGCGGGTGGAAGCAACGGGCAGGCGTCGAGTG
>DKKJ01000380.1:290-7023 GCA_002455175.1 Opitutaceae bacterium UBA6669
TCGTGGCCGGGTTTGTTTTTGCACGCAACGCGTCGATGTCAGCCGTCGGGCTTTTTTATTCAACACGCCATCTTCGGACACGAGAGACCGTGTCCCTCCCAGCGTCCTTGGCTTGCTTGGCCTGTCTGCCGAGCGCCGTGAGGAGTCACTGCGAAACGGAGAAGGAGCGATCACTCGGCGATCTTTTGTCGCTCGGGCGGAGGCGTTTGCCCCGTGGTGGCGGGAGGAGTTTGCACGCGACCCATCTTGGCCTGGTATTCTTTGAAGAGCATGGCGCCGCGCGCCTTACGCATTTCTTGCTGCCGCTGGATACCCGAACCCATTTCTTTCGCGAGATCCAAGGTGGCGCGCATCTGTCCCTCGCTGCCCGCCGCGGACTGGCGCAACTGCTGCATTGATTGGCTCATTTCGCCACCGACCATGCCCTGGAGTTCCGTGATGGAACCCTTCATCATGGTGGCGAGGTTTTCCAGCGAGCGACCGACCGCGACGCGGGCTTTTACCGATTCGAATTCGCGCTGAAATCGCTGAATTTCGCGGAGGCTATTCGCGATGATTTCGGTGTTCTGCTGGTAGAGCTGCTCAAGGCTTTGCAACTGGGCTTCGTTGTCGGCGATGTCTTGTTCGAGGGTGGCGAGCTCCTCGGCAAAATGGGCGCCGTTGACCTCATCGTTAGAGGCGGCCGCGGTTTGCAGCANNTTTCAGCTGATCCTTGAGCAAGGCGACTTGCCCGGCCAGTTGACCGTTGGCATAGTGGGCTTTGTCGGCTTTTGCCTTTGCGTCACGGATACCCCGCTCGACCACGGCTTGGTTGATCGCGTCGGTTTCGGTCGCTTTTTCGGCAGCAAGGCCCAACCAGATGAAGACACGTTTGAAGGCGCGGAAGATTCCCATGGTGGTGAGGAAGTAAGGATACGGGTTAAGGAGTACCTGTTTCTAAGGGAAACCGGGGGCGGGGGGAATTATAATCTAGCGGCTTTTGACGAGGCCGATCTGGCTCGCCAGCGCGTGGGATGCGAGGCAGGGGGCGTAGATATCAGGAAACACGGGTGCTTGCAGATGGGTCATGGTTGCAGGACAACACCGCTTTCATCTGCGAAGTTTCAATTTACTTACCCAGGATTAAAATATGTGCGGCATCGTAGGTTACGTCGGAGGTCAGAAGGCAGCTTCCATCCTCGTGGAAGGCCTGCGGCGCTTGGAGTACCGGGGGTATGACTCGGCGGGACTGGCCGTGCACGAACATGGGCGGATCGTGGTGGCGAAAGCGGTGGGCCGGGTGGATGCCTTGGTGAAGAAGACCTCTGCGCTTTCTCTGTCAGGGACCACGGGCATCAGCCATACGCGCTGGGCGACCCACGGGGAAGTTACCGAGGCGAATGCCCATCCCCACTTGAGTTCGGACGGGAAGATCGCGCTCGTCCACAACGGGGTGGTGGAGAATTTCGCAGCCATCAAGCGCTTCCTCGAAAGCAAGGGCTACACGTTCCAATCGGAGACGGATAGCGAAGTCTTGGCCAATTTGCTCGCGTATCATCTGGCCAAGGAGCCACACCCCGTGAATCCCGCGGATCCGCATCGTTTGGTGGAGAGTGTACGCAAGACCCTGTTTCACGTCGAAGGCACCTACGGGATTGCGGTACTCTGTGCCGATTATCCGTCCGAGTTGGTGGCGGCGCGGAAAGGCTCGCCTCTCATCTTGGGGGTGGGGGCAGATGAGTTACTCCTGGCCAGCGATGTGTCGGCCATGGTCAGCCGGACGCAAAGCGTCGTTTATCTACGGGATGGGGAGATTGTTCATCTCACCGAAAAGGGCTTTCAAATCACCACGCTCGACCAAGCGGATGTTTCTCCGGTGATTGATCAGGTGACCTGGGCGGTGGGCGATGCCGAGCTTGGCGATTACGCCCATTTCATGGAGAAGGAGATCTTCGACCAGCCGGCCGCGCTGGAGAATACGATGCGTGGGCGGTTTTCTGAGGATGGCAGTTCCGCCAAATTTGGGGGACTTAACCTGACTCCCGCCGATTTTCGTGGCGTGGATCGGCTGATGTTCTGTGGCTGCGGCACTGCCTGGCATGCCTGTCTGGTGGCCGAGCATCTGATCGAGCGTTTTGCGCGGATTCCGGTGGAGGTCGATTACGCCTCGGAATTTCGGTACCGGAATGCACCGCTTTCTCCGCAGACGCTCTTCTTTGTGGTGAGTCAATCCGGAGAGACGATCGATACTTTGGCCGCGATGCGGGAAGCCAAACGAAAGGGCTATCGCGTGCTGGCCATCAACAACGTGGTCGGCTCGACGATCGCCCGCGNNGGTTTATCAGCATGTTGGCCCGGAAATTGGAGTCGCTTCCACCAAAGCGTTCACGTCTCAGTTGCTGCTTGGGGCGATGATCGCCCTCTACCTCGGGCGAATGCGGGACATGAGTTTCAGCGATGGCGTCGATTATGTGCGTGCCTTGCGTGGTGCGCCTGAACTCGTTCGGCGCGTACTGCAACAAGCGGCTCAGATCAAAGCCATCGCCGAGCGCTATGCGCAGTCGGCGGACATGTTATTTCTTGGCCGGCTTTCGCTCTTTCCCATCGCGCTAGAAGGAGCTCTGAAGCTGAAGGAAATTTCGTANNGGCGCGCTGAAGCTGAAGGAAATTTCGTACATCCACGCGGAAGGATATCCGGCGGCGGAGATGAAGCATGGCCCGATCGCTCTCATCAGCGAGGCGTGTCCTTCCGTTTTCCTCGTGGCGAAGGGTGAGCTCTTCAATAAAGTCGTCTCCTCCATGCAGGAGATTCGCGCCCGCCGGGGGAAAATCATCGCAATCGTGACGGAGGGATGTGCTTTGCCGGACGGCTTGGCAGATGAGCTGATTGAAATCCCGGAGTGTCACGAAGCCGTGCTGCCGATCGTGGCTACTGTGCCCGTCCAACTGCTCACCTACTACATCGCTTGCGCGCGGGGCTGCGATGTGGATAAACCGCGCAACCTTGCGAAGTCCGTCACGGTGGAATGAGGACCGGCGGGCCTGTGCGGTCGTTTCCTAGGCTTTGGAAGCGGGGGGAGGAACGCTGGAGGCCGCTCCTGAAGCGAGGGTGACGGCTACACGTGCCTGATGGCTAAAGTAGTGGTCACTCAAAAGCGGATACAGGTCGTAGAGGCGTCCCAACAGTTTAGCGAGATAGTCGCTCAGTTTTCCCGGTTTCGCTTGTTCTACACCCGTGGCTGCATTGGCCGATGGTGGGCCGAAGTAGCTTTCGATCGGAAGGGCGGCGATAAATTGGAGAAGGTCTTTGACCGCATCGACCGCGGCTTCGTCGTGTTCTCCGGGAGTGCTCGCGGCAACGAGACGCACGCAGTTCTTAATCCGGTGCAGATTGTAGAAAAGGCTCCGTGGGGCGTCGGGCTGTTGTAAGAACAAGGCTGCGACCAGACGGGGTTCGCTGCGAGTTTGATAGAGACGACGATAAGCGTCTTGAGATCCGAGCATACGCAGGAGCGCGGACAACTCGGGAGCGTCGCTGCTGCGCGGCGTTGCCCCGGGAGCGGTGGCAGCGTCATCGAGTTTCCCAAGAATGTGACGGAGCGCGCTGCAGGTCATAATCGCGCGCTCCAAGTGGACACCCATCAGCAGGAATTCCCAGCCGGAATCCATGAGCATGGTGCGTTCCGCCGTCGCGAAGAACGCATTGATATCAGTGAGCACCAGTTGAACGCCGGTAGCCGCGTTCTTACGTCGACGTTCTCCGCTCAGGCGCCCGCGACGCAGTTGGTCTAGCTTGCTCCCCAGCCGACTGAGGAGGACCCAGGCTTCAGGGCTGACGTAGTCGCGAAGCTGTCGGCCATTTTCTGTGGCGATGGCCACGGAGGAAGCTATGGAACTCGGATGGTCGACGGAGAGAGTCATCCGCCAGTTGAGGTCGCCCGTAAGCGTCAGGTGAGGATTTGCTTTGGCGGAGATCCGTTCCGCGGAATGCCCGGTCGCTTCGAGCAATCCGCGCCAGATTGGCACCCAATAGCGTCGGTCGCGCGAAGGAATTTCTTCCAAGGCCACATCCTCGAAGATCGCCAGCATCCGCGCGGTGGCTTCAGCACGTTCCAAGTAGCGACCCAGCCAGAAAAGCGTTTCCGCGGAGCGGGAGCCGAGTTCATGCTGACGATGTGACGTCTTCGGACGCTCGATGTCGGGACCCTCGTCCACGCTGACCGTATTCCCCTGGAGAACGATCGTGTCTGCGCAGACGCCCACGCGATCGACCGAAGGTGGAGTCGCGCCCAGACGAGCCAGCCCTCCTGGTAGCACGGTGTAGTGGCCTCCTTGTGACAGGACAAAGGCGCTAAAGTGAAAAGGGGCGGTCCGCTTGGAGTCCAGTGCGATGGGGCGCGATTCCACGCGGGGTCGGGCCACGAATGCATGTGGATTCTCACGGACCACGCGGGCCAATCCCTTTTCGTCGAGCAGTGAGACCGGGGGCTGATGCAACCGCGGATCGCCGATGCGTAGGTCGTGGGCGGCGAGGATGCTCATGGAATCCCCAGAGCTCAGGATGTCATCCAGCTGATCGGTGTCACCACAGGTCAAGGTCGGCACCGAAGGAAGGAGCGGTTTCTCGCCCAAATAAAACCGCATCAGCTTCGGCAGGTAAGCGTCGAGGGCACGGCTGTCCGCGACCCCGCATCCAATGCTGTTAGCGAGAGCTACATTGCCGGTGCGGATACATTGGAGGAGTCCTGGGACGCCGGCGGTTTCACGATCGGTGGAAAACACCACGGGATCGATGTGAGCGTCGTTGAGGCGGCGGTAAATGACGTCAACCCGCTCAAGGCCGCTAATCGTTTTGAAGTAAACGGCATTGTCTAAGACCAACAGGTCGTCACCTCGGGCCAACGGGAGCCCCATCTTTCGGGCCAGAAAACTGTGTTCGGCGTAGAACGGGTCGTTGGGACCCGCCGTGAGGACGACAATGCTTGGTGAGCGGTTCCCGTGCGGTGCGAGTTCACGGAGGCCATCGAGCAGCCGTAGGGGGAAGTTGATGATGGAGTGATAGTCCGGGAGCGTCCCGTACACCCCGATTGCTTCCTGGGAAAGAAGCCGCCGATTTTGCACGGCAAACCCCAGTCCGATGGGGGTATTTGCACGGGTGCCGGTGAATTGCCAACCATCGACCGTGTTCACCAAGTCAAAGCGAAGGAGCGTGGCAGGTGTCTGCCGGTCGGGTTCCAGGTGCAGACAGGGACGTCGATAGTAAGGGTCTGCTAGGACGATCTCCGGTGGCAGCAGCCGTTGGGTCAGGACTTCTTGCCGGCTGTAAACGTCGACCAGAAAGGCATTGGTGAAGCGGGCTCGTTGAATGAGGGCGGCTTCGAGTCGCGACCACTCGTCGGCATCGATGACCAACGGGCTCGGGTCGAGGTCCCAAAACAAATTTTCCTGCAGCTCACGAGAGCTGTGCCCGGAGGACGAAGCCTCGCTTAGACCGGACTCCCGAATGGAAACCCGCAGCCGCGTGCGCAGACGCTGGAGTTGCCGCGGGTGGAGGCGCGGGAAGTGCGAGGGGTCNNGGACAGCGGCGGGCATTCGGTGCAAAGGAAAAGTTCGCTTCATGACGGGGCAAGCCTGCGCTACGGCAATAGTCGACACAGTGTCTCACCTGCTCAACCGAGCAGAACCACTCAAAGCCCGTCTACTAAACCAGGTTTGCCAACCGTCTGCGTGGCGATACTGTCAAACTGTGACTTGGCTACTTGGCATTGACGGAGGTGGAACTCGGACCCGCGCCCTGATTGTTAACCCGGACGGGGTCATTCTGGGTCGAGGCGAAGCCGGTAGTTCTAACTACCACGCGGTGGGTCTTCCTGCGGCGGCTGAGAGCTTGGCAGGTGCATTGCAAGAAGCCCTCGCGGGCGCTCGGGTGAAAGAGCGTCCGTCCGGGGCGTTTTTCGGTCTAGCATGGGTCAGAACGGCTGCTGATCACCAGGCAGTTCGGGAAATTCTTACAGGTCTGCCGTGGCCGGAGCCACCAGCCGCTTTGGCTCTCGACCACGATTTGCGAAGTGCGCTGGCCGGTGGTTGCGCGAACGGACCCGGCGTCGTCGTGGTCGCAGGTACCGGTTCCGCCGCGTATGGCCGGGATCGTTTGGAGCACACCGCGCAGGCGGGGGGCTGGGGTTGGGTGCTGGACGATCTAGGGAGTGGATATTGGATTGCAGTACAAGGACTTAGATCGGTAGTGGAAGCTGCCGACGGACGTGGCCAACCGACGCGTTTGGAACCTGCTTTGCTCGCTGAGTTAAGTGTCACCTCAGCGCGCGACGCGATGTTGTGGGCTCAAAGTGCGTCGACCACCCGAGCGCAACTGGCCTCGTTGGCTTCCGTGGTGCTCGCGACGGCAGAGGATGACCCGGTGGCGGCAGCGATCTTGGCTGAGGGAGCCCGGCAGTTGGGTCGCCTAGTCACTGCGGTGATGAGTCGTTTGGACTTTTCCACGGAGCAAAGCGTTCGGGTCGTGCCAGCAGGGGGCGCTTTGAGTCACCCGCGGTATCAGGCTGCCTTTGCGGCGGAATTGGCGCGAGTGAGCCAGAGGTGCTCCTTGGTGGTTCATCCCGGAGCGCCGATTCTTGGTGCGGTCTTTTTGGCAGGTGAAGTCGCGGGGCGACCCCTGTCGGAAGCGGCGCGACAACGGCTCGCGGATGGCTGGTCGGCTTCGAAGATCTAAGTCTATCTTATAGAGGAATAAAGA
>DKKJ01000061.1 GCA_002455175.1 Opitutaceae bacterium UBA6669
CCCTGGCTCAGACGGAGCCGGCGTGGTGACGTTTGTTGATCCAGCCGGGGATAAATCGTGGAAAGGCAAAGAGGTGGTCATCAATCCCAGTTTCGACTGGGGCGATAGCGAGCGCAGCCAGGGTTCCTCCTTTTCCATTCTCGGACTTCCGCGTCAGGGTACTCTTGCGGAACAAGTGGCTGTTCCGGTCTCACAACTCGCGGTTAAACCCCCTCACCTCTCCTGGGCGGAAGCCGCGGCCCTGCCTTTGGCCGGACTGACCGCGTATCGAGCGCTTTTCAGCCGCGCGCGCATCGAGCCATCGGATCGTGTTTTGATCACCGGTATCGGCGGCGGAGTCGCACTTTTCGCGCTCCAATTCGCCGTCGCCCTCGGAGCGCAAGTTTGGGTCACTTCCAGCTCTCGGGAGAAAATTGCGCGCGCCGTCAGCCTGNNGCGCGGCGGTTTTGACTATTCCGCCTCAGACTGGGTCAAACTCGCCGCCTCCAGCCAAAGTGGGTTTGATCTCATCTTCGATAGCGCCGGAGGCCCCGGTTTCGAAGGGCTCATCGACTTGGTCGCACAAGGCGGGCGAATCGTCTTCTGTGGTGCGACCCATGGGAATCCTCCACTTTTGCCCATGAGAAAGGTCTTCTGGCGTCAGATTACCCTCCTAGGCACCACGATGGGTAGTCCCCAAGACTGGGCCGCCATGCTTGCCTTCGTCGCGCGTCATCAACTTCGGCCGATGGTGAGCCGCGTGTTTCCCTTGGACAGCGCCGCAGACGCCTTCCAGCTCATGGAACGCAACGACCAGTTCGGGAAAATCGTGGTCACCATCGCAGAGTGAGCCACTCTCAGATCTGTCTAGCCAACTGCAGGTTCGGCTTAACCCGCTGATCCTGAGAGAATACCGGGTACCGACAGCCCGGTATCGGAATTTTCCGCGGAAATTCCCCTCGTCTGAGCGTTGACATGCGACTGGGTGACNNTTCTCGAAATGAATCCGTCCACGTCTCGTCGTCATCGCTCGGTCCCAACTAAAAAGGGCTCCTCCGCTATTGCTCAAAATCTGCGGAAATCCCTCCCGGTGACGTCTGCCGTCTTGGCCCAATCCTTGGCTTGGAGCGCTTCCGCCCAAGCCCAAAGCCAGACCGAGGGCACGGACACGATCGAATTGCCCAAGCTCACGATCGAAGAACAGCGTCGCGCCGTGGCTTCGCCCAAGTTCACCGCACCGCTCACCGACACACCGCAAACGATCTCGGTGATTCCGGATACGTTGTTTCAACAACAAGGCGCGCAAACACTCACGGATGTCTTGCGCAACACGCCAGGCATCACCTTCAACGCCGGCGAGAACGGTTTTGCCACCGGTCAAAGCAATTTCAGTCTCCGCGGTTTCGATACCTCAGGAAGTATCTTCATAGACGGGGCACGTGACTCCGGGAATTATTTCCGGGACGTCTTCAATATCGAGCAGGTGGAAGTCGCTAAAGGTCCGGCCGCTGACAATGGCCGTGGGGGTGCTGGCGGATACGTGAATCTCTCCACCAAAACCGCCCGCGCAGAGAACTTCACACGCGCCTCCGCCAGCTACGGTTTCGACGAGGACGCCTCGGCAGAGAGGCTCCGTTCGACCCTCGACCTCAATCGTGAGTTGGGAGATTCCGCGGCATTGCGTGTCAACGCGCTCTGGCAAGAGGGAGGATCCGCCGGACGTGACTTTGTCGAGAAGGACAGCTGGGGCATCGCACCCTCACTCGCCTTCGGTCTGACGGGTCCAACCCGCGTGGCTCTGGCCTATCAGCACGTAGAGCAAAATGACCGGCCTGATTGGGGAGTTCCCGGTGCACTGATCGACGGAATGCTGCGCTACGATGCCACCGCCCGCGGCGAAGCCAATCGATCCCGCTTCTACGGCCTCACCAGCGATTTTGATGATGTAACCAATGACGCCGTGGTCGCTCGCTTCGAACACGATTTCTCCCCTACTCTCCGTCTCAGCAATCAAACGCGTTGGTCGGAAACCGATCGCAGTGCATTGTACACCGTCCCCACTGGCTATACCCCCGCCACCCGTGTAGTGACCACACAACGACAGGCCTTCGCTCGGGAAAACCAGTCGCTCTCCAACCTGACCAACCTCGCGGCTTCCTTCGACGCGGGCACCTCGCAACACAATCTGGCAACAGGCATTGAGTTCACTCGCGAAAAATCCTCCGCTCAGAGATTCCCGACCGACGGCGTTCTCGGAACGGCCGGATCGACCCCGGTGGACGCTCCGCTCCCCTCGCGAGTTCCGACGGGTTTTGTCGGCCTAATTCCTTCTCAGACCAGCCAAGTCGAAGTGGGCACCGCAGCCGCCTACCTCTACGACACGGTGCAATTCTCTCCGCAATGGCAGGCGACCGGCGGTCTTCGGGTTGAACGCTACGAGGTCGAAATCGATAGCGGAACGGCGGCGGGCGCTCCCCAAGGACCCAACGGTTTTGATCGTCGCGACACCACTCTCGGCGGCAAGGTCGGCGTGGTCTATAAGCCAGTGACGCAGGGAAGCCTCTACGGGTCAATTGGACTCTCCTCACTTCCGCCCGCCTCTTTCCTCTCAAATCCGGACATTTCTCGCGAAGGAGACAACGCCTTCCCCGGTTGGTCGGCCGGTCAGAACAGCGCGTCCTCAAAGGTGCAGCGTTCGCTCAACTATGAAGTGGGCGCCAAGTGGGCCTTCTTCAACCAACGACTCACTACCTCCGCGGCACTCTTCCGCACAGAACGTGAGCGCGTCGCCATGGCCGGAACGGTCAACGGAGTAGCTAATACGTTCGCAGGATATGGCGAGCAGGTGGTGCAGGGTCTCGAATTGGGCGCCTCGGGTCAAATCAGCCCAGCATGGTCGCTCTTCGCCGGAGTTCTCTTCATGAACAGCGAACGCAAGCACAGCTCCGCCGTCGACGCGGCTCGCCTTGCTGCCAACGCTGCAGACTACGGCACACGCACCTCCACCAACGGGGACGAACTCGCCTTCACCCCCAAAGTCAGCGCCAATCTCTGGACCACGTACCGCCTTCCCTTCGGCCTGACGCTCGGTGGAGGTCTGCAACACGTAGGTGATTCGTTCCTCGGTCGTCCCGACGATGCCGAACGGATCATCGCCAATGGATCTGCCGGAAAACTTCCCAGTTACACGATCGTAAACGCGGTGCTTTCCTACGAAGTGACTCGCTCGGTCAACCTACGGCTGAACGTGGATAATGTTTCTGACGAATTCTACGCCGCATCGTCCAACTGGAATGGCACGCGGGTTTCGGTGGGCTCTCCTCGCGCCTACCTTTTGAGCATCGACGCTTCGTTCTAATCGGCAACCGTCTCACGGAACCCGCCATGCTTCTCTCGATCCCTGATCTCCTCACTCCCGTACAAGTGGCCGAGAGCCGTGCTCTCTTGGAAAACGAGCGCTGGGTCGACGGGCGGATCACGGCGGGCCATCAAGGAGCTCGCGTCAAGGACAACGAACAGCTCCCCCCCGATAGTGTCGCCGCCCAAAAGGTCGGCGCTCTCATTCTCCAAGCCTTGGGGAAGAATCCCCTGTTCATGTCGGCCGCACTTCCACTGCACGTGCTCCCGCCGCTGTTCAATCGGTACTCAGGAGGACAAACGTTCGGAACCCATGTCGATGGCTCCATTCGCAGCCTGCCCAACGGGCAGCGTATCCGAACGGACATGTCCTGTACCTTATTCTTCGCGAATCCAGACGAGTACGACGGCGGTGAACTGATCGTGGAAGACACCTATGGATCAAAGTCCGTCAAGCTTCCCGCCGGGCACATGATCCTCTATCCCGCAACAAGTCTCCACCGGGTTACCCCCGTGACGCGTGGGACTCGGCTCTGCTCGTTTTTCTGGCTGCAGAGTATGATCCGAGACGACGGCAAGCGCGCTCTCTTGTTCGATATGGACGTGGCCATCCAGCGATTCGGCACCGAAAATGCCACGCATCCTTCCGTGGTCACCCTCACCGGCGTGTATCACAATCTGCTCCGGCAGTGGGCGGAGATGTGAGGATTCATCGCTGACCGTTTGCAGCTGAGCCTTCCAGACGGCTGACAATTTTCCAAAACCGGCGTCCTGCGATTGCTCCGCTAAAAAAGCTCGGTGAGATGCGGAGCGGCGTTCAGCCTTTGAACGTCGTGCGCCCCTGCTCTTGTTTTATGAAAATCCGCCTTCCTCACGTCCTCCTCGCCTCATTCCTCGTATGGGTCGGGGTCTGCTCCGCTGCCGAAGAACTTAACCTTTACTCGCATCGTCACTACGAGGTCGATAAGCAGATTTTTGCCGACTTTACGGCAGCCACCGGAATCAAGGTTAACGTGGTCCAAGCCTCGGCGGATCAGCTGATCGAACGTCTCAAAGCAGAGGGCAATTCATCACCCGCAGACCTTTTGCTCACGGTTGATGCCGGACGACTTCAACGAGCCAAGGACAGCGGGCTCCTCCAACCCGTCCAATCACCCGCCATCGACGCTGCCGTGCCAGCGGATCTGCGCGACACGGATCGCAATTGGCACGCCGTCACCGTGCGCGCCCGGGTGATCATCTACTCCAAGACCCGGGTGAAGCCGTCTGAGTTGTCGACCTACGAAGCCCTCGCCGATCCGAAATGGAAAGGTCGTCTGCTGGTCACCTCCTCGAGCAGCGTTTATAATCAATCGCTCCTCGCTTCACTGATCGAAGCCAACGGACGCGAAGCCGCCACCACGTGGGCGCAGGGTATCACGCGCAACCTCGCGCGGGCACCCCAANNAAGGCGGCGACCGTGCACAGGCGCAAGCCATCGCCGCCGGCCTCGCCGACGTGGCACTCGTGAACACCTACTACATCGGCGTGCTACGCACGTCGCCCGACGCCAAAGACCGCGAAGCCGGCAATGCGGTAGAGATCTTTTTCCCTAACCAAGAGGGACGAGGTGCACACATCAATGTCAGTGGTATCGGACTGACCCGCAGCGCTAAAAATAAAACGCAAGCCATCCGATTCATCGAGTACCTACTCTCTCCTGAGGTCCAAGCCCGCTTTTCCAGCGCTAATCACGAATATCCGGTCTCGCTATCCCCTACAGCATCTCCGGTTTTGACCGCCTTTGGCCCCTTTAAAGCGGACCGTGCCTCCCTCGCGAAACTTGGTCCTTNNACCTCTCTTTCCACGTCCAGCCTTTCCCGCAACGCGCGTCGCACCTGGCCGTGGAGCCCGTGGAGCCTTCATCTGCTCCTCGCTGGCACTGCCGTCGCCATTCCTGTGCTCATGGTTCTGGGCAGCCTGTACGCTCCGGCGGGCGAAGGCTGGAAGCAAACACCCGGAGCCACCGTTCGTGAGTACGTATCCAATACCTTCATACTTCTGGCGGGCACCGCAGGCGTGACCACGGTGGTGGGCGTAGCCACAGCATGGTGTGTCACAGCCTGTGACTTCCCGGGTCGAAAGCTCTTCGCTTGGCTGCTGGTCGCTCCCTTGGCATTGCCCGCCTACGTCGTCGCCTATGGCTATGGCGACCTGCTCGATCATCTCATTCCCATCGTAATCTGGCTGCGGCAAACCGGGGGGGCCGAACTTGCTCGCTCCGCTCACGATATCCTGCGCTACGCCGCGGTCATCGCCGTCCTCTCCTCTGTTTTTTACCCTTACGTTTATCTCGCCGCCCGAGCCGCTTTTACCTCGCGTAGTCGCGTAGTGGTGGAAGCCGCACGAATGCTAGGTTGTGGCCCTTGGGGGGTGTTTTTCCGGGTGACCCTCCCCCTGGCTTGGCCTGCAATTGCCAGCGGGATGATCCTGGTAAGCATGGAAGTGATCAACGACTACGGCGCAGTAACGCACTTCGGTATCCCCACACTCACTACCGGGATTTTTCGTTTTTGGCTCTCTTTCGGTGACCCTGATTCCGCGGCTCGCATCGCTTCCTGCGCGCTGCTCGTCTCGTTTCTCCTCCTCGCCGCAGAGCGGGCGGCACATGGCCGGCGGCGTTTTACGGAACAGGGCGGTCGCACCTCAGGGCCCACCAGCCGGTACACCTTGCGCGGAGGGAAGGCGCTGCTGGCGACACTCGTTTGCTTGCTCCCTATACTCATCGGGTTTGGCGCCCCCGTAGCACGCCTCTGTGCCTGGACTTGGATTGTCGGCGCAGAGGCGTGGGAAGCGAGTTTCCTGCAGCAGATCGCCCACACGCTGTTGTTGGCTTTCGGTGCCACGTTCCTGATCCTCGGACTCGGACTTACGTTGGCTTACGCCGAGAGGCTCCACCCACAACGCGCCGTCCGGGGAATGAGCCGGCTGGCCATTCTCGGCTACGCCATTCCCTCCGCCGTGCTCGCTCTAGGTGTGCTTCGTGCCTTGGGTGGAATCGAATCGGTTTTCACGTTCGGTCCGTCAGGCGACGGACCAGGCATCGCCGGCTGGCTGCTCGGAGGAAGCGTGATCGTACTCCTCTTCGCTTACGTGGCTCGCTTTCTGGCCGTGGCATTTCTTCCCACCCAAGCCGGCCTCAAACAGGTATGCGGGGACTTGGATGCTTCAGCTCGCTGCCTCGGCGCTACCCCCGCACGCACTCTCGTAAAAATCAATTTGCCTCTTCTTAGCCCTACGCTCTGGGGCGCGGCGACCTTGGTTTTCGTTGATGTCCTCAAAGAACTACCGCTCACGCTGCTCCTTCGTNNGCGCCTCCAAGAAGCCGCACCGGCTTGCCTTCTGATCGTCCTGACGGGTCTAATCGGAGTGGCGGTGCTCAACCGTATGATGGAAAAAGACACCTCATGAGTCGACTGGTGCTGAAAACCCTTTCCAAACGCTACTCCGCAGCGAGACGTCCCGTGGTCGAGGAGGTGAGCTTCGTCGTCGAAACAGGAACGGTCACCGCCCTGGTGGGCGAAAGCGGTGCCGGCAAGTCCACACTCCTTCGTCTTATCGCCGGACTGGAGTCGCCTGACACCGGCGAAATTTATTTGGGAGAGCGTCTGCTCAGCAGTCCCGCCGGAATCGTTCCTCCTGAAAAACGCGGTGTGGGCCTCGTCTTTCAAAACCACGCTCTGTTTCCCCACCTCACGGTGGGCGAAAACATCGGCTTCGGTCTGAAAGGGCGCTCGAAGTCGGAGACGCGAGCCGAGATCGCTCGTCTGCTCACACTCGTTCGTCTGAGCGGATCAGAACAGCGCATGCCCAACGAGCTCTCCGGAGGGGAGCGGCAACGGATCGCTTTGGCGCGCACGTTGGCTCCTCGGCCGGGTTTGATCTTACTCGACGAACCCTTCAGCAGTCTGGATACCGAGCTCAAGGCGCGAGTCCGCGACTATGTCCGCACTATTCTTCGCGAAGCGGGNNCGCACGACGCGGCCGACGCCCTAGACCTCGCCGACCAGATTGCTGTGATGCGGCACGGTCGACTGCTTCAAGTCAGCAGCCCGACCCTACTTCACGCTTCGCCCGCCAACCGCGAGGTCGCTTCGTTTTTTGGCGCCTGCAATTTCTTCCCTCAACGAGTTTTTGCGCAGTTAAATTCCTCGGAATGGAAAGGGCTCTATCGCCCTTCCGGAAAGGACGAGGTTTGGATCCGGCCAGGACACCTTCAGGTAGTTTCAGCGGAAACCGCCCGTCAGCAAGGGGGCATCGTAGGAACGCTTCTCTCCTGGCGCTTCCACGGACCCTATTGGGAAGTACGCCTGCAACCCGACGACGCCTCTATCCCGGTGGCAGTCGTCCACATCCACGACGTGCAGCCCGAACCTAAAATGGGTCGAGCTGGCCTTTTACCTGTCCCTCTATCGAAGGTGCTCTCGTCATCGTAGCAGAGACAGGCCGTCCCTCTCGCGCATCCTTGCTTAGAGCAGAAGGAAACAGGCCGCTAAAATGAGCGTGGGAATGAGAGCTCCGAGGACCAGCGAGAGCGGGGAGACCGCGTGAGAAAAGAACCGTTGGAGGATAGATTGGCCGGCAGGATTAGGCGCGTTGGCAATGACGGTGAGACCACCGCCCGTGACCGCACCCGCGACTACCGCATATTTCAATTCGTCCGAGAAGCCTGGAACTAACGTGGCCAGGTAAGTGATAGCGGCATTGTCGTTGAACGCGGTCAAAACCGTGGCGCCCCAGAAGAGGGGTGCTTCTCCCAGACTCTTCAGCACGGGCTCAATCCACCAGCCTTGCAACCCGCCATGAATGACAAGTCCCGCCAGAAAAAATCCTACCAAGAGAGGACTGCGTAGCTCAATAGAGTTTTGGTGGTGCGCGGTCGCCTGCGCGAAGGCCAAGAAGAAGAGAAAACCACCGATAAAAATCGCCGGGTAGTGATCAAATATGACGGTGAAAGCGAGGAATAGCAGATGCACCCCGATAATCCACGCGGGAACGCGTCGCACCGCTTTCTCGACCGGCTCCGTGCGCGTTGCCTCCGACAAGGAAAGAAGCTCTTTACGGAAAAAGAGAAAATAGGTGGTAGTCGCCAAGACGATACCCACAACTGCTTTCCAACCGAAGTGGGAAAGCATGTACGCCATGTCCCACTTCCAGGGTCCCGCCACCATGAGCACCGGAGGAGCCGCAAAGTGCGTGAGCGTACCGCCAACGGAGATATTCACAAAAAGGAGACCCAACGTCGCGTACTTCAGACGTGGACTTGGATTCAAAGCATAGAATCGTTTAGCCAACAGCATGGCCGCGATGGTCATGGCAGCAGGCTCCGTAATGAAGGAGCCCAACAACGGGGCCACTATGAGGATGGTCAGCCACCACGCCCAGGGTTTGCCGCCCCCCAGACCCGCGAGCAGCTGTAAACACGACTCAGCCAACTGAAGCACCGGGCGGGTCGAAGCGAGTGCCATGATGATCACCACGAACATCGGCTCGNNTAAATAGTGCACCGCCGTATCCGCTCCCTTCAAACTCAGCATCGCAGCAATCAGGGCAATCACCCAAATCCCAAAGACCGCCTCAATCTCCCCGAAAAAGTGGAGCACCTGTCCGAGAAAACTGACCTCGTCGGGTTCGCCATTTTTATCCGAATCCGTGCGCCGGGCCGCATGGCGCTCCTCTACCACATGCGAGAGATGTCGGATTTTGGGCGCCAGAAAGGTATGGAGAATGGCCAACAAAAAAATACCCGTCGCCACGAGATTAAACGGCTCCGCGGTCGCCCTCGCGACCAAGACGTCCCACACCGAGCCGACTTCAGCTCCGTAGGAATTCAACGGACGTGGGAAGGGATCACCGTCCGGAATCGTGGCCGCGGCGAAAATCGTCGAATAGGAAAAGAGGGAGGCAGCAAGCATGGCAGGTAAAAGTAAAAGGAACGACGCCCGCGCCAAAGAAGGACTGGCCCTTCTCTCGGGCAAGGAAAAGCGGCCAAAAGGCGGTCGATTTCCGCGCCATCCCAGCCCACACCAGCCCGGTGTCTCAATCCGGTGAACTGACCAGAAAATTGCTCCGCCCCACTCACTGACGGGCCCCCTCCCCTCGTCATCATTTTCCCGATCTTTGGGGGGTCGGCCAGGGTCTTCTCGTTCTCTCCTGACCGCGAGCAGCGGTCCCGTCAGCGAACCACTAGATTGCCGTTTCCACACGCATCAAAAAGCGCACCCCTCCCCGTCTCAGTCCGCTGGACGCGCATCTCATAAATCCTCGCCCCTCGGGAACTCCAGGTACCGCTACTGCAAACCGACGACCTTGCCTCACCCCGTCTCGATGACCCTTTGTGCTACAGCTGGTTTTGGCCTCCTCAACTCCCTTACCCTGGGACTCTATCTAATTGGAACGGTCTTCCTGGGGGTCTGGTTCAGTCGACGAAATAGAACCACCGCCGATTACTTCCAAGCAGGTCAGCGGGTTCCTTGGTGGGTGGTCGGCATCAGCATGTCCAATGTCAGTTCGATTTCCTACATGTCGATTCCAGCCAAGGCTTTTACGAGCGACTGGAAAATTTTCTTCACGGCGTTGCCGATTTTGCTCCTCGCGCCCGTGGTCGCGTACGGGTTTCCCCCCATCCTTCGACGCCTTCCCTCCGCCTCTGTCTATGCTTACCTGGAGCAGCGCTTTGGTCTCGGCGTGCGGCTTTACGGTGCAGCCNNGGTCGCATGGCCCTGGTAATGTTCCTCCCCGCTCTGGCCCTTTCCGCGGTGACGAACCTCGATCTCATCCTCTGTATCCTCCTGATTGGTACACTGAGCGCCCTGTACTCCGCCATCGGGGGAATCGAAGGCGTGATCTGGACGGATTTCGCCCAGACGGCCTTTCTCGTTGGAGCCATGGTGCTCAGTTTTGTCCTGATCATGACGCGTCTCGATGGGGGCGTCGGTGAATTCGTGGCCTTCGCTTCTCTGCACGAAAAGTTTCGAATGGCTGAATTCTCGAGCGACGTTTCCCGCGACGTCTTCTGGGTCGTTTTAGTCGGCAGCCTCTTTTCGCAAATCATCCCTTACCTCTCAGATCAAAGCTTCACCCAACGCTACGCCACCACCCAGGACCTCAAACGCTGCAGTCGCGCCATTATGACCAATGGTTTTCTGGCCATGATCAACACGCTCATGTTCCTGTTAGTGGGCACCGCACTCTTTGTTTACTATCAAAAACAACCGGCCGCTCTCGAAGGCCTCCCTGGCAACGACGCGATTCTGCCCTTTTTCATCGCACGAGAACTCCCCGCAGGCGTAGCCGGTGTCGTAGTGGCTGGTATCTTTGCCGCCGCACAATCCGCGCTTTCGACCGCCCTCAACAGCACCGCCACCGTGCTCGTCACGGACTTTTTTCAACGACTCGGTCGGCCACGCAGTGACCTTTTCTGGCTGCGCACCGCGCGTTTCCTTACTCTGGCGTTAGGCATCCTCGCCATAGGGCTGGCGATTGTCCTCGCTTTGGTGGGCATCGAATCCGCTTTCGACACGTATCAACGGATCATCGGTTTGACCGCTAGCGGCCTGTGCGGGCTTTTTCTCCTCGGCATGCTCTCTCGCCGAGCCAACACCGCGGGCGCCGTCATTGGCATCATGGCAAGCATTCTCTGTCTGTATTGGGTGCAATCGTACACATCGCTTCACGTTTACCTGTACGCAATGGTAGGAATCGTCGTCTGCGCAGGCACCGGCTACCTCGCCAGTTGGGTCTTCCCCGGTCAGAAGCAAGTGCCTGCCAGTCCACTGATCTCTGGAGGCAACTCGCCCTCCTCCTAAACTGCGTTCCAGAAGAACGGGTCTCGCAAGGGTTCCCGGCCTCAAGCCTCAAGGCGCATCCGCATTCGAGCCTGCTCGAGAACATCCAGTCGACTAAAGGTTTTTCCGCCCATCAAGAGGCCACAAAGGCGGCGGTAGTCTTCGCCGATCTCTCTCCACGGCTCATCCCAAGGCTCAGGATCGACCGGCATCGAACCTTCAGGAGAGGCCTTCAAGGAAAGCAAAGCCGACTGGAGCATGAGCAGAGCATTGAGCAGCCCGCTTTCTACCCGATCAGCCAACTTGTAGAACTCAGCAAACTCGGTCAGCGACCGTTCCCCTTCTTCGACCCACTCTGGAAGCGAAATCTCGTCCCGGTCCAAACCATGACTTTCGGCGACGCTCACGTCCCCGGCGTCGCCCGGATCACGTCCGGTGAAAAACGAAAATCCGACCGCTCCCGATCCGGAGTGCTGGGTCTCGCAATCTCCTTCAGCCAGAAAACGGGTTTTCATCCCACAAAGTTCGCCGGCGTGGCTGACAATATGATGAGGACGTGATCTCGATAAGACCGTACTCGAGCAATCTCTGCAACGTCCTTTAAAACGGTAAGTAAGCTGTCAGGCAGCCTCTGGGCTAATCGCATCGTCAGACGAGTCTAGCGGCGCGGCGACCTGCTGTACATCCGGTGAATCGGCCCATACTTGCCCGGAAGTTTCCCTAGAGCACTCACCTTGATTTCCCCGCAGGCACTTGCATTAGTTAACCAATCGCTCAATTCGCGCGGCCCGAGCCAGGCGACCGTCCAGCCAAACTCTTGATGTAGAGAATAAGTGATTCGATCTGCTGCTCGCTCAGGACACCGCGAAAGCTTGGCATCTCGATCTGAGCCACTTTAGAGCGGCGTTGCTGGGGATCCAAGATGCGATCTCGCAAATAGGATTCATCAGCCACGTCGCGCGTCCCCTCGAACGAAATCCGGTCGGCTCCAAAGAGTCCTTTCCACGTGGGTCCCACTTTCCCTTCGATAGAACCGTCTACGGAGTGGCACGCAAGGCACCCGAAACTTTCGGCCACGGTCTTTCCTGCCGCGCTTGTTGCAGGAACTTCTTTTTCAGCGGCGAGGGCCACCGCTCTCAGCGAAAGGTCCAGCGGAGGGAACCCGGCTAAAGCCTCTGTCGCCTCCTGAGCTTGATGCACGGTGGCATAGACACTGCCGCGCGCCGGGGATCCGGACGCGAATCGAAACTCATGTCGCACCTCAAGCTGCATCGCTTTGGGAAGTCCCGGAATGTGAACAAAGACCGAGTGCTGATCACGCGAAAGCACGACTTGCGCAGCTCCGAGGCGCGTCGCGCCAGGTGTCCCATCCATCGCATACCGACCACTCCCATACGCAGCGCTCCGTTGATAATTCCAAACTCGCAATTGCACCTGTTCCGGAATCAATGAGGCCGGATCTAGAGGATGAGCGAACTCCAAGATGATACCGTCGCGTACGGTTCGTGCGGATACCGCAGTTCTGGTGGGACTCGGCCCCGGGCGTAGCCGNNGAGCCACTCGAGTACCATAAATAGAAAATCCGGCGAGATAGACCGCCTGACCTGAAGGATGCATCCGCGCGTGCAACAAGGGCACTTCCGTTTTTAGGTCCAACGGAATAGCTGTTCCCTGCGGAAGCGGAGCCTTCAGGTCGGGAGTGATGATAAAAAGACGACCTGTCCCGTAGGAAAGATGAAGCAGTCGGCCCGCCCAAACGCCCATCCCCTTTCCTTCAATCCAGAGCTGAGAGCTGGAAGACGTATCGAGTTCATGAGGTATCCAAACCAAAGGAGGAGTGAGCTTGGCCGGCGTCGGTTCGGGAAATCCAAAAAAATCTCCTTCGTGAACCTGATAGACGACGGAAGAAGGAATAAAATGACCTTGCTGGTCAGTCGCCGTGACGCCTCCGGTGCGAGGATTGACGGCCACGAAGGGTTCACGAGCTCCTGACGCCACCAGCGTAAGCGTCTTTCCGTCGGGAGATAGTTTTACAATCGCTCCGGTGTGCGGCGTGCCAGCCCCACCTGAACCAATCCCACCTCGATCGACAATGCCTCCTTGGGTCAAATAGGTCGAACCGTCAGGACCGAGCGCCATATCCAGAGGAAACGAGCGCGTCGTCTGGCTCTGGAGGAGTTGGTCATTGAAATTCTCATACCAATCCGCCTCACCGTTGCCGTCGCGGTCGTACAAACGAATCACCCCATTTTTGGTCGCCACCTGAATCACGCCTTCCACAGCCACCACCGCGAGAGATTCATGCAGACCTGAGGCAAACCGCTGCCACCGTACGTCTGAGAGATCCTCTCCGGCTAAACCGTCCACGAGCCAAACGTCGCCATCGTACGTTACGACAGCCGCTCGGTCCGAAGTAAGGAAGGCGATATCAGCCACCCGAACCCGCCGTCCCCACGGATTTTCATCGGGCGTGGCAATATAATCGAGCTGAAGTCCATTCTGCTCGGCGATCGCTCGTTCTACCGCGCTCCGCACCTGCTCCGGCCATCTCCGCATCGTATGGCGCGACGGAGTAGGCGGCGTTTTTTCCAGCGACCGATCACCGTGCAATCCAATTTCCCAAACCACGGAGACTCGCTGACGCTGCACGCTCAGTTGCAACCACGCCACGAGTTCGCCTTCGATGACCTAAAGAGTGAATCCGGGCGTGAGGGAACGGACCTGAAGTGCCTGTGGAGTCTTCTCTGTACTTTCCGAAACCACTGTAGCCAACCCGGGTGTTTTCAACTGCCATGCTCCCGCCGATGCACGACCGAGAGCAAAGCCGACCGGTTCAGCAGCAGGTCCTACCTCCCAATGACGAACAAAGTCCGCACCGCCCGTACTCCCTTGGCTCTCATGCCACTCGAGTATCTCTGTTTTCCCTACCGTGTAGTGTAAAATCGGCACGTTATCCGCGAGCTCCACGCCCAAAAAACGAGCCTGCGTAGGAGGGAGCGGCCCGCGGCCGGCATCGCCCGGGTAAGAGATACGAGGATCGTTGAACAAATCCGCCAGTGAGCTGGCGACACCGGGATGCTGCGGTGTCGCCATGACTAACGGCCCAGTCGGGGTGGGATGTACCCCTGACGCCTTTTTGAGTCCGTCATCATAAGAAATCTGCGCCATCGTGCGCAGCGTGATCGGCGGGGCCTCCGCCGCCCGCTCCCATACCGCAGCAACGCGAAGGAGCTCTTGATCGAAGAGCAACACCTCCCCTGACGCCAACGGGATGATGATGCCCCGCACCACAAAATTGCCATCCGGAATCGTTTCGCTCGTGCGCGGAGCCACCTCCACCTGGCTCTGAAAGAAGGGAAAATTCGGCTCGAAGAAGGGCTTAACCGCCCTATCAGGTGCGGCCGAAGCCGCGTTCACGCCAAATCCTCCAACCGCCAAAACCAACCTCCAAGCCGCGGGTCGAAATCTCATAGTAGGAAAGAGCCGTCGAAAATAACTCAGCGCGCACGCACACGAAGGATACCTTTCATGATGCCCGCGTGTCCGGGGAAGCTGCAGATATAGTCATAGTCCCCGGGCTGTTCGGGAGCCGTGAAGAAGATCCGCTCCGTGCTCTCGGGTTGAGTAAGCGCGGTGTGATAAAGCACATCGTCACTTTCCGGCACATAGTTGTTGGCCGGCCCGTCAATACCCATCGCCATCGCGGCAGCGCCGACAGCCTGCCCAGTGCCGGGACACCAGATCACCACGTTGTGCAACATGTCGTCTGAATTACGGAAGACGAATTGGATCGTCTCCCCTGCGGTCACCACAAGCTCCTCCTGGTCAAATTTCATCCCCGGCCGTGTTCCCAAGACGAGCGCACGCTCACCGTCGCGACGCTTCCAATCCGCGGGTGCTTCGGTCGGATGCTTCTTCGTCGACTGCATCGCCGAGGGCGGAACCAAAGGCACGCAGAACTCAGGCTCTCGTGTCTCCACCGGAATCAACCGCTCCCCTTCAGGGATCTCGTTCAACGTGTAGTAGGCCACCGGATGCACCAGACCTTCACCCTCGCCTGCCGACCGAACGCCCAGTGCCTTGATTTCGTGTACATAGCCTTCCCGTAAGCAAATCGCGCCGATACGAACGCTCCGGCGGTCAGCTGACACCTCGACCCGGCGAATGGGGCACGACAGTCGGTTGACAGGCGCGCTTCCGTACGTCGAATGGTATTTATAGGTGAACCCAGCCACCGAATAGTTTGCAGGATTTTCTGCCGAGAGTGGATCGACCGGGTGCGTAAAACGTAAAATAAAACCATCTGGCTGCGCGACAATCTCCTGAATCTCGAAGGGCACCTTTCCGGTCCATTCGACTTTTTCGAGTCCGTAAGGTTTGGGGCCCACTGAACCCCAACCGCGCGCCGTTTCGCCAGCGAACATCACGCCGTTCTCACCCATCGTGAGTCNNTGAACCCCTCCTTGAAGCTATACGCGGCCCCCTGCCATACCCCCCTTACTTTCTCGAGCGAGACGCGCATCACTTTGCTCTGCCCCTGGTCGCCCACAAAAATTTGTCCGGCAAAGGGCCCAAATTTGCCGTCCGAACGGTCCTCAATCATGCCCGCCGTCGAAATTCCAAACACGGTATGCGGCAGCCAGACCGCCGGCCGCTTCAAGCCCGGCATTGAACGGAGCACCTCCTGCATGGGCTGTCCCGTTTTGGAAACATCTTCGGGTCGCAAAGCCACTGTCGATCCCGGAAGTTTGGACCACGCTAGAGAAGCCGGATGTCCAAAAAAATCACCGGGTTGAATCTCTGAAATCCGGCCGGATCCGACCCATTCCCCCTGATTTTCGGAAAATAGCCAGAGTCCCTCGGACGTGACGATGTGGTCGGCGGGTGAACGCAGGCCTGCCGCGACAGGAATCATCTGGCCGTCCGGTGTCACTTCCATCGCCCACCCGCGCCAGGGAACCGAGCTCTGCGTAGGACTGCCGAAACCCACATTCAGCGTGACCCGCAAATTGCCATTCGGCGCCATGACCGGGCCAAATGCGTATTCGTGATAGTTACCATTGAGCGGAAAGGTACAGACGGTCGTGAACTCGTCCGCACGCCCATCGCCATCGCGATCGACGAGGTGGGTGATTTCCTGACGTTGAGCAATGTAGTATCCTCCTCCAGGAGCTGCCGTGATTCCCAAGGGCTCATGCAGCCCGGAAGCGAACAGCGTGAAAGTCGGCTTGGGCTGGGCCGCGTAAGCACCATCTACCCAGTACACCTCGCCGCGACGCGTCACGACCAAGAGTCGCTGGCCGGCAACGGGGAGAATTCCGCTCACTTCCAGTACCACCGACTCAGGGATGGGCAACGACGTCCGTTTCCAATACCGCTCTTCGCGCTCAATGAGCGAAAAATTTGGCGGCGCGAAACGTTCAACGCNNACAGCAAGGAGGGGTTTCATAATCAGACTACCAAACGAGCGAATAGGAAATGGGTTGTTCGAACGTGGTCTTAGTCAAAGGCACCACGAGCCACTGCCGGCCGCCACGGGAGAGAACCCGCGGCGTGTGAGGACTTTTCTCTGGAAAATCTAGGTAGCACTGACGGTCACCGACGATAAAGCGCGTTCCAGCTTCACCCACCGCGGCGGTGATTTCTTCAGCCTCAGCGAGANNGCTAGCACGGAACACCGGTGTTCCATCCGACTCCAATCGGTATCCTTCAGAAACATACAAAGGATCGGGTCGCGCCGGCCAGCCATTCGTCTCGGCTGACTCGAGCAAGGCGACACCCGGCGCGCCGCTGAGGGTCAACGCGGGTCCTGTCGGCTTCGCCAATTGGCTGATGCCGCGTCCCTCCCACATCTCCGTCGTGTCGAGAAACTCGCCTCGCCAGACTCGCAGCAACGAGAAGGTCTCAAGATCAAACGCATAATGGACGCCTTCAGGCGTGGCCACGGAGCACGCGTAAAGGCGCTTGTAGGGTTCAAAGGGAACGAAGCCACGTTGCACGCGTACTCGGTCACTCGCGGAAAGGAGAATCGGTGCGGGCGAAGGACGCGACGGTGTTCCTTTCGCAGCGGCTACAAGCGGCTTCGGCACACGGGCACGCAAGCCCCGCAACGCTACGGGACCGTGGCTTCCTTGAATCATCAAGGGCCCTTGCGCGGCTTCATCGGTGAAGCGACCCGACCGCGTGGGTCCAGTCGCCACGACATCGATCAACACAGGATATCCGTTCAACTCCACACGCTCAAATCGGGCATCAGCGATCTTTTTACCTTGGTCGTCGAAGCGGGGCGCGCGAAAGACAATGCGCACCTGCTGCCAAAGACCGGGAGCGCGCGAAGCGTTCGCCCGCGGAGGCACTCCGTCAAACGACTCTTGACCTTTACCTCGGGCTGCATCCCAACGCGGATAAAGCGCTCCCAAATCATGTTCGCCAGGAGTGCGCTTACCCCAGCTATCGAACACGNNCATACCGACCCATGAAATAGATCCCGGAGTTGGAGCCTTTCGGCAAAAGAAACTCTCCCTCCAGCTCCAGGTCCGCGTGCTCCCACTCCGTGAAAAGATCGCTTTTGGCTCCTGCTGCCGGTTGATTCACGACCATTCCCACACCGTCGTTGATCAGAAGCCCCGCCTCCTCACGTGGATTTCCTTTCAACCCTCCGGCGTCTTTCCAGTTAGGTCCCGCGGCTTTGAAGTCCGCCAATCGCGATAAATCGGCTGATCCAGTCAGCTNNGGGCACGCAACAATCCACAACCACACACGAGGTAATGAGGGCATCCCCCGAATCAAGCCGCTATCCCCCAGAGAGCGCGAGCGACAAATCGGCGTCATGCGCCCCAGGCCTCGTCTCTCAGGTTGATCGGAACGCTTTCAGGTCGGGACAATGCTTAGGCAGAGAATAGATTACTGAAGTCGAATGGCGATTAGCAGCCTATTAAGGAATCACCGCAGCCACTCTGGCTGCGCGCGAGTCGCCTAGTCGATAAATTCAACCGGCAAGGTGGCCAGAGGAAGAATCTCCACCTTCCTAACATAGAGCTCAGCTCCTTCGGACTGGATCTGAAGCTGTCCTTCTTGAAGAGGGGCAATGACTCCATCCAGGCGACTCCGCAGGTCGGTAAGACGTAGCACCACCTTCCCATTCACCAGATGCCAGCTGCGATCGCCGAAACAGACCACCTCGATCTCATTCCACTGTCCGTGCGGTTTCTCGTGATCGGCTTCTTTAACACAGCGTCTGAGTTGTTTGGGTATGCCAAAAACGAAGGGTTCACCGTTAGGATCGTAGATGCGGTCTTTTTCTCCCATTGGCACGGAGCGCGCCGTCGCTTGCGCGCCCACCGCCCAAAGATCTCCGCAATCGTGTTCCTGGATTTGGGTCTCGATCGATTTCATCCAGGCACCTTCTGCGCCCTGCGGACCATGCGCGTGGTACAGTAATCCGCTGTCCCGGCGCAATTTTAGTCGAGGCTCCCATTTCTTTTCACCCCAGCGCATTTCCAACCTCACTCGGTAGTTGGAAAAACTCTCTGTGGTCGTGATGGCGCCAAAAATTTCTCCGGAAATACGAATAACGTTCTCTCCATCGAGTGTGACGACGCCAAAGACCTGCGTCGGGTCGCGGTGCTCTCCAATCGGCCCTAAATACTCACCCTTGGCGTTCCGCGGCTCCCCTGGAATTTGCACCGAGGCATGAGGCTTGGCCAAATAAGTCGTCCATCCGGCCAACGACTTTCCATCGAAGAGCGGTCGCCAGCCGGTGTTGGCAGACGGAGCCGTCTGTCCAGGAAGGAGTGGTAGGTAGAGCAGAGCAAAAACAGCCACTGACCCGGTACCACGTAATTTCGAAAGAAATCCAAACATAGCTATGAGAAGGAATGGGGGCGAGCGAACGAAGAAAACGAAGCCGGAGCGAAGTGCCGGATCACTCAAAAATTCGTTTGCGCGGATTGATGACGCACCAACACAGGGCGCCCATGCCAAAGAGACCGGCAATGACAAACAGGGGCACATTCCAGTCACCCGTGGCTTTGAGTGCGTAGGTGACCATCAAGGGACTGAGAATGCCCCCCACCTGACCCGCAGTGTTCATCGCCGCACTGACGACTCCCGCGTGTTTACCTCCAATGTCAATCGCGGTGGTCCACGCGGGAGCGAGCATGAACATACTCGCAGCCAACGCGACTGAGAAAAGGCATCCCGCGAGGATAGCATTATCCGCAGTCGCCGCGAAGTACATGGCGGCTCCCGCCACCGCATACGAGGCTGCTCCCACACCTGCGCGACCAATGCGGACGCCAAACCGTCTGACCGCGTAGTCACAGACCACCCCGCCAAAAAGATCTCCCACCACACTCAATACCAACGGAAGTCCGGCGAAAAACCCGATCGATTTGGTATCAAACCCATGCCGCTCCTGCAGGTATGTCGGCAACCAGGTGATACAGAAATAAAACGCAAAACTGTTCGGAATATACATCAGACAGAGCGGCAGAGTATTGGGATGCGTCAGGAGTTTTTTCCAGTAAGCCCACCCCACATCGTGTCCCGCATCTGGCAATCGCCCGGCCTCGATTTTGAGTCGTTCCGCTTCATTGACCTGCGGGTGTTCCGCCGGCTCATCGCGAAACCAACGGTACCACCCCACCGCCCAGACCACTCCGAGCAGACCGAAGACCGCAAATACCCAACGCCAACCAAGAAAGGGCGTGATCGCCAGGACGAGCATCGGAGTCACCCCCCCGACCAAATGCGCCCCCGCGAAAAAAATTCCCTGCACGCGTCCTCGCTCGGCAAACGGTATCCACCGCGAAAAGGTTCGAGCTACACTCGGCCAAGCACCCGCCTCGCCCGCACCAAAGAGGAACCGCGCGACGATGAGCGAAGCCAGATTGAAGGCTGCACCCGTGAGCACCGTGAAGGCGGACCACCACACTACAATCCGCGCCAGTACCCGGCGGGTGCCCTGCCGATCCGCCCACCATGCCGTGGGAATTTCAAACGCGGCATAGGACAGTGCGAACGCGCTGTACACCCAGCTCATCTGCTCCTTGGAGAGCGAGAGGTCACGCATGATTTCCGGCGCCAGCGTGGCGATANNGATGCCCCCCAGCAGGAGCATAAAACCCACGACCTTGTGCCGAACCCGGGTAGGGACAGCGGTAGCAGGAAGCGAAGACTCAACAGGCGCCGGACGAGAAGCCGGATCGTCAGGGGAAAGGGGCATCGCTCAAGACGTAGCAGTTCCCAGCAGCCCTGCCCAGCATCGTTTCATCTGTGTGACCACTTTGTCGCCTCTACTCCATTGCGCGTCACCGCTCTCTTCGCAACCGCTTGACGAGGCGATCATACCCCGAGCAGGAGAGAAGCACCGCCAAACAAAAGCTCCCCCTCGGAAAAACGGTCGCGCCACCATGTTCACCGCATAACTGCGTCGTTACTCAGGTACCAGATGCTNNCGTTCACTCGCGTGTCCATTTCTGCGAAGTGCAGCAGCAAGGCCCCTTTGATCTTAGGCACTTCAGCTACCGGCGGCTGCCCCCCGTAGTATGGCACGGCCGCCAACACCTTCTCAGGTAAACGGAAGGCCAGGGTATTAGCCATGCCGCCACCGAAGCAGAAGCCCGTCACACCTGTTTTGCCGTTACACAACGGGTGTGCATGCAGATGGTTCATANNATACCCGCCACAAA
The DNA here is from genome assembly GCA_002455175.1 of Opitutaceae bacterium UBA6669. Taxonomy (GTDB): domain Bacteria; phylum Verrucomicrobiota; class Verrucomicrobiia; order Opitutales; family Opitutaceae; genus UBA6669. The sequence continues at coordinate 20,855 of DKKJ01000061.1, forward strand.
ATCCTCTGTGATTTGGTTCCGGTCACGCTTTGCCTGCAGCTCTCTGCCTTGATCATCATTTCCCGGATAACCACCCACCGGATACAACGCATCGGGCGCAAAGGCGAGAAAGCCTGCCAGCGCCACGCGTCGCGTGACATCCTCAACATACGGATTTAGCCCGCGATTTTCATGCACCACGAGCACACCGGGAAGCTTTCCGGCAGCGTTTGCTGGGCGACAGAGATAGCCCCTCATTTCACCTCCGCCCGCTGGAGACGAATAGAGCTCATACCCAGTGCGAATACGCGCATCGTCTGGAGTGACTTGAGCAGCGAGGATATAGCGCGGACTGAGCATCTCAAGCAGGGCGGCGGCGGTTAAGCCACCAACGGCAAATTTCGCGGCACGGTCAAGAAAGGTGCGACGATCGATCTGCCCATGCGCGTAATAGTCGTAGAGATACAGGAGTTCCTGATCGAAGGCGGGAGGAGTAGCCGGGTTTTCCATGAAGATCGGGGGCAAGGCGCGGTTTATCGGTTGTGGCAAGTTACAAAGCGGCAGGGGCGATTAAGCAGAAGGTGAAGGGAGTGAGCAACGAGGAAGCAACCGTAGTTAGGCACTGACTGGAAGTGCCTGGCCCCTCTCCTCGGTAGGCGTCTCAAGCCCACCGACAGATTTCTCTGCCGCGAGCACCATTGCACTCAGCTCTGCCACGCTCCGAGCTAATTCGCTCACCAACGCATGAGCCGACGGCGTGGTGGCAAGTTCGCGCGTGGGGAGAGCAATTTGGTTCAATTGGGAGCGCAGTTCCACGAGCCGAGCGCGCCATTTGTCAGGAGTTGGATGACCTACTACACCTCCCGCCAAGGTTTCTAGGACGTCGGTAGCCAAGGATTCGAAACGGGAAAGAAAGGAGTCCTCTCGGACGCTGCCAGGAGAGAGCGTCACCGCAATTGCCGTGAACGCGCGCGTCAGGCGTTGATTGCCGTTAGCCAACGCCGCCGCTTGTTCGGGATGGCGCTGCTGGTGCTTGGGATCCACCGCCATGCGTTGAAGCGACGTGAAGACTTGGCTATTGGCCAGCTCTGCGGAGCGCTTAGCCTCGATCACTCCAGCGTCGTAGCTCCCACCTTCGCGAAGGCGAGCGAAGAGTGTCTTCAAATAATCCTTATTTCCGAGCAAAGCAGCATAGAGATAACGGGGAAACTGATCGCGTTCCCAGACGGGCCAGAACAAAAAGGCGGCGAGCATGGCCAAGGCGCCTCCGGCTGCCGTTGCCGCCAAGCGCTCCACCGTGAAAGCAAGCGTCACGGGAGCAAACGTCTCCGTCATCAACACGACGAACAGGGTGATAAAAAAGACGGCGATGGCATAATTCCGCCGTATCCAAAAAGCAAAACCCGCAATGGTTAACGTCATGGCCACGAGAGAAAGCGTCGGAGGCAGCGGCAAAAACAAAAGTCCACTCGCCACAGCGCTTCCCGCGAGGGTTCCTAGAGTGNNTAGAGTGCGCTGCGCGGCACGCTGCCGGGTGGCCCCATATTCCGGCTGCAAAACGACGAACATGGTCAATGGCAGCCAGTAACCTCGCTCCAAATGGAAAAATTGAAACAGTCCAACTCCCAATAATTGGAGTACAGTGGCCCGGGCCAGAAAGCGCAACAGGGTCGGATTCACACGCCATGTCAGATTCAACGCGGAGGCCAATGGCCTTAAGGACCAGGTTTGCAGGTCTAAAAGCTCAAACGAAAACGCTCCCTGCTCATGCTTGCGGTCCACCGTGACGCGCAGTTCCTCCGCAGACTCTCTCAACACTGTGATGAGCTGTCCGAGAATGAAGGTCAGCTGCACACTATCCTGGGAACCTGCGGTCTGCGTGCTGATCCGATCTTCCAAGGACGTCACCAGATTCTCCACGCGTTTTAACCGAACTTCGAAGGTAGCAAAGTGTGCAGGTTGCCGTGAGACTAGGGTCAGCGCCAAGGCTCGACTGGTATTCGCCAGGGATGCCAAGACTGGCGAAAGCAGCGGCGCAAGTGACGCCGACCGGAGATGCTCCCGGAGCGCATCGAGGGAATGATTCAACACCACGATCCGCGTCGCCAAACGCGCCGCCAGAACATTCAGATTCCCCAGTGTTCGGAAACGCTCGTGATGCCGGCGCGGCACCAGCGCCAGCGTCGCCGTGGCATGATCCAACGCGGTGCGCAACGCTCCTTGTCGCTCAATCAGGCGGCGTTCTCGGTCTCCTGACGACTCCCCTTCCTGGTCACTCATGCCCGCAACGAGCTCAGACACCGCAAGCCAGCTGTCCGCAACGTCGCGGCGTCTCGGATGCTCCGCCCGAAAGGGCCAGATGCACACCTGGATGACAACGCCCCAGGCTCCACCCACCAACGCCGACACCAAGTGGGAATAAGCGGCCGTTGGCCCTCCTGGATGCGCTAAAGCGATGAGAAAAAGAAGTGCCGCGCACATCGCCACCGATGGACCGTATTCTGCACTGAGATGACGCGATACTCCGGTCGCCAGCATCAGAAGAAGCACACCCGCCAAGGAACCTAGCAGGCTATCCCCCACAAGCGTGCCTAGCCAACCAAATCCCGCCAGTGCCACCAACGCCCCTCCGAACAAACTCAGCCGCACGGGATACGCTCCGCGCACATCCATCATGGCAATGTTCTGCGCCGCAATCGCGGCGAAAAGCGGCTCGATGGGCAGCTTCCAGAAATGCGCCGCCAGCAGCGGACCCATAAAGGCAAAGATGCAACGAACGGCCCGAGCAATATCGGGCTGCAGACGTTCTCTTTGGGCGTAGTCACGCCACGCCGAGATCAATTGCCTCATCGCACCAGCCTGGACGAGGTCTCGCCCACGGTCAGTGACAAAAATGAAAGATCGTCTTCGGCGACTGAGACGAACTCCGCCTCTCGCCGCTCACCACCGCGAGAAAAGCTCTGAGCAAGCCACCTTCAAAGGGCACTCGATCACTCCCCCATGGCATTCCACGCCGGGGTCCCCCGCTCTGCCAATCCCTTTGCGCTCCGAAAAACAAAGAGAGCCGCCACATTTCGCGCCGTCGCCCAGCGGAATCCCTCCTCCACTCCCAGCACGTAAAGAACGGTCGCGTATCCGTCCGCATCCATACAGGAGGGCGCAAACACGGAAACACTCACCAAATCATCGGACAGGCTCTCGCCGGTTCGTGGGTCGATTAGATGACTCCACCGCCTGCCCCTCGCGTCGCGATAACGGCGGTACGAACCTGAAGTAGCCAAGGCGCCATCACAAAGACCAACCACCGTTTCCGGTAGCGCTTCCACATCCGGTCCTGCCGGCGGACGCTCCACCCAGCACCACCAAGGTTGCCCATCGGGTTTGCAGCCGCGTGCCCGAACCTCGCCTCCTATTTCCAGCAAGAAATTGTCCACGCCTGCGGCCATCAGCGCATCGGCCGCCAAATCTACCGCATAGCCTTTGGCGATGGAAGAAAGGTCTACGCACACGCCGCCAGCCTGAAATGCTCGCTGGTTCTCAGGATCCAGGCGAAGCGCTTTCCATCCCACGCGTCGGCGCGCATTGTGGAGCGCAGGCTCATCCAGCGTGACGTCAGGGCCGCGAGGCCCAAATCCGAGGAGGTCCACGACCTCGCCCACGGTCGGATCGTAGGCGCCTTGGCTGTCTTCCGCCAACTCACAGGCCCGTTGCAAGACACGAAAAAAATCGGCGGGAAGGGAATGCCACGTTCCGGCCGGAGCCTGATTGAATCGGGTGAGATCCGAGGTCGCACTCCACCCGCTCATCTGGCGAACCACATGATCGAAGGCCGCTTGCACGCAGTGCGTGCAGCGGGCCCGTCCGTCCTGATCCGGGACCAACGCTTTCAGCGCCCAATAGGTTCCCATGGTCGCGCCCTCAGCAGTTACCATCGTGAGCGACGAGCCCAGCCCATGGAGCTGTGCTCGCGTCACCTGCGTCGGAAGGAGAACGCGACGTTCTGGAATGACCGCCGTCCGCATGTAGGCGTTCCTCGGTTACCGTCTCACTGTGGCAGGGCCTCAAACGTTAGCACGTAGCTGGCCGATTTGCGCACGGGTAAACCTTCCCACGTTCCGCCCTCTTGGCGCACGCTCGCGTTCAACCAATAGCGACCCGCCTCCTTCAGTTTGAGAGTAAAAAGCCCGGCCGCATCCGTCTTGATTTTAAGCTCATCGACCTGTTTGCGGAACCGGTCATCACCCTTCACCACCGTCACTTCAACACCAGCGGCGGGTTCACCATTGAGGAGCAGCCCGAGGGTGACGTCTTCGTCCGTAAAGATGTCATTGGGATGAGTTCCTTTAACCTGCAACTCCAGGCCTTCTCCTGTGGGTTTGAGGACGTCGGTGGAAGGCGCCCCCGAGGTCACGATGGTTGCNNTTCTCACCGTTTTCTTTATACGATGCCATGAGGCCAGTGCGCGCGCTGACGATTTTATAAGTTCCCGGTTTGTCCAAATTCAGATCAAAGGTGCTACGAATTTTTCCCTGACTGGAATTCTGCAGCTCCGCTTTTCCTCCCCCCGGCGCGAGGACCGTGAGCGAGGTCAATTGCATCGGAAAGTGGTTTGGGAAAAAAAGATCATTAGAAATCGCGGCGTCCACCGAGATCCACTGATCTTCGCCCGAGAGGACCGTGGTCGAGGCCAAGATCCAAGCGCGGTGCGCGTGAGCAACCGTGAGGGTGGTGCAGCCCAGTGCTGCGACCGCGAGTGTTTTGAGCAGAGACGTTTTCATAATCAGAGAGCGTGCGGAGTTATTGGGGAACAGTTTCGAGGCTGACCCGCCCCAGTTCGGTTTCACCTTTTGCTTCGAGTCTGAGCCGAGCATCGCCCGTCCACGTGAACGGGATGGTGACGATTTCGCGGCCCCCGACTTCGCGAGCGGCTTCGACGACCAATTGATAATCGCCGGGAGTCAGCTTCGCGAGCGGCGCGGAATCAGCTTTGAAAACCAAGGCGTGCTCGCCCGCTGCACGCGTAGGCCCGGTAACACCATCAATCGGAAGCGTGAGCGTTCTCCCGGCCCGACGCCACCATTGACGCAGGTCTTTCAGCCACGTCGTGCCCTCGTCATTTTTCATGTCGACGTCGTACCACACCGTCAGCTGAGTCGCCACAGACTGATCAGGCGTGGCGATCCAAGCCGCGACGTATNNGTTCAGACGCGGAATCTCAATGGTGACCCGCAGGTCTCCGGCCGACAGCACCGGAGCAGCCAGCGTGGGCAGAAGCAGGGCTAGTTTGTGATTCATAGAGAAAAAGATGTCATGAATGAACGAATACAATCAGTACGAGGACTGGCAGCAGGAGTCCCGCGATCACCACGGGCCACGTCATGGGACGGCGCCGGGAATGCACCCACAACAAGGCCAATCCCGTCAGGCAAAAGACGACGCAAGCGACCGAGAAAACGTCGAGAAACAGGAACCAGGCGAACCCGGTATGCCTGCCCTTGTGGAGATCGTTGAGGTAGGAAATAAATCCCCACGACGTTACTTCGTACGTCGCCTCGCCCGTTTCCCGATCGAGGTTGAGCCAAGCGTCACCGCCAGGACGCGGCAGATCCAGGTGGACCTCATCCGCCGACCATTGCGCCAGCCGAGCTCCCACGGTGACGCTAAACTGATTGTCCAGCCATGCGCTCACCGCGTCAGGCAGGACTTGCCGCGTCTCCTTCTTCGGACCGGCTTGAATCGCTGAGATCAACTCCGGCGGGAGCACCAGCCGCTTTTCCGTAATCCGCGGTTTCGCACTGATCTGTCCCGCGTGATTTAGCGTGCTCCCCGTCACCGCGAAAAAGAGCATTCCCACCAGCGCCAATGCACTGCTGACCCAATGCCAGAGGTAAAACTGCTTGGTCCAAAAGGCCTTTGCACGGGGCGACCTCGTCGCTCGAGTTTCTGAACTCACTTCAAGTCGCGCGACACCGAGGTCGTTGGGCAATGTTCCCACCTGTCCGTCACGGCATGGCGGCACAGGCTAGAATGAGTCTGAACAAGCAAAGGCATGGAACTCGCAGTGAGTGAAGAACGAAGGTTGTTAGTAGTCATAAAGCAGATCGGCCTTCGTGGCCTCCTGCTCTTGAGACTCAATCTTGAGAGCGGTCGACGCGGGCTCAAGCCAAAATGAGACATTGTCTCAAGAAATCTCGTAGGTGGAAATTCTCCTCCCGGAGCGACCTCAATTGTTTAACTTTTTTCAATTAAGAACGATACGATTGCGCTTGGTCCGCCTACGGGACTGAACCACCGCGCCTTGTGCGGAGCGTGCGGAGTCGCCTGCGCTCCTTGAAACGATTCTCGTCTAAGGTCTGAAGCTCAAGTCACCTGATCTCAAGGATACAGCAAGCGTCGGAGACGTGACCGGACATTCAACGCCATATCCCCCCAGGAGAACTGGCACGGGTGCAAACGAGACCCATCTTAGAGTTGACCCAACGCACGTAAGACACAGGGTTCGCGGATCGCTGGGCAGAACCGTTCAGCGATGTAGGTGAGGACGACCTCGCCTTTCCCATCTCACCAGGGACGACCCTGCAGACTTATTTCTGTCATGGGCACGTCTTGGTTTCTTCTCTTTCTGGCTGGTCTTTTTGAAATCGCCTGGGCGATCGGGCTAAAATACACGCACGGCTTCACCCGGCCTCTCCCCACCGTGGGTACGGTGGCAGCACTGGGCGTGAGCTTTCTCCTGCTTGGTCTCGCGGCGAAGCACTTGCCGATCGGAACTGCGTACGCCGTATGGACCGGAATTGGCGCCGTGGGGACCGTCATCTGCGGGATTTTGTTTTTGGGCGATCCCGCCACACTGCCACGGCTGCTCTGCGTCGGCCTCATTCGCGCTGGAGTTGCGGGGCTCAAGCTCACCGCATAATTCACTCACCCAGGAGTGAGCCACGGTCGATTTGAACGATCATTGACACCCGCGGACTTCCTCNNACCGCCGATACGTTTCAGACCAAGTCCTCACGCGTTTATAGTGAATTGAAGCAGGCAATCACTGCTGGTGAGCTGAGGCCTGGACAGCATTTGGTCCGGCGTGATCTGGTGAAACGCTTTGGGGTGAGCCTCTCAATCGTCAACGAAGCTCTCGGTCGTTTGCTCACGGATGGGCTGGTCGAAACCAAAGAAATGTACGGCACACGGGTGATCAGCCTCGACGAGCGCAGCCTCGAACAGGAGTTCGTTCTGCGCGAGGCCATCGAGCGCCACGTCGCCCGTCTCCTTTCCCAGTACGCCACCGACGATAGTCTCAAACAATTGCTCGAAGAAGCCCGCTCCCTTGATCGCTGGATGAAGGAATTCGGTCATGACGAAAATCAAGGAAGCCTTCTTCACTTGGATTTCCATCTCAAGATGGCCCGCGGCACGGGTTATCCCATGCTGGAAGAGACGCTGAAACGCACCGGTATCCGTACCCTGCTGACGACGCGCTGGCTTAAGAATCAGCGGACGCCCCACCCTGCTGACTTCCACGAGCAACTCGTCAAAGTCTTTCAACAACGCAACCCCTCGCTCGCTGATCAAAAAATGCGGGACCACCTTTACTACGGTCGTCCCACCCCTGCCGTTTAAGCCAGGCCCACGTGTCGCAAGGCCTCCATCGGAGGTCCGGGAAAGTCAGCGAGAGGGACATTACCCTGGTATCCAATCGCCTTCATCCCTTCCGGTGTCGTGTAGTAACCGCCTGCGGTGAGATCGCGGAAGCGTTTAAAGAATCGTACCGCCGACGCATGCTCGCGCTTGGCCCGTCCCGGATGACAAATGTCATCACAAATCGCAGTCTGCTGGGGCGAAGCCAAAGCCGCAAAATCCCGGCCGAAGCGTTGCTGCGACTCAGCTTCCACCCACGCCAAGCCTTCCAAAAGTAGGCTGCGGTCGGGTGCTTGAGCGGGATAAGGAGAACTGACCCATTCATCCAGAAAATCAGGCACCCCTACGGCGGAAGCTGCGGGAGAGGTCTCATCCGCAGGTAAAATGACATCGCACAAGGCGATCACCGTGCGCCGCTGTTCCGGTGTGAACGTTAGCGGCCAGAGTGCCCCGGGCTGGTACACCCGAACCATATCCGGATCCAAACCGTAACCACGCGGCGGCGTGACCGCTGGTCCGCCCTGAGCTCCCGCAGCGGCGGCTCCGAGGGAATCACTGACTGCGAGAGAAGCACTAGCCGTGAGCATCCACTGAATCGCTTCGCGCCGAGTTAATGAACGTGAGTGGGTTTCAGGTTTCATCACAGGTTTCCTTTCTGACGTTCTTCAATCAAGTGATCAACTGCCCGCCAGGCCAATGCCATGATGGTCAAGGTGGGATTCTTATCCGCGGTGCTGGCGAATGGCGCTCCGTCCGCCATGAAAAGGTTTTTCACATCCCAGGTCTGTCCCCAACGATTGGTGACGGAGTTTGGCCTCCGCTCACCCATAATCGCACCGCCTACTTCGTGAATGACTGCCCCTCCCGCCCGAATGACTTTCAATGCGTCTGCGGTCTCTGGAGGACCGGAAAATTTTCCACCCATGGCCGATAGTAGTTCTGCGATCAGTTTTTGCTGATGGAGCACCTGACGCAGTTCAAAATCCGACCACTTCCAGTGGAAGCGAAGCACCGGAATACCCCATTGATCCTTCATCTTTGGGTCGAGCTCGCAGAACGTATCGTCATTCGGAACCATCGTGCCTTGGGCTCCAAAGCCCTGCCGACAACCGTAGTAGCGGCGCGCATCTTCTTTGAGCGCCTTGCCATAAGCGTATCCACCCCGTCCATGCAACCAGTCAAAGCCCGTTGCTGTGTTCATTNNATCTAACCGCCCGGAAATCCTAAACCCATCTCTTTGTTCTCCGCCAGCAGTGTCCAGGGCACATAAGCATGAGGACCACCGGCCCCATCTTCGTTGTGCAAAGGCATTCCCTCGTAAGCAGGAATATGCGCGCCATAACTGCTGCTAACAGAGTCGGTGAGGTACTTGCCCACCTTACCGCTGGAATTGGCGAGCCCTTGCGGAAAACGGGAGGATTTCGAGTTCAACAAGAGGCGCACGGACTCCTGTGAACCGGCAGCGAGCACCACCGCTTTTCCGGCCACGTGTCCTTCCTGACCCGTTCGTTTATCAATAAACGTGACCCCAGACGCTTTTCCTTGCGGGTTCAGTGTCACCTCCCTCGCCATCGCTAAGGAGAGAATGTCCAGATTGCCCGTGGCTAACGCGGGCGTGAGATGGACAGAGGTCGAATCATAGGCGGCTTTGATCGCGCACCCGCGGTGACAATCCGTCCCCCAAAAACACGCCGCGCGAGAGCGCATCGATTCGGCGAGGATACGCTGAGCCCGCGGATTTCCCGGGTGGAGCTTGGCGGGAATCGTCTCTGCGTCCTGACGAGCACTCAGGACCGCGCGATGAATGGGAACGACCGATACGCCTACTTTTTTCCCGTGTTTCTGCGCGTACAATTCTCCCACGCGGAGTTTGGGTGCAGGCAGGAGCACGCCTGGCGAAGAATCCGGAGAGTTTTCAATTCCCTCATTGGTGCCAAATACGCCCACCAACATCTCCACTTTGTCGTAGTAAGGAGCCACGTCCTCATAAGAGATCGGCCAATCAAATCCCACTCCGTGACGCGAGTACGGTTTGAAATCATACGGCCCGTTCCGCAGCGCGATCCGTCCCCAGTGATTGGTGCGCCCTCCCAACATCCGCTGGCGCCACCAGCGAAACTGCCGCGACGGCTCGACATTCGCCTGCGTGTAGGGCTCGCCCGGAATAGTCCATCCACTCTGAATCGAGCAGTCGTGAAAGCCATACTGTTTATCCGGAGTGCTGATACCCCGCAGCGGGGCGTGGCTCGGCAGATGAAACCTGGGCGACTCCGAGGTCGGGTCGAACTTTCGCCNNCTCCGGCCATCGTGAGCGTGTAAGCCATCTGTCCACCACCGGCACCCGAGCCGACGATGACCACATCGTAGTCTTTCTGTAACTGGTCAGGAGTGATGAAGGGCATGGGAAACCGGAGGGTTATTGAGGAAGCGGTCGGCCCTTGGTCTCGGGTGCCAACCAAATAACGACTAAGCCAACGAGGTAAATGAGCGTGATAATCGCGCCGGCCTTGGCATAGCTGCCGCCAAATGCACCCATCAGAGTCCCCATTTGAACCGCCGCGACGGCAGCAAAAATACGTCCCGCATTAAATGCCACGCCCTGCCCCGTGGCACGCACTCGCGTAGGGAACAACTCAGGCAGGTACAACGGTAANNAACCGTAAAAGGCGGCCGTGGACGTTCCGACGATAAAGCAAAGTGCGAGGAAAGGACCTCCATAACTGTCCACTCCTCGGAAAAGCCAGGCACAGCTTAACAACGATGCTAGGCAAAGAATGAAATACGCCGGTCGCCGACCAAACCGTCCGCCTAACCAGGATCCCAGCAAACACCCGACGACCGAGCCGATCGCGCCTAGCGCCTGTGTGTACGCCTTGGCTGTGGGTTGCGAGGGTCCCGCCATTTGATCCGCCCAAAGCGGCAACCACTGCACCGACCCCCACGAACCAATGAGCGCAATGCCCGCAAAGACCGATCCAAGCAGCGTCATTTTTCGGAGAGGAGCAGATCGCATAATCTCTCGCACCGGTCGCGCCGGGGATACCCGCGATGCCTCCTGCCATTTCTCGGACTCCGGCACGAACCAACGGATGACAAACGTGATAGCCGCAGGAGCTGCCCCGATCAAAACCACCCACCGCCACGAATCCGGAGTGACGTGGATAAAAAGACCGATGACCGCAATCAGCGCGAACCCGATATTCGCCGCCGCTCCGATTACCCCGGCAAGTAAGGGCCGATACTTCTCCGGCCAGACTTCAACAACCAAGGCAACCCNNGGCGTTTGGGCGAAATAAACCAATCCAGTGAAAAGAGAGTAACAAAGAATCGCCATCGCCATGGCTCGCACCCGTCCCACTTTATCTCCCAACCAACCAAACACCAATCCACCCAACGCCGCCCCCAAAAGAAAAGCTGCGGTGATAATGCCCATCCAGCGCCCGANNCGGGCGAGCGATCAGCGGGAAAATTCCCATCTCCAGGCCATCGAACATCCAGCCAAGAAATGCGGTGATCAACACCATGGCACGGCGGCCATTTTCAGTCGTTGGGGGTCTCATGAGACAAAACAGGGTCACAACCACACACGATCAGGCGTCCCCGCCTCATCGTCCTGCGGTAAAATAAGAAAGCGTTGAGAAAACCTCCCGAAGGAATTCAGGAGAGTAGGTCCTATCAGCCTGATGCCTTCGGCGGTTCCGCCGAAGCCTTCAAGGCGTCTGCCAGCACACGATAACACTTATCTGCCGTGGCTAGTGGGTCATATCCCGGTTGCCGAAAAACCATGGACGACACTTCCGCCACCACCGGACCCGAATAGCCCGTGCGACGCAGCATCCGGAAGAACGCGACGTANNATCGAAAGGTCCTGGGGCTGAAAATGGCTGTAGTCGTAGGTCACGTGTACCCGCGAACTTGGTTTTTGATCGAGCAGCCAGAGTAATTTCTCCGGCGTATTCACGGCCATGAAAACATGCGCCTTCAACAAGAGGTCCACCTGGGCTGACTCTACGGTAGCGGTCCACTCCGCCAAGGCCCCCGCCATCGTCGCCTTCGACGCTTCCCATTGATCAGGCTTGCCGCCCATCACGGTTTCAATCGGGGGTGGTGCATCCGGGGAAAGGTCATGGGCCAGTTGAGCCGCTTCTTTCAAGGCTTCCACGTTCTGAGCCGAGGTCATGGTCCCTTCAATCAGACGAAGATTTCGCATGAGCGTNNCTTCAGTTGACTACGTAACGCTTGGCGCGCGGCCTTCGAAAAGGTGCGGGGATCAGCAGGAGCTCCCGGATCGACCATCAGTTCGACGTTCTTGAAACCCAAGCGTGCGCAATGCGCCACGGCTTCGGTCAGAGGCACGGTCTGCATGCCATACAGACTGTGCCCCAAACTGATGCCACTACGCTGCGGTTTC
>DKKJ01000043.1 GCA_002455175.1 Opitutaceae bacterium UBA6669
TCCACTATCACCGGGTCTTGATCGTGTAGATTCTCCACTATCACCGGGTCTTGATCGTGTAGATTCTCCACTTGCGGAATAACAGCCTGACAGTTCCAACGCCGATTCGCCTTGCCTTTGCCAAAAGGCCGACGCTCTAACCATCCCGCTTTTACAGCACGGTTCAGGTGTTGCACAACAGGCTTATTCGATAACTGAGTGACCCGCATGATGTCGCTAATACTTGGATAGCAACGACCGCCATCTTCATTCATGAAATGAATGCTAATTGCCCATAGGACACAACGAACGCCTGAAGGTAAGTCACTCTCTCCAATGGCTCGTTGCCAGCAGGATTTAAAGCTCGGAGGATGTGCCGCATTCATGGCTGCTCCTCCATCGATGGGGAGCGGGTGCTCGCACCTTGTTCCGGCAGCGTTCGCTGCGAAGCGGTTCGGAGCTGTTGGGAAGAAGGGCAAAGAGGGGGTGAATAGAACGCGGTAGCGGCGCCCAGGGGAGGCCGATCAGACGGCCGAGGGGTCTGCACTTTCATGGATTTCCCTTTTTAAAGGCAACACTTCACCTGTGAGGGTCTTGAAAGCTGCGCTATGACCGCTATAATCAGAGGTAGTTAGTAGGCTCTGATTGTCGTCCTTAGCGGATCGATAGGCGACGATCCTTCAAGATCTCACATTCTGCCCCTGGGCTTCATCGCTCGGGGGTTTGATCTTTTTGGGGTAGTGGGTCGTTAGCTCATCAGGATGTTTAACCTCGACATGGAACTTTTCTCCATTATAGCGAATTTTGCCGACGCGGCAGCCCTCGGTGACGTCGCTTTCACGTTTCAGACGGCGGACCCGCGGTGGGACCGGATCGCTCCACGCACGCCGCATCGTCCGGGGCACGCCAACTCTGGCGCAGCACGGCATCGGTCTCGCGCACCATCACCGTCAGATACGCGACATCTTCACTCAAGCGGTTCAGTTCGGCCTCGGTACGGGCGCGCAGCGTAAGCAGTTGTCGCCGGTGCGCCAGCAGATCGCGGGTCAGAACCTGCTCCCGCCAGTGCGTCACCTGGGTCAAGGCGGCTTGGAGTTGCGGCAGGGTTGGGCGGCGTCCCGAAGCGCGGGCGCGCAGGAGCGGCGTAAGGGTTTTGGGTGTGGCCGGGCGGCGTTGAGCCGTCAGGTCTTCTGCGGCATCCAGCACGTCGAGCGCTAACTGGAACGCCCACTCGGGCGAGAACCCCGTATCCTGTAGACGGTGAGTAGCCATGATTGCACCTCGGTTGCCGTTGTGGTCAGGTCCTCACCGTTTTTAGCGGTGGGGGCCGCCTTAATCCCGTGGCGGGATGCCTTTCTATNNACCCGCTGCAAGGGTTGCGGGCACACGATGACGAACCGGCGGAGCGTCCCGGCGAGTGGGGGAAGCCGCCACACTGGCTTGTGCGCACGGGAAACGGACGGGAGGGGTCCGCCGTTGGGCGGAAAATGGCAATCGTTGAAAAAGCATCGCATGGCCCCAGAAATTTGGCAAAAATTACCCTTACCCTCGGCGCGCGCGCAAAATGCACCCTCCGCCGAAGCAGACTGTTAAAAATGTCTTGTTCCAGGTAACTCAGCCGCACCGCTTTCTGGGACGACCGGCCTCAACCGCTGGTCCGTGGAGACGGTGGCGAGCGATCTGTTGGCCTCTGGGGCAGGCTACTGGCCACCCATCGCGGGACTGGGCAATAGCGCAGGCTGTCTCCCCTGCCTTCAAACAAACAGCGTGGGTGACGCGATGCCGGTTCCGTGTTGCGGATGGCGGGCATCTCTCGTCGCGGGCGTCCTCGAAAAAATCGGCTTCGAGACCGGCTGCCTCCCACCGGCTCCCCAGGCAGCTACAAAAAGGCTAGCGTCTCTATCGCGCGCTGTCAACGGTTCGCCAAAACAGGCCACTTAAAAAGTTATCGTTTCTCTGAGGGACGGACCTGCTCGGCGATGAAACGCCCCAGATCGCTGTGAAATTGGTGGCTATCCAGGAGGTCTTGGGCGATTTCAACGGCCGTACAGCGCTTTTCGGTCGCGAGATGGAGCATCACCTGGTGGGCGGCGTGGGGGTCTAATCGGTAGGTCGCCATGAGCCAGCCGGTGGCGAGGTCGAGCGCTTTCGGCTCGGCCTTGCGACCGTGAAATTCTTGATAGCGGGCGACGGCAATGTCGATCATCGCGGGGAGATATTCCAGCGCGCTGGTCGATTTGGGCAGGTAGCCCCAGGCGCCACAGGCGACGGCGCGTTGGAACGACTGGGGCCGTTGATCGATGGTGTACACGAGGGTGGGCATCCGATCGCTTAATTTTTGCAAGAGCCGGAAGCCGGACGGGGAATCCGCGGTGGACGCGCCCAGATTCAGATCCACGATGGCGAGATCGGGCGACCCGTGCGCCGCCTGCTGCAAGGCTTGTTGGCCGTCGGCCGCTTCCAGGATCCGGTAACGATCCGCCAACATCGCCTTGAGCATCAGGCGCGTTGTCGTATTGTCTTCGACGAGGAGGAGGGTGAAGGCCGGGTTCCCCGCTGCGTCCGCCGTTTCGTGTTCGTCCGCCGGCAGGTCCTTCAAGCAGCGTTGCAGGATCACGCGCGCTTGATGGAACGGCTCGGCCAGCGGCTCAATGGACGTGGACATCGCGAAGGGCGCGTCCTCGGATCGCGACCATTGCGTGCAGATGTTCCCGAATGCGATGGCGCCCATGGTGAGCGCGGATCCCGCCAGAGAATGCAGCAGGTTGCGCGCCTGTTCGTCGTTGTGGTCCCGCAGGCTTTGTTCCAGGTTGTTGAGGAGATCCGGCGTGGTGGTGAGGAAGCTGTGAATCAGCACCCGCAAACGCGCCGGATGGGCGCTTAGGCGGTCGAGGTGGGCGAAATCTACGACGGGATCCGATGTGGGTTCAGTGGGCATAATACTTCCTCAAAAAATCCGGTAAGTTGGCGGTTTTCGGGCGTTGCCCGATGCCCCAGCGCCTGAACAGGTCGGCGATGTGTTCCGGTTCGAGCGGTTTGTGGTGGCAGG
>DKKJ01000213.1 GCA_002455175.1 Opitutaceae bacterium UBA6669
GTCCTGCAGTTCCAGGTCTTTGTTACCCTCGCTTTGGCAGCAACGGTACTCAAAGAGCGTATCACCCGTTTACAGATTCTTGGAGCCGTAGTAGCGCTGGGAGGATTCGCCATCGTTGCTCTCCATACTGGCGGAGAAATCACCCTAGCGGGACTGGCCTGCGTGTTGCTGGGAGCGACGTCTTGGGGCTGCGCCAACCTGGTATCCAAACAACTCGGACGCGTGAATCCGTTATCTCTGGTGGTGTGGGGGAGTCTCGTCGTTCCACTTCCCATGCTCCTGGCCTCGTGGGTGTTTGAAGGCCCCACGCTGATCTGGACGCGCTTGACCTNNTACGGGTCGACTCTGATCGCCTATTCGCTTTGGAGCTGGCTCCTGAGCCGGCACCCAGCGTCACAGATCGCCCCGTTCTCCCTGCTGATCCCGATTATTGGGATGATCACGTCGGCCTTATTCCTCGGAGAAGCCTTCCCTCCGTGGAAACTCCATGCCGCCGCGCTCGTCTTGGCCGGTTTGGCCATAAACATCTCCGCAGGCCGTCTTTCCAGGCGAAACGATTTCGCAAAAACCGGTTCGGTTTGAGCGAGGCGGTAAATTAAGCTCATTTTCGTCAACAAATATTCGGGTCCCGAGCTCGCTTGGCGACGCCTCGTTTTCCAAGAGAGGTCACTTTGGCGACCGGGCCTGAGAGAGAGATACTAGGGGGCAGTGCTCTAGCTGCGGAATGGTGGTTTCTTAACTTGTTGATTTTTATATTATTACCCAGCGTTGACGCTGGCTTTCACGCCTTCGTCGACGCTTTTTCCGGATCAAACTAGAGTTTATCCCAACTCTGGAACCATGGCATCGGGACGACTATGAAAACAATTTAACCGTTTTTGTGTATACAAATATCGGTCATTTTCGTTGACATAAAAGCGGTCACTTAAGATCGCTCATTCCGCCCCTCCCTATGCTCACCCGTCGATTCCACTCCTTCGGTCGTATGGTCAGATTCACCGTTTGCGCCGCCAGCGTCACTGCTGGCTCTGCTGCTCTCGTTGCCCAAGAGAAACCGCCCACACCGTCTTCCGCCGAAGACAAAACCATCGAACTCGGCGCCTTCGAAGTCGCGATGTCTCAATCTGCCGGCTACAACGCCACGAACGCCGGCAGTGCGCTCAAAACTGGGGAGAAGCTCCTGCAGATACCGCAGTCGGTTTCGATCATCACACGTGACATGATCGATGACGTGAACAGCTTCAACACGTCGGACACGCTCAACTACTCCGGTGTTGGTAATTTTTATCAGGGCGACTCTGCGGTCATCCGCGGCGTTCGCGCGGGAATGATGACCGACGGAGCTGCCGATACGAACTTCGACAATATCTCGCTGGACTCGATCACCGTGCTTCGAGGCCCCATCGGGGTACTCTACGGCTTCCAGGGCACGCTGGGCGGAGCCGTCATCAAAAACACCAAAACCCCGTTGGCGAATCCGCTCACCGTCACCAATATCAAGCTGGACCAATACGGATATGTGCGCGGCGAAATCGACCACAGTCGTCCCCTGGGCCAACTCGGCAAAGCCAAGGTAGCCTACCGCCTGGCTGCCACCCACCAGATCGGCGACAACTACCTCGATCGGATGGAGGCCAACCGCAGCCTCGTTTTCGGCGTCGTAGAATTCAGCACGCCGGACAGCATCCTGCGCCTCAACGCCCAGTGGCAGGCTCTCGATCAATACCCACACAAGGCCAACTTCCTGGCGCCAGACGGGAAGCCCTACGTCGGCGCAGGACGCAGTGAAAGCTACCAACCAGAACAAACCCAAAACAGTCGTTACTTCATTTTCCGCGCTCAATACATCCAACGGGTATTCGACAATTGGGGACTCACCATCCGCGCCGTCTCCTCCCGGCAGCAAAATGAACCGATCGGAGTCANNGCATCAACTACCAAACAGGACTCGTGGGAATCACCGCCCGTCGCAACGATTTCGACCGCCAAGACTACGCAGGCACCCTCGATATCAAAGGCGAGTATGAGATCTTCGGGCTGAAGCAACAGACCATGACGGGCGTGTTGTTCACCGCCTTGTCGAACTTCGGTAGTTTCCAGGGCGATACTAGCATGGGCCTTCGCAACGGCCAGACNNATTCCAATCGACCAGCCTCGCGTGCCCACGTGGAATGTACTCAAAGCAGGCGACTATGTTCTGCCCACCCTCCCAGCTGGCACCACCACCGTAACAGCCGCTTCCCCCAATCAAGGGAGTACCGCGATCACCTACACCTGGACCGAGTACCTACAGCAGAACATCGAGCTCTGGCCTAACCGGCTCACGTTGGTGGGTAGCATCGCCCATTCCTACAGTACCTCGCGCAATGAAATCAAAGTCGTGCCGAGTGAAGCCGTGGCCAACAAGGTCACCTCACACTCCACTCAATCGGGTAATCCTCGGCGCGTGGGCGCGGTCTTCAACGTGACGAAGGATGTCGCGGTGTATGTCCTCAACAGCCAATTCTTCGAAGTTCAACTCTCCCGGCTGATCGACGGCGCTTTCACTCCTCCGCGGATCGGCGATGGTAAAGAGGTGGGCGTGAAAGCGGACCTGTTCAACGGTCGTTTGTCAGCGACGGTTTCTGCCTTCGACAACAAGTACACCAACAACGCCATCAGCGCAGGAAACGGCGTCGTCTCCCCGATCACTGGACTTCCCTACTCCATTCTCGTCGAAGGGACCTCGACGAAGGGCTGGGATCTGTCGCTCTTCGCTCTTCCTCGTCCGAACTGGCAGATGACCGTCAGCGTGACCAATTCCAAGGTCAACAATCCTGCCAATATCAATGGATACGGACGTCTGCCCTTCACCTTCGAGCATTTCTACTCGTTCCTGACCCGTTATGACTTCAAAAACGGCGCACTCCGCAAGTTCTCGGTCGGAGGCGGAACCTGGTACTCCACCGGCCGGGTCACGGCGTCAGGAACGTTCATTTACCCCAACGGCCAGAACTTCGAACCCGGCATGCTGGGCAACGACGGCAACAAATCTATCGCGGACGGCGGACAGGCGCGTGCGTTTGTCGAATACCGGGCCAATCGCCATTGGACGGTGCGCGTGGACGTCGACAATCTCTTCGATGAGCTCACCCTCGTCGGGTCACAGGCCGCCTTCATCGTCGATGTGAGCCCTCCGCGGACCGTCTCACTACGAGCCACCTACAAATTCTAACCTCATCCCGCGGTCAATCGAGACCTAGTTTTCCGTGCGGTGATTCAGGACTTCTGTTTCACCGCGCGAGATGTGGGCTCGCAAAAGATTAGCCGCCTTTTCAAACGCCTTCGCTCGGAGCGCCGCCACGATTGCGCGGTGCTCCCGCTCGGTATCTTCATAATCGTTCATATACTCCCGCGATTGACCTAGGCGCACATGAAAAAGCGGAATGTGACAATGTTCGTAGGCCCGGCGCAGCTTGCTGTTTCCCGCCGCTGCCACGATGAGGGAATGAAAGCGACGGTCCGCTTCACATGCTCCGGTGTGGTACCCTTTTTTCACCATGTTCGCGAAATCATCGCACGTTGTTTCTAGTTCGGCGATTTGCTNNCTCCGCCGTGATGCGACCTTCCGCCAATCGGAGCGCAGAGACTTCAATCACTTCCCTCACCTCACGAATTTCCCGAATGTCAGGGGCGTTCATGGCAGCGACAAAGAAACCTCCTTTTTCGCCTCTCACAACCAAACCTTCCCCATGCAAGCGCGTCAGTGCCTCGCGCATCGCCAATCGGCCAACCCGCAGCCGTTCAGCCCACTCTTCTTCTTTCAGCCTCTCGTCTGGGCGAATTTCTAAAATAAGGATGCGGCGCCGCAGTTCCTCATAAGCCTGATCAGATTGATTAGATTTCACCGTAATTTCGTAACCTAAAAGNNCACACACACGGCCTCAGCTGGCGTCCACCTCGAAATCTGACCGGAGCTCCAAATCGGCTGCGGTCGTGGCTCAAAACGAGCGATGGATTCCGGGTGGAGTCGTCTCTCTCAATCGAAAGGTAGACCCCAACCTCTGCTTTACCCGCGGAAAGGGCAGCCGGGTCTGGGACATCGACGGAAACGAGTACATCGACTACCAAGCAGCCTTCTCTGCCGTCTTCTTAGGACATAATGACGAAGACGTAAACGAAGCCGTCGCTCTCGCCCTGCGTGACGATCGTGTTCTTATGGGCGCTGGTCCTACCGATCGCGAAGGTGAGCTGGCAGAATTGATTTGTGGCCGCGTCCCAGGAGTCGAAAAGCTGCAAATCACCAACACCGGTTCAGAGGCCACCTATCACGCCCTCCGTATTGCCCGCGCTTATACTGGCCGCGACGACCTGATTATTATTCAAGGCGGCTACAACGGCTGGCATAACGATGTCGCCGGCAATGTGATCAGTGACTTACGCTCCGTCGGCCCTCGCGTAAGCCCCGGTGAGTATCCGTTCGATCCCATCTCGGCAGGAATCCCTGTTTCTCACCAGCGTCACGTACACATCGTCAACTTCAACGACCTCGATTCCATCCGCTATGTCGCCGCTCGCTATCCGATCTCATGCGTGATGCTCGAACCTATATTGCAGAATATCGGCGTGGTGAAACCTCAACCGGGTTACCTGGAAGGATTGCGCGCCCTTGCCGATGAGCTGGGCTTCCTCCTCATTTTCGACGAGGTCAAAACCGGATTTCGTCACGCCTTTGGCGGCTACCAAAGTCTTTGTGGAGTCACCCCGGATCTCTGCACCTTCGGAAAGGCCGTCGCCAATGGTTACCCGATCGGGATTATCGGCGGACGCACACGGTTCATGGATTACTTCACCCATCCGGAGCGAGAAAAACGGGTGCTCATCGCCGGGACTTATAACGCTCACCCCATTCCGGTCGCCGCTGCCATCGCCACATTGCACAAACTTCTGTCTCCTCGCCACGATGTTTATACGCACATCGAAAACCTGGGGCGCTCTCTGCAATTAGGCCTCAATGACATCCTTCGCCGTTCAGGGCGTGCGTTTCACGTCGCTCGTCAAGGCTCGGCCCTATGCGTCTATTTCATGGATCATGCACCGGTGGACTTCCATGACTTGGCCCGCTGCAACGACGCTGCTTTCGACCGCAAATGGCGTCTCGCCTTGATCGAAAAGGGCATCTACCAGTTCCCGCTTTCGAGCAAACAAGCGAGTTTGAGTTTCGCTCACAGCGAGGAGGATATCGCGCTGACACTGGAGAAAGTGGAAGAGGTGATGATGTCACCCGCTCTGACTGCTTAAGCCCGTCGTTTTGTCATGCCTTCACCTCACCCCTCGCTCGTGAGCGCCTTCGCCAGCAAAATCGGCGTGGCGCGCGTCGACATCACTCCGCCCATTGGGATCTACGCCCGGAGCTGGGGACTGGCCAAACACGATGTCGCTGAAGGTATCCACCGTCCCCTGACGGCCACGGTCTGCGCGCTAGGTGACAGCCCCGCGCCCATGGTTTTGATCTCGGTTGATTTGGGCTGGTGGAAGAGCCGGGAGGACGAGGCCTATCTTCGCAGCGGGCTTCTGTCAGCTCTATCGCTGCCGGAAAGCCACTTGTTGATCTCGTTTTCTCACACGCACGCCGGCCCCAGCTTATCCCGCGACGAAGCCCAACAACCCGGTGGAGAACTCATCACTCCTTATCTGGCTTTTCTTAAAGAGCAGCTGATTGCCGCAGCACGTGCTGCCCTACAGACACGCCAATCCGCCCATCTCTCGTGGCGATGGGGTCGCTGCGATCTAGCCACCCACCGTGATCTCCCGGAGCCTGGCACCTCGAGATTCGTGGTGGGATACAACCCACAAGAAAGGGCCGACGACACGCTGCTTGTTGGTCAGGTCATCGCAGCCAGCGATGGAAAAACCATCGCCACTCTGGTCAACTACGCCTGCCATCCCACCACACTGGCCTGGGACAACCGTCTTATTTCGCCCGATTTTCCCGGTGCCATGCGTGAGGTGGTGGAAAGAGAAACTCAATCGCCCTGTCTCTTTCTGCAAGGCGCGTCCGGCGAATTGGCGCCGGCAGAACAGTACAAAGGCGATACCGCAGTCGCCGATCGCCACGGTCGCCGACTCGGTCACGCCGTCTTGTCCGTCCTCAACGCTTGGCCCGACCAGCAGCAGCAGTTCAGTGAAGTGGTGGAATCCGGCGCCGCACTCGCCACCACACGCACCCTACCTTTCCCTTCGAGCACACGTCAGCATGCAGAGTGTGCGCCTCTAGAACTCGCCCTCAAACCGATGCCGTCGATTGCAGAAATCGAACGCGAGCTGCAAGCCTGCACGGACCGCACGACCTCCGAGCGACTCCGCAGGGCGCGTGGAGTGCGCCGGATCGTGGGCGAAGGGTCGCACTATGCCATGCCTCTTTGGATCTGGAAACTAGGAGAGGCTTACCTGATCGCGACTCCAAGCGAAGCCTACTCCGCCTTGCAGGAAACGGTGCGGCACCATTTTCCCCAACGACCCATCGCCGTGCTCAATGTGACCAACGGCTACGTGGGTTACCTTCCGCCTTCTGAACACGCGAGCCGTGATCAGTACTCAGTTTGGCAAAGTCCTTTTCAATCGGGCTCCCTAGAAAAAGTCATCCACCACGCGCGTAGCCGCGTCGCAGACTCTCTGGCGAAAACAGCCGCTATTCTCCCTTCCTAACGTCCGACCATGATCATTCCTCTTCACCCGCTTCCCTATTCGTTTTTTCGCCGTCTTGCCCTTGAACTATCGCGAGTTGGGGGAGCACTCTTCGGACTCGGACTTTTTGCAACCAGCTTTGCCGCGACTGAATTTCGATCAGGATCTGCTGCCCATGTCGTGGCCCAACCCACCACGGAGCTGGACCAGCGCATGACTCGCCACCTCGCCGACTACCTAGGACGGGTTCTCGGCACTCCGACACGCGTCGTCGCCAATCTTGATCTCGTGCCCTCCGGCGCTCCCGCTGTCATTTTGGCCAACTCTAGTCAGGACCTAGCCCAAGGCGCTCTCACTCCCGCGGAATCTCCAGAAGCCTTTACCCTGCAAACGCTCTCCTCTCACGGCAGAGCGCTCGTACGAGCTACCGGCCGCACGGACAAAGGGCTCAAGCGAGCGATCCAACGCCTCATCATTCTCAGCGAACAAACACAGCCCGGCTGGGTGGTCCCGGATTTGAACGTAACCGAAACCCCCTGGATTCCCCGCCGGGAATGGACGCTCTGCGCTTGGAGTCCTGAGTTGGTCCGCGGGATGTTCAGTAATCCCTACGCTGACAAACGGATGAACGTCTGGCTCTACAGTGATCGCCAGGTGGCGGCTTATGTCGACATGTTTGACTGGTTCGGATTCAGCGGTGCCCAACTGATGGATACCGTAGCCAATTATGCTGCCGTTGGATCGCAAGAGGCCTACCGCGGTCGGCTGCGCATGTTCACCCAATCGCTGCGCCAGAATGCCCAGGATGTGACTCTCTGGGTTTGGGCGTCTCAGTTTAACGGTTTCGGGTGGGTCGACCGCGACGTCGTTTCAACCCCTCAACCCGGCCTCTCTGCCTTCGAGGACCCCGCAGTTCGCGCGACCTTCGAACGTTACTACGATGGCTATGCGGAATTGGCTCCAGACGTGGACCTCTTGATCACCCACTTTTATGACCCCGGCACGCTGAAGGACCGCAAAGACGTCTTTGCCTACATGGGCCTGCTCCGCGACAAATTTGTGGCGAAAAATCCCAAGGTAAAACTCGGCGTCGACTTTTGGTACGCCGGAGAGGAAGCCGCCTACATGCAGGAGTTGGTCGATCACGGTTTCAAAGACGTCCTCTTCCTGGCCAATACGATGCCCCACACCTACCCTCCCGGACGCCGCGAGCAACTGCACGAGAATGCCAAAGCCAAGGGATTGGAAATCGGTGTGTGGGGGTGGCACACCGCTGAGATCGAATCCGACCAAATCCCCACGATGCACGTAAACGCGCAGCTCCTGGCGCATTTCTACCGCCAGATGAAAGCCGGCGCACACAGTATCCATCCCTTCACCTACTGGTCGGAGATGGAGGCCTGTCATTTGGTCAATATTTGCTCTCTCTACGCCGCCGGCCAGCTCCTCTGGAATCCGGATCGTGATCCGGATGCCATTCTTCGGGAAATCGCTCACGGTATCTGGGGTCCAAAAAATGGCCCGGTGATGCTCGACGTGCTCCATTTGATTCAAGACACGCGCAGCGGCCCAACCTGGGACACCTATTGGATGTGGCTTCCTACACACCGGCTGGGAACCGAAGACGCCAACGAAGATCTCCGACGTGTCAACGAAGCCATCTCGCGTCTTGAGACTCTGAAAACCGACACTGCGTATGTATCTAAGTTTCCACTCCCTTTTCCTCCAGCTACCTTTGTCGAGCTGATCCTTCCCCATCTCTGGCAGATCAAATCGTTCGCAGAGTTCCGCCTCAAATTCGAATCCCTCACCGCCCTTGCCAAGAACGGTGCCTCTTCCGCGGAACTCACCGCGAAGGCCAACGCCATCTGGGATCCTATTCGGGATTACTCCACTTGGATCGGAGCGTTCGGCCCACCCGAGGCAGTCACTCAGGAAAACATGCTCATGGCGTTTGCCAAGGAGCATCAGCTCACCTTAACGCCCCCTGCCTGGTTGCGGGCACGCGATGCCGATCGGCAACTGCAGTGGATCCAAAATCGTCAGCGCGCCTCCGCTTCCCCTCTTGAATTCAGCCCTGATGATCGTTTTCTGTGGAAGGAATTCCTCTGGACTCTCGAGAAAGGCCATGACCGGTTTCAACTGCTCATCGACCAAGGTTGGGTAACGAAGACGGGCGATAATTCTTATCGCCTCAGCAACTGGGAGAGTTTCCGGGGCCGCTGAGTCCATGCGCGTTCAACTGGAAGCCCTGGATATCGGGGTATTTGCCGCCTACCTCCTGGCGGTGGCGCTGCTAGCCGGGTGGGCGTCGCGTGGGAAAAGTGCCACGCGACGAGACTACTTCTTAGGGGGCGATAAACTGCCTTGGTGGATGATTGGCGGCAGTATCGTCGCCGCCAATATCAGCAGTGATCATTTCATCGGCGTGATGGGCGTCGCCTATCAACACGGCTTTGTCGCCATGACTGTCGAGTGGGGAGCTATTCTGATCGGGTTCAACGCGCTGCTCTGGATTTTCCTCCCTTATTACTTGCGAAACGGTTTCTACACGATGCCGGAGTTCCTCCAGCGCCGCTATGGACCCGTGGCCCGGGCTCTTTTCGCCATCCTGATTCTTCTCACGTATGTCTTCGTGGAAATCGCCGCGGTTCTTTATTTTGGCGCTCTCGCGCTCCACGAGCTCCTCGGAATTCCGGTTCACCTCTGTGTCCCATTGATCGCAGTGGTCACTGGAGCCTACACTGTGGTGGGTGGACTACGCGCCGTGGTATGGACGGAAATGTTNNGCTGCAAGCCGGCGGAGGCTGGTCTGCATTTTTCGCCACCTCCCGGGATTGGGACATGATTCGACCGGCCAGCGATCCCGATTTTCCCTGGACGATGTACCTGGGAGGAATGGTGTGCATCAGCATTTTCTACTGCGCGGCCAATCAGTTCATTGTGCAACGCGTCCTTGCCGCGAAGGACGAATGGCACGCCCGGATGGGCGTTGTCTTCACAAACTATCTCAAGTTCCTACTGCCCCTGATCATTGTCGTTCCCGGCATGATTGGCCCGAGCCTATTTCCGAACCTTGAACGGCCGGACATGATTTTCCCCACGTTAGTGTCTCACCTTTTACCTTCGGGGCTCATCGGACTCGTTCTAGCCGGACTGGTGGCGGCCGTGATGTCACACGTGTCAGGAGCGCTCAACTCGTCCACCACTATCTTGACCGTGGACTTCTATCAAGTGTGGCGGCCGAAAGCCACGGAGGCCGAAGCCGTGCGCTTTGGTCGACGCTCCGGGGTCATCCTGGCGATTCTCGGAGTGGTGGCGGCGGAGATTCTAGCCGCCCATTCGGACAAACCGGTTTTTATCTATCTTCTAAGCGCGTATGGCTACGTGACGCCAGGAATGGCCGTTATGTTTCTCGCCGGAATTTTCTGGCGGCGAGCCACTCAGGCAGGAGCAGTCACCGCTGGGATTCTCACGCTGGGACTTACCGTCTGCCTGGAACTGATTTTCCCCCAGCTGCCTTTTTTCAATCGTACCGGTATCGTCTTTTGGCTGTGCCTTGTCGCTTGTGTTGTCGTCAGTCTATTTACTCGGCCCACACCGCAAGCCGCCCTTCAAGGCCTTATCTGGACGCGTGACAGCCTCCAACTTCCAGCCGACCAGCGAAAACAAAGTCGCGGATGGCGAAGCCCGGCCTTATGGTGGGCGATTATCACCCTCGTCGTACTTTCTTTCTACATTCGCTACGCTTGAGATGGTCAGCTGACTCCGCCGATGAAGATCACGAAAATTGAGACTCACGTCTGCCACGCCCGGATGAGAAACTGGATCTTTGTGAAGGTGCTCACGGATCAGCCCGGGCTCTGGGGCTGGGGTGAGGCCACCTTGGAATGGCACACGCGGTCCGTGGTGGGGGCAATTGAGGACCTGAGCTCCCTCCTAGTGGGCGAAGATCCTCGGCGGATCGAGCACCTCTGGCAGATGATGTACCGGCAGCACTTCTGGCACGGAAATGGGATCGTGCGGGGCACCGCCATCAGCGGCATCGACATCGCGCTGTGGGACATCAAGGGCAAGGCCNNGGACCCGTACGCGAGACCGTTCGCCTGTATTGCCATTTGGGCGGAGGGAAAATGGAGGACTTCTACGAAGCAAAACCCGACGACGCCAAACGCTTCGCAGATCTGGCCCTCCAAGCGGTGGCCGAAGGTTTCACCGCATTTAAAGCGATGGCCGTTCCAGAAACCATGCCTCTCGAAGGCCTGCAGCCCCTACGCTACGCTGAAGCGTGTGTGCGCGCAATGCGTGAGGCAGTAGGAGACGGCATCGACGTGATGGTCGACTGCCATGCACGGCCGTCACCGCGCATGGGGCATCGCTTTGCTGCCGCCCTCGAACCCTATCATCTGTTTTTCTTGGAAGAACCCTGCTGGCCAGACNNGCATGGTGGGTCTGGCGCCTTTTCGAGATCTACTTGAGAAACGAGGCGCCAGCGTACTCCAGCCCGACCTCACCCACTGCGGTGGCCTGACTGAAGGCCGGCGGATTGCAGCTCTCGCTGAAGCCTATCGAGTCGCCTTGGCACCCCACAATCCGCAGGGCCCTGTGAGCACGGCCGCCTCGATCGAGTTCGGCTTCGCCACACCTTCTTACGTTATTTGTGAATCCGTTCACGCCGACGTCCCCTGGCGCTACGAGGTCGCCTCCGAGGGCTATACGGTAGAAAAGGCCGGACGACTGGTGCGGCCCAACCCCAAGCCCGGACTGGGTGTGGAAATCGACGAGGCGGTGGTGAAGAAACATCCTTTTCAACAGGAAATCCTCCAAAGAACGTTTTATCGCGATGGAAGCGTCGGCGACTGGTAACACCCCCTCTCAAGGTCCAACCGCGGTGATCAGCGGTGGACTGGGCGACATCGGTCGCGCCATCGCCATCGCTCTCCGAGCCGCGGGAGCACGAGTGGCGTTGAGCGATCTGGCTCCGGCGAAGACCGCCGCCCAGCGAATGCCCTCGTTTCACTATACGCGAGTGGATATCGCGGACTACCAGCAGGTCAAAACGTGGCTTCAAGCTGTTGAACGTAGCCTCTCTGTCCCTACATGGATTATTTGTAATGCGGGAGTAGTGATTCCAGGAAGTTCCCGCGCCACCTCACCCGCGCTGTGGGAAAAAACCCTGTCCGTAAATCTAACCGGATCCTTCTTTCTCGCGCAGCTTGCCGCTGAACGCATGGCCAAAAAGAAATTGCCAGGGCGGATTGTCTTCATCGGGAGTTGGGCCGGAGAAGTTCCTCACCCTCAAATCACCGCCTATTCGGTGGCCAAAGCCGGCCTGCGCATGGCGATGAAATGCTTGGCGACCGATTACGCCGCTTACGGGATTCTGGTCAACGAAGTGGCTCCGGGAATTGTAGACGCGGGCCTGAGTGGAAAAATGATGGCGCGGACGCCGCACCTCCGCGAAAAGACCCGACAACGAATTCCGGTTCGACGGATGCTCACCCCAGAAGATGTCGCCCAAGGGGTGGTCTCACTCTGCGATTCAAGAAACCTCCACATGACCGGCTCAGTCTTACTCCTAGACGGCGGACTTACCCTCAAAGGGCCGCTGCCCAGCTCCAACGCCGACGCTGACTGAACCGACAGGAGCCGATGGTCAGGGAGCCACCAAGCGCGGTTTGATCACCGGGATCCAAAGCTCATAGCCCTTTCGATTCATGTGCAGGCGGTCGGCTACGAAAATGTCCGGCTTGGGCTCGCCGTTGTCCGCCAGCATAGCTGGGACAATATCGACGTACTGGTCACGCGGGTCCTGAGCGAGAAACTCGGCGATTCGACGATTGGCTTCGCGGACTTTCTCGCGCTGCGCCCAACGAGCCGGATTGAGCGCGTTGGAAATATAGAGAATGCGGGTCTGCGGTAATTCCTGGTGGATACGGGTAACAATTGCTTTAAGATCGTCTACCACCACATCGACGGACTTGCCTGCGTTGATGTCGTTGGAGCCCGAGTAAATCACCACCTGGCGTGGACGATAGCGAAGAATCACGCGATCAAAGTGCTTCCGAATGTCGCTCAACTGCGATCCACCGAAGCCGCGATTCATCACGCGATAACCAGCGAAATCCTCGGCCAATCCCTCCCAGCGGCGAATGGAAGAACTGCCCGTAAAAACGATCGGAGCTTCCGGAGGCGGAGACGCTTTGTCCGCAACATCAAACGCCTCCATCTCCTTTTCCCAAGACGGCGGCGGCTTGGGCGTTGGCGTGACACCCGTAGCTGGAGCGGCAGGCGCGACCGCCGCTGGCGTCTGTGCACGGAGAGAAGTAAAAAGCGAAGCGACCGAAATCGCCACCAACGCAATCAGCCGAACACGGAAAAAGAGGGGCATGGGGAGAAGAAAAAAGCGGAAATGAGGAAAAGCGGAAACGCTGAAATCTGAAACGCTGAAATCTGAAATCTGAAATCTNNAATCTGAAATCTGAAATCTGAAAATGGGCCGCTAGCGGAAACGCGTCGGACGTTGAAAGCAAAAACTACATTTTTTCGCCCTCAATTTCGTAATCTCAGCGTTTCGCCTTTCGCCTTCTTCGCCTCCGATTTCAGCGTTTCCGCGTTTCGCCATTTCAGCTTTTTGCCACCTTGGCTCCGCTCTCCGCTTTTCTCAGCGCTTCCAAAACTTTTCCCCCGGTCAGAAGCTCAGGGAGCACGACGGGCTCTGCTGCTTTGGGCGCGTAGATCAAATTGAAGGGCACCGCCGACCGATTCCACTTCGCCAGCTCTTGGGTGATTTGTGGGTCTTTGTTGGTCCAGTCCGCCTTGAAGAGGACGACATCCTTGCGACCAAATTCGTCCAAGACATCCTTCGAAGAGAAAACGGTGGCCTTGTTCGTCTGACAGGTGGCGCACCAGCGCGCAGTGAAATCAACATACGCATACTTTCCCGAGGCCTGCGCCGCCGCCACGGCTTCGGGACTCCACTTCTGCCAAACCACTTGATACTCGCCAGCAGACGCTCCCGCAACGGGACCTGCCTGCAGGGTCTTCGGCCACCCCAACCACAGACCCCACACCAAAAGTCCAGCCGCTGCCACCGTTCCCAAGGTGCGGCGCACCGGTTTGCCATAGGTCTGACCAAAACGGCCATAGGCCCAAGCCGCCATCGCGATGATCACAAAACCGAAGGCGATCATGAGGAGCGCATTTTCGTCGCCCGAGGTTTGCGCAGCCAAGACCCACAACAACCAGGCCACCGTCGCATAGAGCGGAAAAGCCATGAATTGCTTGAACGTTTCCATCCACGCTCCAGGGCGCGGTAAGACCTTCACCGCCTGCGGAAAGAGAGAGAGGAGCAGATAAGGCGCGCCTAGTCCTACCGCGATGGCCGTGAACACCGCGAACGACTCCACGGGCGACAACGCCAAAGCTGCACCCAAAGCAGGCGCCAAAAACGGCGCACTACACGGCGTCGCGACCACGGTCGCCAACATGCCGGTAAAAAATGAGCCGGCCAATCCATCCTTCGATTGAAGACCCGCGCCCGCACCCGTGGCAGAGAGGCCGACTTCAAAAAGTCCACTCAAGTTAAGGGCAAAAATCAGCATGAACACCGCCATACCAAAAACAAAGGCAGGCGATTGCAGTTGGAAGCCCCAGCCCAGTTGTTCACCGCCCGCGCGCAGAATCAGCAAGACCGCAGCGAGCGCCCAAAATGAGAGCAAGACTCCCAAAGCAAAAACCAATCCGTGCTGCACCACTTTGGCGCGCTGGTGACCTGACTGCTTCACAAAGCCGAGCACCTTGATGCCCAACACCGGAAACACGCAGGGCATCAGGTTCAAAACCAGCCCGCCCAAAAAGGCTAACAAGAGCGTACCCATCAATCCCGTCGATCCACCCGCCGCCGCTCCCGCACCCGCCGAGTCGCCTGACGGCGTCCCTCCCGATGGAGGAGGCTGAGGCGTGGTAGCGACTGGGGACTTCCCTGTCGATGCATCGCCCGTTGCACTAGCGTTCGATGACGACAGCCGCGCCGCGATGATCAAACCCGCGGGTCCTCCCGCCGTCGACTCCCAGCCATTTTTGGAGGTCACGACCCCTTTGAGTTCCGTCAATTCATTCATGGGATCTGCACCCACGGTCATCTCGAGCACAAAGCCACCGTTGCCATCCGCGCGCACCGCTTGAGGCGCGGCATAATCGACCAAGCCGACGTCATCGAAAAAGTGCAAGTCCGTGGGCACATGACCGCCACTCGATGCCGGTTTCAACGTGAGCGTAACCTTTCCGGCCGTGCGCGTCGCCTCCGCTTTCCAAGCGGAAGACGGACGTGGCAGCGCTTTGAAAGCCCGCTCAAACTCTGCCGCCACCGCAGTATTGGCCGCGGGAGCCTCCGCCTTCACCGGAAGGCGCAACGTCAACTTGGCGTCACCCGGCATACACACCGTTTCACACATCAGCCACTCCACTGCCGCCGTCATCGCCACGGTCTCACCTGGCTTCGCCGAAGGAGGAACCGAGATTTCAGTGAACAAGTAAGCACGGTCCTCGTACCCATTTCCCGTCACGGTGCCCGCACGGTCTTTCACCGCATGCGGAGCCGGCCAAACAATCGGCCCCGCCTTGTAGCCCTCGGGGAGTGTCCACGCGATGGACGTCGGGTAACCCGTGCCCGCATTGAGCCAATAGGTGTGCCAGTGCGGATCATGATCCAAGCGCACCGCCACCCAGAAAGAGGTTCCCGGTTGAACCGAGGCAACCGGTGAAACCAATTCCACCTGCACGGAGCCATTGCGCACCGGTTGGGCCGCGACGTCCGGAGATCCAAGCCCCGCCAAGAGGCAGCCGATGACCACCGTCACAATTCGAAAAAGAGAAGATGAAAAAGTCATGACAAGAACAGCGTAAGCCAAACCACACCCCAACCCTACCCGGTCGCGCCCCATCCCACAAGCCGCGGGGGATGAAGAAACGGAAAAAGAATCAACGGCACTTTCGAGACCTCCGCTNNCTCCGCTACTCCATCACCCCCATCCCAAACCCACAACCCCAGAAGCCTGACTACTCACCACAAAACATTTTGTAATGCAGAATCCCCCGCTGGGCAGAAGGGCAAAAATGCGCCAAAGAGCGAGTTACACAGGTCAAAATGCAGGAAAAACAGGACCGTCTACTTTTTAGTTAAGGATATAAGCAATTTTGCAGGTGACATGCGAGGCTAGCTCGGATGAAACGCCACCCCGCTTTCACCCCTCCCCAAACCAACGGTACCCCTCCGCCGTCTGGCGCAGGCTCCGTTACCCATTTATGCCGTCTGCAACACCTCCCTACCGGTCAGCCGTCATCCCTGCCTACCCTATCCTGGGTCTCTGCCTCGCCCTCCTCTGTTCCGTGGTTTCGGCCTTCGCCCAAACCAGCACAGGGAATGTGATGGGACGCGTCTTCAACCCCGCCACTCGTGAGTACATGGGTAATGCACAGGTGCGCATCAGCGGAACCAACCTAGAGACCACCACCAGTCGCGATGGGACTTTTAGCATTCCGAATGTCCCTGCGGGCGAAGTGACCATGACGGTCTTTTTCGCCGGGTATGATCTCGCCACAGATACGTTCACTGTAACGGCGGGACAAACTGCGATGCGCGACATCAGTCTGATCAGTTCCGTCGCTCCTCGCACGGCAACGGGCCAGTCGGGCGACACGGTACAGCTTCAGGAGTTCGTGGTCGCGAGCGAACGAGAGGGGAATGCCAAGGCGATCATGGATCAGAGAAAGAATATGAACATCACGACGTCGGTCGCCACAGACGTCTTCGGTGACGCCGCCGATGGAAATGTGGGCGAATTCCTAAAATTTCTTCCGGGGATCGATCTTGATTACGTTGAATCAGAAACACGCGGTCCGCGGTTAGGCGGGATGGATGCGCAGTACACGGGCGTGACCTTTGATGGCATGCAGTTGGCCTCCGCCGATGCCAATCGCACCGGCACCCTCGGCCGCGCCACGAGCTTTGAAGCCTTCTCGATCAGCAGCATCGAATCGATCGAAGTCTTCCGCACGACCAGTTCCGACATGGACGCGAGCTCGCCCGCCGGGACCATCAACATGAAAACGCGCCGCGCCTTCGACCGCGCGGGCCGACGCATTGCCTACAGCGCGAGCGTGAACATGAACTCCGAAGAGTTCCATTTTAAGGATACATACGGCCCCGATGGCACCCGCCGCCACAAAGCGCTCCCCAATTACAGCCTGGATTACTCAGATGTGTTTTTTAACAAGCGACTCGGAATTGTTTTCAGTCACAGCCACGCCAATTCCTACACGGAGCAGTATCGTCACAACCTCACCTTCAATCGGAGCTCAAGCGCAGCTGATCCCAGGCCCATGGTCATCACTGCGCTGAATTTCAAAGACGGACCGAAAAACATTCTGAAGGACACCTACACCTTCACCGCCGACTTCAAAGCCACGCAGCAACTCGTCCTCTCTCTGGGATTCATCTACAACTACGCCTTGGGCGAATTCTACAATCGCGAGTTGACCTTCAACGCAGCCTCGAACGACACCGCGGCGGCAACAGGTCGTCAGCATTCCCTGGGAGATCTGACTCAAGTCTACACCGATGGACTGAGCACCAACACCTCCCGAAACGTCGCGCTCGCCGGCACCAATGCAAGTAAACGAACACACACCGCGACACTCATTCCCCGCTTTGAATACAAAACCGCATCCTGGACATTAAGCGGCGCCAGCTCCTACTCGCGTTCGTTCAATAACTATGAGGCTTTGGAACGTGGTCATGCACGTTCAGAGACCGTCAACTCAATCACGAGCGACTGGATTGCGACTCGTCCTAGCATCCAATCGCACGAGTGGGTCCTGCAACAAACCTCAGGAGCCGATTGGTTCAATCTGGCCAATTTCACGAACCCCCGCATCACCAACGAAGGCCGGTACGCCAAGACCGAGATCTACACCGGGCAGTTGGATGCCGAGTGGAAAACACCGATTCGTCGGATTCCCACCGTGCTAAAATTCGGTGGAAAGTGGGCAGAGGAAAGCCGCAAAAACGGGAATACGACCTCCTACGATACCTGGTCGTACATCGGTCCCGGAGGAAATGTGCTTACGGGGTATAACCCAACGACGGGAGTCCCCACCTTCACCACCACAGGCAGCAGCTGGGGCGCTTATCCCAATCGCCATGTCTTTGACACCGGCACCACCAATATTCTCACCGTTAGAAACATCGCGGGTCTGCAGGGGATGATTCCACGGGTTGATCCGAACGCCATCGCCACGCTCTTCCGCGATCATCCTGAGTGGTTCGTTAACAATGCAACCGCCGACAACTATTACAACGGCTTGATCGCACCCCGCCGTGACATGGTCCAGACGGTGACGGCAGGTTATGGCATGGCCACACTGCGCCTAACCGACAAAATCCAGTTCCGTGGTGGAATGCGGTGGGAAGGAACTCAAAGTGACTTCAACGAATACGATCCCCGTACTGAGAATGAGGTCGTCGCTGCCGGCTTCCCGATAAACACCACCACCCGTCGTCCCACTAGTATCGCCGGTTACCAATACCAGTACATGAGCAAGCCGCGCATCACGCGCACGAAGAAGTACGACGACTTCTTCCCTATGGCCTCAATCAAGTACTACTTCCTTCCCGATCTGGAATTCCAAGCTGGATTCAACAAAGCGATCGCGCGCCCACCGATCGACTGGATCACCGGCTCTTGGTTGGTCAACGAAGACGCCCAACGAGTAACAGGACCCAATCCCAACCTTCTTCCTGAGCGCTCTAAAAACTTCTCCGCTCGTGTGGTTTACTACCTGCGATCAACCGGACAACTCTCCGCCGCCATCACCCAAAACACGATTCGTAACACCTTCGAAGAACGTCTCGGCCGCGCGAGCGACTTCGGTTTCGGTGATGATCCGACCTACGCAAATTACGAATTTTCCTCGCGGCTAAACATTGCCAATCCTGTCCGCCACCGGAGCCTCGAACTGCGTTATGAGGACAATTTCCGTAGCTTCCCACTACCGGAGTATTTGCGCGGCATCAGCTACTCTCTCTCCTACACACGTTCTTACGCCAGCGAACGCCGCCCTTTCAAAACGCCGCATATCTTTACGACCAATGCCTTTTGGCGGTACAAGCGTCTGATGTTGCGCTCCGGCGTGGTCGCGCCGGCAGATACGCCTTGGGATGGGAATGAATTCCGCTACCGTCGCCATCACATCCTCCTAGACGTGGGTGGCGAATTCCGAATCAACAAATATGCCACCCTCTTCTTCTCCGGTCGCAATATCCTGAACGAATCCATGCGCTGGTACGAAAGTCCCTATGTGGAGGGCGAAGCAGGAGCCTTGCGGATCTTAGAAAATTACGGATCGAACTGGGTCTTCGGTGTGCGCGGCACGTTCTAAATCCGCCTAACCGCCATCCTCGCTTTGAAGCTCCGTTTCACCCCATACGGAGTTTCAGGAAAGGCCGACGCTACGTCGGCCTTTTTTATATCTGCAGAAGCGTCCCTAAACGAAACGGCATGGACAAGGCCGACATGACCTATCCCCTCATGTCTTGATTTTCCCAGCGGTCTTCGTTGATCTGCGACCGCCTCACGCCTCCGTATGGCCTCACCCACGCCCGTCCCTCACCCCGCGTCTACCTTATCACGGTGGTTTTGGACGGATATCGGCCTAGGCGTCGTTTTGATCCTAGCCGTCTTTCTCGCCTACCTCCCCGCCTGGCACGGCGGTTTTATCTGGAATGACAAAGACTACGTGACACGGGCCGCCCTCCAGCCGCTGGGGGGGCTTTTCCGCATCTGGTTCGAATTGGGAGCCACTGAACAGTACTATCCGCTTTTGCATAGCTTCTTTTGGCTGCAGCATCAGCTCTGGGGCGACGCCCCGACGGGGTACCACCTGACCGCACTTCTGCTCCACGCCAGCGCAGCCCTCCTGCTGGTCACCAGTCTCAAGCGCCTTGCTCTTCCCGGAGCGTGGTTCGCTGGCTTTCTCTTCGCCCTTCATCCGGTCTGCGTAGAATCAGTCGCTTGGATCTCGGAACAAAAAAACACGCTTTCGCTCGTGCTCTATCTCTCAGCAGCTCTGCTCTATCTTCGATTCGATGAGAGTCGGCGAACACGCTGCTACCTTCTCGCCACTTTTGTCTTCGCTCTTTCTCTCCTGAGCAAAACCACCGTCGCTACATTGCCTGCTGCGCTCCTGCTGATTTTTTGGTGGAAGCGAGGAAAGATCGATCTCCATCGCGATGTGAAGCCGCTGGCGCCGTGGCTCATCGTCGGAGCCGGGTGGGGGCTTTTTTCGGCGTGGGTGGAAAAGCACTACGTCGGAGCACACGGTGCTGAGTTCACTCTCTCTTTCTTAGAGCGATTCCTTCTCGCTGGCCGCATGGTCTGGTTCTACGTGGGAAAACTGCTCTGGCCCGCCGACCTCATTTTCATTTATCCGCGCTGGAATATCGATTCCTCTGAAGGATGGCAGTATTTCTTTCCATTGGCGACTCTGCTTGCACTGGCTGTCTTGTGGTACTCCCGCCGATACACTCGGGGCCTGCTCACGGCCGCACTTTTTTTCGGCGGCTCGCTTTTTCCCGTGATGGGATTCTTCAACGTCTACGGTTTCATCTACTCCTACGTAGCCGACCATTGGCAGTACCTACCGAGCATCGGCTTGATCACCGCTTTTGCCGTCGGCGCAACCCAGTTACTCCACTCCTCTCCGTCGTGGCTGCGTCGGGGATTGCCTTGCGGTCTAGTCGGGCTGCTGGCGTTCCTGAGCTGGAGACAAAGCCACCTCTACACCGACATCGAAACGTTCTACCGCCTTACCCTGCAGAAGAATCCGGACTGCTGGATGGCTCACAACAATCTCGGGAACCTGCTCCGCGATACGGGCCGTGGCCAGGACGCCATCCTTCATTTCAACGAAACGCTCCGTCTCAAACCCGACTCGCCTAAGGCCTACAACAATTTGGGAAATGTTTACTGGGATAGACGCCAACGGGAGGAAGCGATCCGTTTCTACGCACGCGCCGTAGAACTTGGCCCCAACGAAGCAGAGTATCACAACAACCTCGCTACGGCTCTGCAGGAGTCCGGTCGACCTCAAGAGGCCCTCCCGCACCATCTTCGTGCGCTGGAGNNATATTCCCTGAGTTCTCCGCCGCTCACAACAGCTACGGCATGACTCTCCGCGCTCTGCATCGTCTACCCGAGGCGGTGGACCACTTTCTTCTCGCGATCCACTATGACCCCGCTTCGTCGCCCGCTCATTTGAATTTGGCCTTGAGCTACTCGCTGATGGGAAAAAACCGCGAAGCGATGGAGCACTATCAGGAGGCGCGGCGCCTTAACCCCGCCATCCCGGAACTAAAATAATCAACGCAGGGAGGCCGTCTGAGCGGAAAAGAGTGACGTCGAATAGTAACGCTCAGCTCGATCACACAAAATCGTAACCACGCGAGCATCGGTGGGTAGACGCGCGGCCGTGCGTAAGGCCGCGGTGACATTGGCGCCGGAGGAGGTCCCGACCAATAAACCGAACTCCGAAGCCAGACGCCGGGTCATCGTCATGGCATCTGCGCTGGATACTTTTTCCTTCACATCGATTTCCACTCCTTGGAGCAGGGGCGGGACATAACCACCCGCTACCCCCTCGATCTGGTGACAGCACGGGGCTTCACCCGAGAGCAACGCGGCTTCCGCTGGTTCCATCGCCACAATTTCCACGTGCGCGTTCTGATTGCGGAGGGTGCGACTGATCCCGTTCAAAGTCCCTCCCGTGCCATACCCGCTGACGAACGCGTCCACGCGCCCTTCCATCTGCAGAAAAATCTCCATGGCGGTATGTTCCGCGTGATCCTGCGCATTGAGGGGGTTGGCAAACTGGCGCGGGAGGAAATAGCGGTCGTCCTTCGCCGCCATCGCCTCCGCACGTTCAATCCCCGTCAAATATCCCCTATCCGCCTTAAACAGTTCCAACTCCGCTCCAAAGTGGCGCATCAGATGACGTCGCTCCACACTCGCGGTGTCAGACATGAGAATTTTGACGCGAATGCCCATCACCGCGCCTACCATGGCCAACGCAATCCCCGTGTTGCCACTCGTACACTCCAAGACCACGGTGTCGGGCCGTAGGAGCCCCCGTCGCCGGGCATCACCGAGAATCGTCAGAGCGAGCCGANNGAGCCGATCCTTGATCGAGCCACTCGGGTTCATGAACTCACACTTGGCCCACAGAGTCAGTCCCTCCTCACTAAACCGAAGTGGGATAAGGGGCGTCTTACCGATCAACTGCAGAACAGGAGGGAGCGAACCCCGTTCGACAGGATTTTGCATCACGCCTGAGTGACCTTGTGAAAATGGCATAGGGAATGGCGGCCAAATGGATGAAAGCGCCCGAAGTGCAGGCTCTAAGCCAAGGGAGACCGTTCCTTGCGATCATTTGAATGGCGAGCAATGCCTTTCCCGACCAGACTCCGGCTTGTTACTGTCGGCCTATACGACAAACGCAGGATCTGTGCTACGGTATGCGGCTGGTTGGTCCGTGTCGTCGTTTGCTGCTCTCATTATGAAAACTTTGCTCTGTTCCGCCTTGCTCAGCGCCGCAATCGGCGTGCTGTCCACTCCCGGTCTCCTCGCTCAAACCGCAGAGACGGTTCCGGCAACTAAAGCCGGACGTGCAGCGGGGCCCAAAGTAGGCGAGATGGCTCCGGATTTTACCGTCTTCGATGCGGCCGGGAAGCCGGTCAAACTCTCTGATTTTCGCGGGAAAGTTGTCTTGGTCGACATTTGGGCCACGTGGTGCGGCCCGTGCGTGGCGTCCATGCCACACAACAGCGAGCTCGCCACCAAGCATGCAAAAGACGATTTGGTGATTCTGGCGGTCTGCGCCGACGACACGCGCGCTAACTACGACAGCTGGATCAAACGCAACGGCAACAAATATGCCTTCCGTACCGCCTTCGACGCTCCAGGCAAAGAAAACTGGGAGAAATCCATTTTCGCCACGGCCTACGGAGTCACCGGCTTCCCCACCTTGTTCTTAATTGATCGCGAGGGAAAACTCGTCGGATCTGCCAGCGGCGGCGGCAATGGTGAAAATNNCGCCAAAGGAGGCATTCCGGTGGCCACTGCCCATCTTCCACCCGAAGACAAATCCGGCCCCAAGTCGGTCCCCATGATGGGGAAGACGATGGCGATGGCCGCCCCCGCCGGCGCCGGCATGGGTGGCGCGATGGCTCCCGCTTTTTCCATCCCCACCCGGAGGTTCGGGTCCATTCAGCCTGGAAACGCCGTACCTGACTTTAAGATGCTGGACATGGATTACAAAGAGGTGGCCCTCTCCTCGTTCAAGGGCAAACCGCTCCTGATCGCTTTTTGGACGGGCGCGCGCAAACCTGCCGCCGACGTCGAGCAGCTGTATCAGACTTACCGTGACCAAGGCCTCCAGGTTATCGGTCTGAGCAGCGCCACCGAACGGGACGACTTCGTAGCCTGGTACCGGCAAAACACGAGCAGCCTCGCCCACCCCGTCTTCAGTGACCCGGCCGGAAAAGCCGCCATGGAAAACATCTCGTACATGACGTTTGGCATCGGGATGTACCCCGCCTACGCTATGATCGATGCCCAGGGACGGATGGTCGGTGGCACGATCGGCATGGGACCAAAGGTCAGCGGTTGGTTGCGCGAATTGGTTCAAGCCGTGGGTCTCAAACCCACCGAAGCGGATAAGGCTGTCATCGATAGCACGCTCAAGGAAGCCATGCAGGCCCACCTCGACAAAGCCGCGTCCGCCCCGAAAGCAGCAGCGCCCGCTCCGGAGTCGACTCTCCTCAAAGTGGGAGCGGTGGCCCCTGATTTCGCCATGAAAACCGCTGATGGCGCAGACCTCCGTCTGTCAGACTTCAAAGGCAAGGTCGTCGTGCTGGATTTCTGGGCAACCTGGTGCGGACCCTGCATTTCGTCCTTCCCTCACACGCAAAAAATCGCCGCCCAGTACAAGGATCAGGACGTCGTGATCCTCGCCGCCGGTACCAGCGACACGATCGCGAATTTCCAGCGCTGGATTCCTAAGAATCAGCCGAAGTACCCCGACATGCGCTTCGCCTTCGATCCGCACGAGCGCGGTTCCGCCACGGAAGCAGAACGGGCCTCGGCCAAGCTCTACGGCGTATCCGCAATTCCCACACAGTTTGTCATCGGTCGTGACGGCAAAGTCGTGGCAGCAATTGTCGGCAACAACGGAGCCGATGACGCCCGGACCGAAACCGCTCTGGCTGAGGCCGGGGTCAAGGTCGATCCTGCGATTGTTGCTACGGGACGTGAGCAACTGAAGAAAGCCGCCGAAGATGCCCGCGCTCGCGAAGAAGCGGCTAAAATTCCGACGCCTTCGTTTCGTGAAAGCTTTGGCCGCCTCAAAGCAGGCGACGCGCTCCCAGATGTAGACGTGCAGGATCCCAGCGGCGAAATCCGCAAGCTCTCGTCGTACCTCGAAGGTAAGTCTGCCGTGATCGGCTTTTGGTCCGCTTCGATGGGCCCCCCCGCTCCCATGTTCCAAGTTTGGGAGACCTGGTCAGCGGCTTATCGGGACCAAAATGTGGTCTTTATCGGCATTGCCGGTTTCGGGGGACGCGCCGACTTCGACGCCTGGCGAGAAAAGAACGCTGGTAAGTTTACGTTCCCCGTGGTGCTCGATCCCGCCGGTCAGCCACCCAAGCCTGAAAAGGATCTCGCTGATCTGACGGACGAAGAGCGGGGAGCATTCGCCGCCCAGCAACGTGAACATATGGGCAAGGTTATCCCCATGCAGTTCGGCGGAGTCATTCCCTTCCTTCCCTCCATCGTCGTCGTTGATTCCCAAGGCAAATTCCAGGGCTCTTCAGGAGGCTATGGACCGAAGAGCGAAGAAGCGATTGGCAACCTGCTCTTACGTTCCGGGGTGAAACTCACAGCCGCTCACCAGCCTGAACGCGTGTGGACGGCCGCCGAAACCAAGGAGGCGCCGCCCGAGCCGCGCAAAAGCATGCTCGCAATCGGGGCGCGCGCTCCCGACTTCGAAACCACCACCCTCGACGGCAAAGCAATTCGTCTCGCGGACTTCAAAGGTAAGGTGGTGATTCTCGATTTCTGGGCAACATGGTGTGGACCGTGCATGACCGCGATGCCGCACACCCAGAAAGTGGCCGCCGAGTACAAAGACCAGGGCGTGGTCGTACTCGGCTCCTGCACCAGCGACACGCGTGCAGCCTTTGAGCGCTGGGTCAAAACGAACCAGGAAAAGTATCCGGATATCATTTGGTCCCACGACAAAGCGGAACGAGGCGCCACTCGTGCTTCCCACGCTCAGTACGGTGTCAGCGGTATTCCCACCCAGTTCATCATCGCTCGCGAGGGCAAGGTCGTCGATATCGTCATCGGCTACCGCGACGGCGAACGAATTCTCGACGCATCGCTGGCCAAAGCTGGCGTCAATGTCGCACCCGACATCATCGCCAAAGCGGCCGCAGACCTCAAACGCCGTGCGGTACTCGCTGGCGAGCCGCCCGCTCCCGCGTTGAAGCTCTCGCCCTCCCCGGCGAAACCGTAAGCGCTCACGCCTCCCCGCTTTCATCGACAATGCCTCGCACCCGTTCCACCTCCACCAAACTAGGTGCGACCTCTGGAGCGGGAGCGAAGGCGTCGAAGAAGGCGAGTCCCACGGGCACGGGTATTGAAGCGCACGATCGCCGCCCCCACCTGGATGATCCGTCTTTGCGACGCGCGGTGGTCGACATGCAGGTCGCCGCGAGTGTGCCGGAACTCTGGAAAGCGCTGCATCGATTACTCCAGCAGGCGATTCCCAACCACCACTCCACCACGTTGTTTCTCGACGCGATGGAACGGAACCCGGGCGCCCTTACCCTCCACTCGCACCCATCGCGCCGCCCCGCCGAGTGGTGGCGCATCCGCTCCAAGCTTTCACCGACCCATTCCTGGCTCGACGCTCATCCTGGCGTAAAACTCTACAGTCTCGATGATGTCGTCCCGGACCGGACCTCACTCAAAAACAGCGATTTCTATCAACACGTCTTGGTGCCGGAAGGCTGGGACAAACTCCTCGGACTGACCCTCTGGGAACAGGGGCTACGCAAGAGTATCCTTTGCCTGCGACGAGCGATGAACCAACCGGCGTTCAGCGAAGCCGACAAGGCGCTCATGATGGAGCTCCACCCGGTCCTCGATCGAAACCTGCGTCGCATCGAGAAACACGAGGAGGAAGTCGTCGCCCGCAACAGCCTGCAACAGTTCATCAATCTCCTCCGNNCCTCCCGCAAGGCGTGCTCCTGATCAATGCGCGCCATGAACTCGTCTTCGCCAATCACGAAGCCTTCGACGCGTGTGCGATTTGGAACCATGGCGTCAACGCCGCCCGCCAGCTCAACGGCCGAGCCGTCTTCGCCGTGCCGCCTGCCTTCCTCGAAGTTTACCTCGAGCTGATGGAGCTCCACTACAAACGAGCCCTGGCGGATCCCAACGCTTACCATGCGCCCGAGCGACGCCGCCTGGTCCACCCGACGCTTAAACACATGCAGGCGGACCTCTCCCTCTTCTCTCTGGACGACCCCCTGCTCTCCCGTCCGAACTTGTTCGCGCAGATTGTAAATCGTGAGTCCCTCGACACCACGGCACCGGCCGCAATGGACCGCCAACTCACCGTCCTCACCCGCCTGACGCAACGTGAACGTGAAGTGGCGCTGCTCGTCCGCGAAGGCCTAAGCAACGACGAGATCGCCCGTCGTTTATCCAAAGGAGTCGGTACCGTAAAAAACCAACTCCAATCCATTTTCGCCAAACTCGAGATCGCCTCGCGCGCAAAGCTGATCTCGATGTTGCGATAAGTCCCTCGGCTCACGGCTCGAAGTTTCGAGCCGTGAGCGGGAGTCTCCCGAGCAAAGGCTAGAAGGGCAACGTAAACGACAGGTCGTAGCTACGGCCCAGTGCGTACGCGCTATGCAAACCACCGTTGAAGCCGAAAACGGTGTCGGAAAACGGCGGTTCTTCATCGAAGACATTGCCGATGCCCGCACTCACACGTAAGCCTTTTCCGTAGCCCCGCCAAACACCCCGACGAAAGTCGTATCCACCACGGACGTCCACTTTGTAGACCGACGGAACGCCGTAGGTAAAGGTGAGCGAATTACCCGCCTGGTTGGTACGGAAGCTATCAATGTAACTGATAAACGCCGATGCATTCCAAGGACCGCCCGTCCACATCACAGAGCCGGTATACTTCCACTTGGGTGGAGCATACGTATCTCCGTCGTCAATGACTGGAGGCTGATTGGGACCAAGTACGCGAATCGACTCCAAGGTACGAGTCGCGTTGAATCCCATTCTCCAACGACCGAATTCCTGCGAAGGAAGTTGATAGGCAACGTCGAAGTCCACGCTCTCATTCTTAACGGACCCAAAGTTGATCAGCGTTTGATTCACCGAGAGGATTCGGCCGGGTTGATTGAGCGGCCCATCTACCGCAGGATCAGGCGCCGCTCGGGCAATACGATCGGCGAAAAGGGCCTCGTTGTTGACGATGGTCTGAGCATTCAGCTGCTGGACCACATTTTCCTGTTTGGTAGAATAGTAGTTAACCTGCAGAGTTAGGCCTTTGACCCAAACCGGCTCAATGACGACGCCATAAAAGATCGTCTCGCTGTTCTCCGAAGAAATCGCCGACTGTGATCCGCTCAAAACCGAAACGCCTGTCGTACTCGCAGGAGTACGCTTAGGATCCACCAGCGTGGAGGTCGAGGTCGACGTCGCCACCTGATACTCCGTCAACGCCGGTGCCCGGAAGCCTTCCGAGTA
This sequence comes from Opitutaceae bacterium UBA6669, assembly GCA_002455175.1. Classification (GTDB taxonomy): domain Bacteria; phylum Verrucomicrobiota; class Verrucomicrobiia; order Opitutales; family Opitutaceae; genus UBA6669. The sequence continues at coordinate 27,555 of DKKJ01000213.1, forward strand.
GCTTCCACGAAGGAGGACAGAGGGAATAGGAACCCAAGACAGTCCGACCTTAGGTATAAAAACATCACCGGCGCGTTCATAGTTTTCATACCGACTTGCCAGCTGAAGACTCAGACTACGAATAGCAGGAAGCGCGTTGTTGCGGCCGATCAGCGGTATGGAAGTTTCCACAAACGCCGCCTGGTGGTCACGGTCGGAGTCAACCCGACGGGTCGTGACCACAGGGGTCACCGCCACGGAGTTGTTCACGGCAACAGATTCGTTTTCCTCACGAAGGTACACCGCACCGACAGCCGCCTTGATCTCTCCGCCTGGCAGTTTAAACAGCGACCCATCCGCGGTCAGTTCCAGCGAGTGCACCTGGCCTTCACCCTCAATCGTATTGTAAAGAGCCATACGTTCGTAGATGGCGGTTTGAGGCGATGCACCTGCCCTGACGTCCGTGAAGGGATTCAGACGTTGGGAAGCATCGGGATTAGCCAGGGCTGCAGTGATAGCAGCGCCATTGAAATCCCGATTGATGCGCGAAGACGTTTCCTTCCCCCATGCGTATACGCCCTCCCATTGCCAGCCATTCAACAGGGTTCCTTTTGCACCGGCTTCGAATGAGTAGGACTGATTGCGGGTCCGCTGCGTGATAGCGCCGAATCCATAGTGGATCATGCCCACCGCCACATCCTGGCCGAACGGGTTGTAATCGGCCGGCACGATCGTCGCAAAATTGCCGAACCCAGAGGAGGTCGCGGCAGAGGACACCGCAGGTTGAGCAGCAAACAAGCCCCGGCCGTTGGAATAGATAAAAGAAGAAAACAGCTCCACCTGCGGACTCAAATCGTAGTTGAGCCGGCCGGAAAAGCCGGTGCGCTCGCTTTCTGGAATGAGATCAAGAAATGCCGCCGTGTTGCCCCGCCGTTGACCGGAAGCAAAAACGTTGGTATTCGGGGGAACCACTCCGGCTCCGGTAAAAGCCGAAAGCGGCGGAGTCACGGTGTACCCTTCCGGCGTGAGCGCGACGTTCGTAGGCGTCACGCCATCAGGACGGAAGAAGCCGTTGAGTGTTCCTGTCCTTGCCTGCACCACCGAGGGGTATCCCCAATTCACTCGCAGATCGCGACCAGTGATCGGCGCACCGGTGGCATCGTAAGCCGCGATCACGCCGCGGTGATCCTGATTTTTAGAAAACGCCCGTTCGTCTGCTTTTAGATCCGACCGATCATAATAATCCAATGAGACCATCAAGCGGAGTTTCCCCCTAGACAAACCCGAGGAAAGATTGAGGCTCCGCTCCCGCCCGCCGCCGTGAAACGCTCCGCGGTTNNATGTTCACCACGCCAGCAACCGCATCCGCTCCATAAATTGCGGACGCTCCATCGGTCGTTAGCTCGACACGGTCCACCATTCCCAAAGGGATACCGTTGAGGTCGACAAAGCCTTGCTGGGAAATCGTGGAGCGGTTCCCCAACGCAGATTTGCTCCTGCGCCGTCCGTCGACCAAGACAAGGGTAGATCCAGAACCTAAACCTCGGAGGCTCACTCCTGAAACCCCTGTTTGGCCCGGACCCGCTGCAGAAAGCCCCAGCACAATATTCGTCGACGGAAACCCTGATTCCGTTCGCTGACCAAACTCCGGGTTGAGTTCGTTGGGCGCGCTGCCTCGCCCAGCACCGATGCCAGCATAGTTTTGTGGCAGGTAATTGAGGAATTNNTCATAGCCCCCGTGGCTCGGATGTACTCTCGATCATACGTGACTACTGGCGAGGGTCCTTCCACTTCAAGGCGCCGGATCCGAGATCCGAGTACCTTCACCTCTTCGAGTTTTAAGGCCTTAGTGATGGTCGCGGGCTCGACCGTCACTTCCGTGGGTACGTCTTTTGTAGACGAAACGGCGGGAGACGCCGGCGCCGTGGGCGCGTTCTGGCCGCGACTAAAAGGCGCAGCAACTACCGGCACGGCTAACACAGTCAGCCAGCGCACAAATCGAGGATGTAAGGTGTTCATAGGAACGCAGCAGAAACAGCAGCTAACCCTGACCTTTCTGCGGCGTGACGCAGGTCCGTCACCTCGCGCCGCATCAGATCAATTCTTGAATCCTTACTAAATAAGGAAACAAAGTAAATAATCAACTGCCGTGAACGATAGTACGCGGTCCGCCGAGGTTACACCATAGGTCGAAAGGTCTAATCTACGGTCGCATGAATAGCTTTACTTGCGAAAACTCGGCTAGGAACAGGTGCAAGCCTGCGGAAAAGCTGACAGCTGAA
>DKKJ01000334.1:0-1579 GCA_002455175.1 Opitutaceae bacterium UBA6669
GTTTCGCTCATCAAGCCGCAGGAGATACCTGCCACCGGAGCGATGATGGGAACACCTGCATCCATCAGAGCGAGACAGCCGCCGCAGATCGAGGCCATCGAGGTCGAGCCGTTGGAGGCCATGATCTCGGAGACGACACGGATCGAGTAAGGGAAGACATCTTCCGGAGGAAGGATGGGAACCAGCGAGCGCTCAGCGAGAGCACCGTGGCCGATTTCGCGACGTCCGGGGCCGGTGAAGCGGCCGGTTTCTCCAACGGAGAACGGAGGAAAATTGTAGTGGAGAATAAACGACTTGGAAGTCGCACCGCCGGTGAGGCCGTCCATGTCTTGAGCCTCTTTCGTGGGCCCGAGCGTGGTGATGGCGATGTTTTGGGTGTCACCACGTTGGAAGAGGGAGGATCCGTGTACCCGGGGAAGGACACCGACTTGGGCCTGCAGGGGGCGGAGCGACTTGGCATCGCGACCATCGGCGCGCACGCCGCGCTCGAGCACCGTCTTGCGGTAGGCCTTGTACTGGAGGTCTTCGAAGACGACGTTCAGGTCGACATCGGTGAAGCGGCCTTCGCCAAGTTCGGCGAGGAGGGCGACTTTAGCTTCTTCCTTGAGAACTTTGACAGCGGCGCCGCGGGCAGCTTTTTCTTTGCCGAAAATCGCAGTGGCGATGCGGTCCGCAGGAACCACGCGCTCGATGATGGCGCGGGCTTCGGCGGTGGCGCCGACCAGCGCGAAGGTGGACTTGGGCTTACCGCAGAGAGCGACGAGTTCCTTGATCGCCGTGATGATCGGCTGAATGGCTTGGTGACCGAAGGCAAGGGCTTCAATGAAGCGATCTTCAGGCATCTGGTCGGCGGAGCCTTCGATCATCAGCATGTCCTTTTCGGTGCCGACGTAGATTAGGTCGAGCGTGCTGGCAAACATCTGCTCGATGGTCGGATTGGCGAGNNATGAGGTCCAACGTGCTCGAGAACATCTGCTCAATCGTGGGGTTGGCCACGAATTCGCCGTTGATCTCGGCCACGCGTACGGCGGCGATGGGGCCAGCCCAGGGAATGTCGGAGATGGCGAGAGCGGCGGACGCGCCGTTCACCATCGGGATGTCTGCTTCGTTGATCTGGTCGGCCGACATCAGTTGGCCGATGATCTGAACTTCATTGAGGAAACCTTCCGGGAAGAGCGGGCGGCAAGGACGGTCGCAGAGGCGGGAGGTGAGAATTTCTTTCTCGGACGGACGGCCTTCGCGCTTGAAGTAGCCACCGGGGAAACGACCGGCAGCAGCGTACTTTTCGCGATAGTCGACGGTCAGCGGGAAGAAGTCTTGGCCAGGACGCATGGATTGCGCGACGCACGCCGTCACGAAGACATTGGTATCGCCAACACGGACATTGACTGCGCCGTTGGCGAGTTGGGCGATGGAGCCGGAAGAGAAGGTAATGCCCAATCCGGGCACACTAACTTGATATTTCTGATTCATATTCTATTGGTATCTAGCGGGTAACGTGAAAGCGTTAACGTATGGTCCACGGATAGGGGTGGCGGACACGAGCTTTCGGAATGAACTGAAAGGAATCGACGTGCGA
>DKKJ01000334.1:1616-6463 GCA_002455175.1 Opitutaceae bacterium UBA6669
GAGATTCAGCTTCTGCAAGATCTCGGTGTACTTCGCGAGATCATGTCTCTTGAGGTAGTCGAGGAGCTTGCGGCGGCGGCTGGCCATTTGCAGCAGACCACGGCGGCTGTGGAAGTCTTTGCGATGCGAACGCAGATGCTCAGTCAAATGATTGATGCGAGCGGTCAGCAGGGCAATTTGCACTTCGGAGGAGCCGGTGTCCTTCTCGTGAGTTTTATACTGGGCGATGATTTCGGGTTTTTGAACGACGGTTGACATGGTTTGTTAACTGATTTGCACGCCTGCAGGGAGGATGCGGGTTGCAACCCCCGTGCCATCCGCGTCGTTTGTGGGGAGAACCGCAAACTTTGCCGACGGCACCGTTCCAATCCTGCGGGATGCAGGACCAGGCATGGTAGGCGCCCGTAACCGAACGGGCATCCACTAACGCAAGATGTGAAGGTTTCAATCGGACCGTTTCGGCGCAAGCGTAAATCGTCTTCAGCCGGCCCGAAGTTGAAGTTCACGGATATGTCCGCAACCCGGAAGCTTTTGCAGCTTTTCTACAATTTTAGCCCGATGAAGAAAAAGCTCATTTCTGACCACAGCATGCGCCGCCAAGATCACCAAACGGCCTCGGGGATCGATTTGTGCGGCATGTGAATAGGTGGCATTAGCGTGGCCTACGATGCCCGGCCAGTTGTCGCGAATAACTTGCTCGGGCGAGGTCTGCCCAATAGAGTGCTTCACCACCAGTTCCTCCACTAACGTCGAAAGAGACTGAGTGGGGCGGCGTTTCATCTTGCCGTTGTCCTCCAAGGGCACGCGCCGGAGAGAGCTGATGAGCTCTTCCGCGAGGCGGCTGAAGGGATTGGGACCGTCACTCATGCGGTGGTACGTGAAAACGAGAGGTCCCTGGTGTCGAGTCAGGGATGCTCTTTTCGCTCCAACGCTGGCGGTGGCATTCGATGCTGATCTTCGTAGAGTGAACTGTAGCGGACAAAGACGCCGAAGGCGTTGGCGACGGCAATGTACAGGCCAGGGTATCCGTCGAGGAATCCCGCTTTGATCACATAGCCGCGAAAGAAACGCCAGCAGGCACGAAAGACGGCGGATACGGAGTTAAAACGCCGACCCCGTGCTTGTTGTTGTCGAAGAAAGAGTTCAGTGAAGGGGTTTATTTTCGCCACGTGGCTGGCGAGCGTGGGGAAGGAGTAATGATGGAGATCACCTTGGAGCCGCTTGACGGGGCCTGAGCACTCCATCTTTTCGTGAACGAAGGCGTCGCCACCCCAGCGTGCCTTGGCCCGATTCACCAGACGTAGGGAGAGATCGGGATACCAGTCGCCATGACGTATCCACCGATTGATGAACCACACTTTGCGGGGGAANNGTAACGAGCCGATTCGCCCTGCTGAAAAAACGCGTGAATCTCATCACGAAGCGCTGGAGACACCTCCTCGTCTGCGTCGAGACAGAGCGCCCACGGTTGGCTCGCGAGGTCCATCGCTTCATTTTTGGTGTCACGAAATCCTTTCCAGGTTAGGTGGACGACACGGGCTCCGAACGGCGTCACGACCTCTGCGCTTGCGTCGGTGGTGGCGTTGAGGGCCACCACGATTTCCTGCACCCATCCGTGAACGCTGGCCAAGCAACGCGGAAGGATCGCGGCTTCGTTGCGAGCGACGATGACGACGGAAAGGGGAAGCGGCGTGGACACTTGGAAAAGCTCGCTTTAGATTTTTCCCATCGCTGTGCGCGGGATTTGGTACAGGTAGCCGCAGCTTCTCCAGGCGCGGACCCAGGCCTTTTTGGAATTTCCTGTCTGGAGGAGCAGAGCCCAGAGGATACCGATCAGAGAATACACGAGAACTTTGAGAGCATTTGCGAGCAGGCGGGAGACGAGGTATCCGATAGAGGTGCGGCCGCGATCAACGACGCGCGATCGTGCGGAATCAAAGGCATGACGCGCGGCGTAGCGAAAGGTGGTACGGCTGGCGGGCATTTGGTGCTTTACCTTGGCGGCAGGAGCGAACCACACCTCGAGTCCAGCTTGGCGCAATCGGTTGAGCATCTCAGTTTCCCCTCCGGAAAAGAGGGCAGATCCTTTTCGATCCAACGTCGTGCTGAAAAGTCCATGGCGTTCGAAGACAGATTTTCGAAACGCGAGATTGGCTCCCATCGGTGACTGTTGCGCGGTGAGTGGGCCTGTCTCGGCGCGAAAAGCGAGCGGGCTGTGCCACTCTGCCACCCATTCAGGAAGGCCATCGGGAAAGACCGGGATGACTTCGCCTCCCACCGCGGCGATCTTGGATTTCGAGTCGGCTCGAAAAGGCGCAACCAGTTGGGTCACCCAATCGGGATCCATCAAAATATCGTCGTCGGCCAAGATCAGGATCTCGCCCTTCGCTTCGTGTACCGCTCGGTTTCTGGCGTGGTCGAGTCCTTGCTGCGTTTCCACGACGTACTGGGGGGCGGGTGAGGCTTCGGAAAATTCCGCCACGACCGAGCGCGTGTCGTCGCGAGAATTATTGTCGATCACGATAATTTCAAATCCCCCTGTCACGGGCCTTTGGCGCGAGAGACCTTCCAGCGTTTGACGCAGAAAAGCCGACCGATTGTAGGTCGGAATGGCAACCGTGACATAAGGTGAGCCGAGGGCGGACATGGATCTCGAGGGCGTGGTTTGCCGCGCTTCGCGGTCGGGAGCAAGCCTCCTCCCGTAAGGACATTCAGGACTTCAGCTCGAGGACACCTGGTACGAACGCTCTTGGAGATGGGTGCAGCGAGCCATGCGGGAGCTCGGCGCGGTCAAAACATCTCCGGGAGGAGAAGACGTTTGGGATGGGCGGGATCGTACAGCACGAATACCGGTTGTAGAGACAGCAAGCGCGCTTGGGCAAACTGGACCCAGTTAGATACGTGTCGTCGTAGGGTGATGGTTTGTCCTTGGGGAAGAGCGAACGTGATGGCGAAGACGCGCCGCCGATTGACGCGCATTGACGTGGCGACTACCTGCGTGACACGTGCTTCTGTTACGGTACCCCACTGCAGGAGCCACCGGGCGCGTCGCCGCGCTGCGAGTGTGGTGCCGATGATGATGATGCCGGCAAGTGGAAGGAGCCAGAGAGTGAATCCACCGATCTCACTCTCGCTTTTACGCGCCCCCACCGGACAATGGATGGCCGGGTCGTTGGGCAGGTAAGCGACGGCTATGCGTTGCCCGAAGGTCCAGTTTCCTCCGGTGGCAAAACAGGTTCCCTGCCCGGTCTTTTGACCCGGTGGTTGAAACGAGTAGTCGATGCGCTGGACTGCAACTCCCTGGATCTTCATGCGCGTGGGTGAAACCGCTTCTACCCGCCCCGGAGCGGTGGGGGCGCCCCGCAGACGCATATCCTGCAAAATTTCCCAGGGCGTGAACGAAATAACGAAAAACAGACTGAAGAGCAGNNACCACTCCCAGGACGAGACGACCGGTCGGACCCGCTTGCTGCACCGCGCTCTTGACGATTAGAGGTGGAAGGAGGCGGCGAGGTACAGGTGACGCCAAAAAAGCGGCGAGTTGATCGTCCTTAGAGTTCATAGGGGAGCAGTCGTGAGACAGTTCAACATCGGGCCGCCAGACACGAAATTAATCTTTGCGTGTGGACGTGAGTCGAGCTTCGTGTGGGCGCATTATGCGTGAGACGCTCTCCTCCTTCAACTCACTCCTAATTGATTATGGTGTGGACGCTGGCATGGCCGAGCGTCTCACGCTGCTCACGGGTTTACTCGGGTTGCTGCTCCTGGCGGGGGTGGCCAATTTCATCGCGAAAAAGGTCATTTTGCGAGCCGTGGGCGGTATCATTCGGAGAACCAGTTACACGTGGGATGATGCCTTCATGGAGAACGGCGTCTTCACGCGTCTCTCTCATCTGGCTCCGGCTCTCGTTTTCAATCTTTTTGGCGACGACGTTTTTGGAGAAACGCCAGCCATCAAGGCGTGGATCGATGGATTTGTCACCGTTTACCTCATACTGATCGGGCTGGCCGTGGCCAGCGCCGCGCTCAATGCTGTGCTGGCGATTGCCACGCGAAGTGAGCAGGCGCGCACGTTGCCGATCAAAGGATTTGTTCAGGCGGTGAAACTCATTCTTTTCATCATTGGGGGCATCTTCGTGCTCTCGGTGGTGTTCGATAAAACACCGATCTACTTCTTTTCGGGCCTGGGCGCACTCACCGCGGTGCTTATCTTGATCTTCAAGGATGCCATCCTCGGCTTTGTGGCTGGTATTCAGATTTCGGTGAACCAAATGGTGCGTTTGGGCGATTGGATCGAGATGCCGAAGGCGGGAGCGGACGGTGATGTAATCGACGTCTCCCTGACCACGGTTAAGGTGCGCAACTGGGATAAGACCATCACGACTATTCCCACGCACGCGCTCATCTCGGAGTCCTTCAAAAATTGGCGTGGCATGCATGAATCAGGTGGGCGGCGGATCAAGCGGTCGATCTATATCGACATGCAAACCATCGCATTTGCTGACGAGGCGATGCTGGAGCGTTGGCGTGGATTGCGGCGGTTGCAGCCGTACTTGGAAGAAAAGCTCGCAGACATCGTCCGCGAGAACGCCGCTCTGGGCCAAGATCTCGGGGTGCTTGGAAATGGGCGCCGTTTGACCAACATCGGGACATTTCGCGCCTATGTCAGCGCTTACCTTAGGGAGCATCCACGTATTCATAAGGACATGACTTTTCTCGTTCGTCAGTTGCAGCCCACGGAGCATGGACTCCCTTTGGAGATCTATGTGTTTACGAACGACACGCGTTGGGCGATCTACGAAGGCATCCAGGCGGACATCTTTGATCACTTGCTTTCGATGATCCCG
>DKKJ01000334.1:6476-13632 GCA_002455175.1 Opitutaceae bacterium UBA6669
ACGAGTGGCCACCCGAGAAAGATCCAGATCACGAGGAAAAGGGTCCACGTGATCAGGAACCAAAGCGAGTAAGGTAGCATGGTGGCGACCAGGGTTCCGATTCCGGCCGTGGGTTGATAGCGCTGCATGAACGTGAGGATCAGCGGAAAGTACGTCATTAGCGGAGTAATGATGTTTACGATACTGTCGCCGATCCGGTAAGCCGTCTGCGCCATTTCGGGAGAATAGCCGAGCAGCATGAACATCGGGACAAAGATCGGCGCCATCACTGCCCATTTGGCGGAAGCGGATCCCAGCACCAGATCGATGACCGCGGCCAGCAGCACGAAAGCGATCATCAGAGGAATGGGCCCGNNTACCGTAGGAATTCCGCTCCTTCCACGGCCAGAACTACGGCGAGGTTGGTCCAGCCGAAGAGGCTCACAAACTGAGCGATGAAAAAAACGAGCACGATATAGCTGCCGATGTCTTGAATCGATCGCGTCATTCCCTTGATGACGTCGTGATCGGAGCGGATCGTCCCGGCTGCGATTCCATAAGCGACTCCCATGGCAAGACCGTAGAGGAAGATGAAAAAAACGAGACCTCGGATGAAGTAGGACTGGAGAAAGCCGGGCTGTTTTGGGTCGTGAAGGAATCCACTTTCAGGAATCAGTCCCGCGAGCACCACTCCAGACAGCGCGGCTCCGACAGCCAAGGCCCACCAGAGACCCCGCTTCTCCCGGGCGTTGAGTTGTTCGAGAGGACCAGCGGTGAGCGTGCCTTGGTACGGGCCGAGGCGTGGCTCGACAATGCGCTCTGTCACCCACGTTCCGATACCGACAATTAGAAAAACGGAGGCTGCCATGAAATAGTAGTTCGACATGGGAGTGACCACGTACTCCGGGCGGATCAGGCGAGCAGCTTCTTGGCTAATGGCGCTCAATAGGACATCGCTGGTGCTGAGCAGGACGTTGGCCGCGAATCCTCCGGACACGCCCGCGAAGGCGGCGGCGAGACCGGCCAGGGGGTGCCGACCGACCGCGTGGAATAACGCGGCGCTCAGGGGGATAAACAGCACGTAACCCACGTCGCTGCCCGTGTGAGACATCGTGCCGCAGAATACCACCACTACCGTCAGCAGACGCGGATGCGTGGCCAGCACCGTCACTCGCAGCACCGCACTGATCAAGCCACTCGACTCAGCCACAGCTAAACCGATCAGGCAGACCACGACCGTTCCGAGTGGGGCGAAATTAACGAAGTTCGGAAGTGCTCCCATGATGATGCGATGGAGTCCTTCTAGAGAAAGTAGATTGACTACACCGATGGGTTGACCCGTACCGGGATGGGTTACCTGAACGCCCATGCGATGAAGCGCAAACGACAGCAAGACCACCAGGGCTGCCAACAGCACGAAGAGCGTGGCGGGGTGAGGGAGGGCATTTCCCACCCGTTCAATTCCGCCCAGAAAACGTTGAAACCAAGTCGAACGAGGCGAGTTCGTGACGGAAGACATCGGGCGAGCGAAACAGGGCGACCAACGAGGCGCCAGTCCAAGTTATTCGCGTATGCTGCCCCGAAGCGATCAGCGCTCGGTTGGGCACCATGCTCAATTTCGAGCTCAAAAATCAAGAGACAGGAGAAGAAGCACAGGTGGCGCTGACGCTTTTCCTCGCTCCCACGGCGCACCAAGTTATTCCCAAAAAACACATGGCTGTAGGCTCGGCGGGAGATATGGTGTTCGGTGGAATGAAGACTCTGTCTGGTATTTCGTCATGATTCAGGATTTGCTTACCATTGCTGACTATGAGCCTCCTATGGGAGATTTATTCACGTACTCCCGTTTGGATACGGGGCGGGCCGTGTGGACGACCCCATTGGTCGGCGAAAAGGACGTTCCCAAAAAACGCATTGTGCATCAACGGGTGGTCCGCCTGCATGGACCGGCACGCCTGCATCGTCTGGGCATTTGTCGCGGTCAGGGGTATCATAAATGCGGTAGCCGTCAGGATCTGGATTGGGTGAGCGGTGTGCGTGTTCTTGGCTGGAAGGATCAAGGTTGGCGCGTGATCTGGCAGAAGGACCATCTGCCGCAGGAGATTCCCTCGCTTGTCCGGTGGATACGGTTGCCTAAAACCGTCGTCTCGGGCGTGATCATTGAAGTGCGTCGGTCCGGTATCGACGGAGGTTGGACGCCGTGGAATTTGGCGATGTCGGCGTTTATTCTTGAAGGAGAGCTGCTCGCTCCGTTGGCACCTCGGAACGAAAAGCTGCTTCGTACCACACACGTGGACCTTGGTGGTTTGCCTGCGGGTATCACGGCAGAGCAGAAAGATGGGTCTGTTTTTTATCGCACCCCAGAATTTGAAGTCGGGTTTTCGTTGGGACGCCCGGGTTTTTCCCATTTGGGTCTGCTGATTGAGGATCGGGGGAACGCGGGGAAAAACCTGCTTTCCACCCGTCCGCCGATTTTCTCGCAAGGAACCCATCTTCATCCGGTGGGGGGAGTGCCGGTGGTAGCTCCGTCGGTTCGCTGTGATTTGGAGGGAACGACCGAGGTGAAAGGCAATGAAATCACCTACCGTTTTACTGCGGGCAGCCAGCGTTATCTCCTGAAGTGGAAAGTCACGCCTCAGCAACTGGTCTTGAAAGCAGAACGCTCAGCGCAACGCGTCGAGTGGGCTTGGCATAGTGCCGCTTGGACTCTTGGGCTCCGAAATAGCGCGTCACCGTCCCATGTACTCGGTCGTCTGTCGGAAAAAGGTGAAGCCGGTGGAATAGTGCTTCCCGCCCTGTTGACTTTTCCCGCCTCCGGCAGCTGGGAGGTGTCTAGTTCATCGCGGACAGGCACCGCACGTAGTGATTGTCGGCGCTCCCACGATCTCAACCTTCTGGAGTTGAAGGTAGGTGAAGAGCCCACGCCAGAAGGGCTTCATCGCTTGCTCCCGGGAACCCACCGCGTGACCTTCAGCCTGACTCCGAAACGCCCGCCTTCTCTTTTGCGTTCGGATGCACCCGCGGTGGCTAAGCGGGCGCTGGCTCGCACGCAATGGACTGCGCTTACATTTCGCGCAGATACGGCGACGCTGAGCAATAACGGCGCGTCCATGCATTGTCCGATCTGTATGGATACGTGGGCTGCGGTCACCCGCCCACAGGGACAGGTGCTCCCTGGGCTGCCGGCGGTGGATTTTCTTCGCTCCTCTTTGGAGCGATGGCTCACGGGGGGGCCTGGTTACGCGGCTGGTCGGTTACTGCAGGATGGAACGTCCCACGACGCTGATGATGAGTACCTGCAAACGGGCGCATCGGCCCTGCGGGGGTTGGGCGAATACTTGCGTTTCACGGCCACGCCCGCCTGGTACCGCGAGTTCAAGCCTTACATCCTGAGAAAACTGCACGCCGCGCGCGATCGTGATCTCGATGGCGATGGTTTGATCGAAAGCCTGCACCGTACCGGTGTGAGTGGAACGAAGCAGTGGAGCACCTGCTGGTTCGATGTCATTTCTTTCGGTTGGAAGGATGCTTTCGCTAACGCGATCCTTTACGGTGCACTCCTGGAATTGACTCAGGGATTGAGGCGGTTCGGCGAAAAAGAAGAGGCCGAAAGTCTCTCGAAATGGGCAGGTTGGCTGCGTGCGAATTATCGAGACGCCTTCTGGAATGAAGCGACGGGGTGGCTGGCGGGCTGGCGCTGCCGTGAAGACAAGCTGCACGATTATGCCTTCTTGCCGGTGAACGGAGCCGCCATCGCGGAAGGGCTGTTGGAGCCGGATGAGGGGCGTGACATTCTTCAGCGACTCCTCGCGGAAGCTCGCAAGGTGGGCCTGCCAGATCCGTCGCTGGGCTTGCCGGGGAACCTCTGGCATATTCCTGACAAGGATCTTTCCGACATCATTCAGGGGTATCCGCTGGGTTACTACCAAAACGGTGGTCGGACGCATTCCCAGACTCGCCACTTCGTCATGGCGCTCTATCGCTGTGGACTTACGCGCGAAGCGGACGCCATGCTCAAACGGCTGTGTCTGGGGTTTGCCGAAGCCAAAGTTTTCGGGGGCAACCAAAGTGGCGTCGACTGGCGTTATTGGGATGATCGCCCTTGCGGTTACGAAGGCTTGCTCACCGATCAGTTTGGCGTGCTCGAAGCCGTTTTCTGGAGATGGGGAGCCCGCCAGCGCTAGTTTTACACGACGGGAAACCTCAGCTCGTGGGGTGATGCCCTTTTGGGCCTCGCAGACCGTGGATCGCTTTCGCCACGGCGGTGTAGACGGTATCTACGGATAGTTTTCTTACGCAGTAGCTATGGTAGGAGTGACCGGCAACACAGGGGCCGGGTCGTTCGTTGGCTGGAAGGCACGTACAAGGGAGTTCGGTCTGCAGGACGACGTGGCCGTCACCGTTGGGTCGCCAGATAGTCGCGTTCTGCGAACTGTAGAGAGCAATCACACGGGTGCCGACCGCAGTGGCGATGTGCATGGGGCCGCTGTCGTGACAAACGAGGAAATCGAACTGCGCGAGAAGGGCGGCGAATTGCTCCGAAGTGAAGCGTTGGTCCAGAACAATGACATGGGACTGCGCATGTTCCCGGATCGCGTTGGCGGTGGGCAGTTCACCCGGCCCAGCGGCGACAAAGACCTNNCTGCGCACCGAGTTCATCTTGGAGACGGTCGGCGAGGGCCGCGAAACGTTCCACCGGCCAGAGTCGGTAAGGACTGCGGGTTCCCGGGTGAAGCAAGATTTTTGGTCCCTGACCGGCGACCAAGCGGGCGGCAGCGGCAAGGTCCTTGGCACGGGGTTCCAGACGGACGTCTCGCGAACGTATGGGAACGCCGATCGCGACGTGGAGGGCGTGGTAGGTTTCGATGATCGGCTGAGAGCGATAGCGCTCGTCGCTCATCTCGGCAAAGTGAGTGTAAAGCCAGCGCGCGCGCACCCGGTTGAGCTCGCGGTCGTAGGTGGCGCGCACGGGGGCGCCGGTCACCCGGGCGACTAGGGCGGTACGCTCGGTATTGTCGAAATCGAGTACGTGAGTGAAGCGAAGCCGTCTGACCTTGAGCAAAAATGCGGGCCACTCCGTCGCCTTACGTGGGAACGTCAGGGTGAGGCCGACATGAGGGTTGAGCGTGAGCAGGCTGCGGTACGGGCCTTCAACCAAAACCGTGATACTCGCGGTGGGCCAGTGGAGACGTAAGTTATGAAGCGCGCTCCCCAAAAGAACGATGTCGCCTAGATAACGACGTCGGATAACCAAGATGCGTTGAGGCTCGATAGAAACCACGGAGAGTAGAGGCTAAGTCACTACGCCGACGGCTCAGGCGTTGACCTGTTGTCCGTCGTAAAGGGCGCGGTAAAGCGGGCTTTGGATGTAAAGTTCAGCGTGTGGACCCTGCGCCACGATCCTGCCCTGTTCGAAGACCAGAATCATAGAGGCATCGCGGATGGTGGAGAAGCGGTGAGCGATGATCAGCACGGTCTTCCCGACCATCAGCGTTTGTAGTGCCTGACGAATGTAGGCTTCACTTTCGCTATCTAAAGCGCTGGTGGCTTCATCTAGAATGAGTAGGGGCGCATTGCGCAAAAATGCCCGTGCGAGAGCGACGCGTTGTTTTTGGCCACCGGAAAGGAGAGCACCGCGCTCGCCCACGACGGTGTCGTAGCCTTGGGGAAGGAGCTGAATAAAGTCGTGAGCAAACGCACTGCTGGCAGCCGCGATGACCTCGTCACGGGTCGCCTCTGGCCGGCCTAGGAGCAGGTTGTTGTAGAGCGTGTCGTTGAAGAGTACAGGGTCTTGGGAAACAATGGCGATATTCCGCCGCAAATCATAAAGTCGGTAGCTGCGAATGTCGTGACCGTCCAACGTCACTCGTCCCCCGGTGACTTCGAAGAATCGCGGAACGAGGTTGGCGAAGGTGCTTTTCCCTGCACCGCTCGGCCCCACCAGTGCGCAGATGGTGCCTGCAGGAATATCAACCGAAATGTCTTTGAGGACGGGTTCACCGGACTTGTAGGAAAAATCGACGGACTCGAAGGTGATTTTGCCCGTGGCTCGTTCGAGAGGTTGGGGTTGCTTTAGATCCGCAATCGACGCTGGCTCGTCCAGCACCACCTCGAGCCGGTCGAGCGACGCGGTGGCGCGTTTCAACTCATTATTGAGTGAGCCGATTTTCTTCATCGGTTCGTAAGCGAAATAGAGGGCACCGACGATGGCCAAGAAACTGTCGAGTGAGAGCCCAGAGCCGTAGGCGAGGAAAAGCGTGAGGGCGATACCGGCGGCGGAAATGACTTCGATCGCCGGCGTGAGGGCCTGCGCGTATTTCACAATCTTCATCTGAGCATTGACCAGACCGCCCGTGAGGGTCTTGAAGCGTTGGGTTTGCTGCTCCTCCAGGCCGAAAGCGCGCACTTCGCGGGCGGCGGTGAGGTTTTCAGAGAAGACGCTGGTGGCAGAACCCAGGTGGGCCTGAAGCTGCTGTGCTCGTTTGACGATTTTGCGACCGACGAAGCGTACCGGGATGATCGCGAGAGGGATTAGGATCAAACAAATCAGAACAATCCCCGTGCCTTCTCCGACGATGGCTTCCTTCACCAAGTAGCCCATTGCCGCTAGCAGCGTGAGCGGTTGTTTGATCCCATCGTTGGCAATCAGCGTGAGGCACGATTGAAGCTGTGCGGTGTCAGCCATCCCGCGAGAGATCAGGTCTCCCGTCTGCCGATTTTGTATGAAGGAAAGCGGCAAGGTTTGCAGCTTTCGGAAGTAGTCGACACGAATGCTCTCCAAGATGTGCACGCCCGCGAACTGAGTGTAGAAGGCATTGAGATATCCGGTGACGGCTCGAAGGAGAAAAAGCAGGGGAATGCAGGCGGCGATCATCGCCACTGTGGCTGAATCCAGGGGATTGCCCGTCCGATCAAAAATAGGGGGGAAGACATACTTGATCATCGTCGGCAAACCAAGGCCGCTGGTGGCGGCATAGAGTGCGCCGTACGTGATGGCGGCTGCGATGGCTCGTTTCTGTTCCTGAACGTATTTCAGGTAGGGACGAAGACGTCGGAGCGAACGCATAAAACGGGGAGGTTTCTCTGCTAGAGCCGTGGCCTGGGACGGTCAGTCGTTTTCTGACCGACCTCAGTCCTTACTCGAACGGACGTCCAAGGCGTCGCGCAGGCCGTCGCC
>DKKJ01000187.1 GCA_002455175.1 Opitutaceae bacterium UBA6669
GCGGCCTGGGTTCGCAAGGTCGAGTAGGGTCGGGTCAAACGACACGCTTGAGCTTCTCGGTGGCTCCCGAAGCCCTGCCCTTCTGGGCTGAGCGGCTCGCTCGTCATCAGGTCAAAGCCACTCGGGAGCTCCGCTTCGGCGAGGAGGTTATTCACTTCTCCGACCCGGACGGCATTCCCGTAGAATTAGTCGCTGTCCCTGTCGATGCGCGTTCGGGTTGGACCACCGAAGGCGTACCCTCGGCTTTCAGCATCCGTGGTTTGCATACGGCTGAGCTCACTGTCGCTGGTGCAGGCGCCACCGAAAAGCTCGTCACCGAACATATGGGCTATNNCCGTCAGGACGGCAATCGCACCCGCTTCGAAGCCGGTGAAGGCGGCTCAGGCACGTTTATCGATTTGATTGTCGACCCCTCAGCTCCGCGTGGCCGTGGTGGCGTCGGGACCATTCATCACATCGCTTGGCGCATCGCTGACGATGAAAGTCAGGTTTCAATCCAAGAACATCTTTATGACAGCGGTTATCAAGTTTCTGACGTGCGGGATCGTTCCTACTTCCACTCGATCTACTACCGTGAACCCAATGGAATTCTCTTTGAGATCGCCACGAATTCCCCGGGCTTCGCCACGGACGAAAGCGCGGAAACGCTAGGTACGGCCTTGAAGCTCCCACCGCAGTTCGAGTCTGCTCGCTCAGAGATCGAACGCGTTCTGCCACCGCTCCAGCCCGCGCTGGTCCAATCCTAAACCTCAAACCCTCACACCTTATGAAAACACATTCCACAAAAGACACCCTTATCCTCGGAGCGCCGTTAGCAGAAGCGAAGGCCGCGGTGATTCTGTTGCATGGACGCGGTTCGTCCGGTGAGGACATCGCCGGCTTGGCCGAGGTGCTCAATCGCCCTAATATCGCCTATCTCGCCCCGACCGCCACGAATGGAACCTGGTATCCCCAGCGCTTCCTCGCCCCACTGGCAGAGAACGAACCGTGGCTGTCCAGCGCTCTCTCCACGGTTCACGAACTTGTCGTGGATCTAAAAAATAAGGGGTTCTCTTCTGATCGGATTGGCATCNNTCCCAAGGGGCATGCCTCGCCGCCGAATATGTCACTCGCAATCCCGCGCGCTATCTCTTCACCGCCACCCTGAGTGGTGCCTTGATTGGCCCCCTTGACACGCCTCGTCCCCAGGTCGACCTACAAGGAACACCTGTGCTGGTCGCGTGCGCGGAGGCGGATGCACATATCCCAAAGACCCACGTCGAGCACTCGGCTACTCTTTTGAGCAGTTTTGGCGCTGAGGTGACCAAGTGGATCTTCCCCGGCGGAGGCCATACGGTCTTCCCTCCGGAAGTCGAATGGTTGCAGGAACGTCTCTCGGAATTAACGACAGACTCAGCGAACCGCTCGCAGGTTCGTTGACCTGAAGATTTGTCCTCGCCAGTCTTTGATNNATCATGAAATTACGCGTGATCGCCACGGGCGGCACTATCGACAAAGTCTACTTCGACGCAGCGAGCAGCTACGACGTCGGAGATCCGCAGGTGGAACCTCTCTTCAAGGAGGCCAATGTGACGTTTGACTACACGATCGAATCGGTGCTGCGCAAAGACAGCCTCGCGATGACGGACGAGGACCGCAACCTCATCCGTCAGCGGGTAGAGGCCTCGCCCGAGCGCCTGATTCTGATCACACATGGAACGGATACGATGACCCAAACCGCTGAAAAACTCAGCGACATCGCGGACAAGGTGATCGTCTTCACCGGCTCTATGCTGCCAGCGCGATTCCGCACCTCCGACGCGATTTTTAACCTCGGCTGCGCCGTCGGAGCCGTCCAAGTTCTTCCGCCAGGCGTCTACATCGCCATGAACGGACAGATCGCGCCCGCGCACGCGGTTAAAAAGAACCGTTCGCTCAGCCGCTTCGAGCGGAAGGATTGAGCGTAGTCCTCAGGGATAACGCAGCGTCACTCGACCCTGCGCCCAATCGTTGTGACCTCCGTCGATCACCGCGAACCGCGCTTGCGGTAGAGAGCCAGCCAGAGCCTTGGCGTGAACGACCGGAATCACCTCGTCGTGCTCTGCGCCATAAATCTCCAATCCCCCTCGGTACTGAGAAAGCGCTTCCTGGTTATCCCACGCTGATCCGAGTAAAAACCCTGCTGGAACCAAACTAGAGCGTCTCGCCGCCACTTTGGCCAAACTGTCAAATGGGGTGATCAAGATGATCTTGTCGGGTACCACCGCCTCCTTGGCCATCATGGAAGCCGGACCGGAACCAATGGACTCACCCACCACGGCAATCGGTTTCCCTGAGAAACGAGTACGTAAAGCGCGGTACGCCAGTTGTGCCGCCTCATCGATCGATTGGCGAGAGGGCGCTCCTGGCCGCTGGCCGTACCCCGGGTATTCCATAAAGTAAACCGAGTCCTCCAGAGGAAACGACGGCAAAGCATAGACACGATCCGCAGCCTGTCCCGCGTTCCCATGAAACATCAACCACACCGTTTTTGGATCAGCAACTTCGCTAGCAAACCCATACACCACACCCTGCTCCTCCCACCGCGTCAGCCCATTGTCCTCGGAATGGTGGGTGGGATGAAAAAGGACTGCACGTTGGNNCTCCACCGGTGACGAACAACCCGACCAAGCGGCGAGAAGCAGGATCACCACGAGCAAGCCCGCAAGCGAAAGACGCACTCCGGGACTCATCACGTCTTTTCCTTTTCAGTACGAGTGAGCTGCCGCAGGAGAGCGTAGAGCAACTCCATCTTTGGAACCACTGCGCCGGCGGCGCGCGCTCGGCGCAAGGGCTCGCCAAAAATGGGTTCCACCTCAACCGGACGACGGGCTAAGAAGTCCACCATACTGGACGGCTGATAGGCTCCCATCGAGGGGGTCACTTCCAACTGTTTTTGCGCGAAGGCTTCAGGAATCACATGGCCAAGCGCAGCAGCGGCAGTGCGTACCTCTGTCATCAGCGCACGCACCTCCGCGACCAAGTGCGGCTCGGAGCAAATGACATTTGTAGCCACCCCACCCGCAGCGATACTCAGCCCATTGAAGGGAATATTCCACACGAGCTTTCTCCATCGAGCGTCGTCCAATTGGTCAAACACTCGATTAGGAATACCTGCCCGTTCGAACATCGCGCCCAAAGNNCAAAGGTGATGGAGCCTCTCTGGTAACAGGTGACTTCACCCGGGGCCGTTCGCGTGGAGGCGATAAAGGAAAGCCCACCCACGACGTTTTCCGGAGGCACTAAGGTCGCCAAAAAATCCTCGTTCCCCAGGCCGTTCTGTAAGGTGGCTACGGTCGTGCCAGCGTGTACCAAGGGAGGCAGCAGCGTCGGCAATTGATCATTGGCCGTGGTCTTCAGCGTGATTAGAACGAGATCCACCGGCCCCAGTTCTTCCGGCGTGGCATATCCCTGAGCCGGATACACCACGTCTTCACGGCCGCCTTCCCGGAGAAAAATTCCTCGATGATCGATCGCCTCCCGATCACTGCGGACCAGAAAACGAACATCATTACCCGCCAGCGCCAAACGACCGCCATAGTAGAGTCCGATTGAACCCGACCCGACGATCGCAATGCGACCAAACAAAGAAGGCGAAGCAGGCGCGGCGCCAGAAAGCAGAGTATCAGGAAGGCTCACTCCTTGATGGGAGCACGCAGTTCCACCGGCGGCAACTTTTTCGAACGCATCTTCAGGTTGACGAATTCCACGGCGCAGGAGAAGGCCATTGCGAAGTAGATGTAGCCCTTAGGGATATGTTGATGCAAGCCCTCCNNTCGGCTACCAGCGAAACCCCAATCAAAATGAGGAAACTCAACGCTAGCATTTTTAGCGTCGGATGTTTGTGAACAAAGTCGCTGATCGCTCCCGCAAAGGCCAACATGAAACCCATCGCGATGATCACAGCGGTGACCATGATCCACAGGTGGTCGACCATACCGACTGCGGTGATAACAGAATCGAGCGAGAAAACGATATCGAGGAGGATAATTTGCACGATCACTTTACCAAAGGAGATCGCGACCTTGGAGGTATGATGCCCGTCGTCTCCTTCAAGCTTCTCGTGAATTTCAAACGTACTTTTCCCGATCAAAAACAGCCCCCCGAGCAAAAGAATCAAGTCACGTCCCGAGATCGCAAAATTCATCACCGTGAACAACGGCGTGGTCAGCTTGGCAATCCAGGCGATACCCGCGAGCAACAACAGGCGAGTCACTAAGGCCAAAGTGAGCCCCAGCTTTCTCGCTTTGGGTTGCTGGTCACGCGGTAGCTTTCCCGCGATGATGGAGATAAAGATGACGTTATCGATGCCGAGAACAATCTCGAGCGCGGTGAGGGTCAGAAGCGAAATCCAGATTTGCGGATCGGCTAGGAATTCCATAAGAGTGGGTTAGCGAAAGAGGCAGACCGAACCCCCCGGGTCAACGGCGGTGACGATCAGAAAACCCAAAGGAGTCCCGCCTTGAGCCATAGGGGAATCACGCCCAACCCCACCAAAGTCGTGGCAATGACCACTCGGACTGCTGTGAGCGGTTGTCCACCATAGTGTTTTGCAATCACAAGCGAAAGGACCCCTGCTGGCATCGCCGCCTGGACGAGAATCACCCGTTTTAAATCAACTGGACACGGCAGGTACCGCGCCAAAAGCAGCATAAATACGGGTAAAAGCAGCAGGCGAACGGCGCACGACCCCACTCCCACCCGCACGTCGAAGAGGGATGCGGGACGGAGGACATATTCATATAACGTCGCCCCGATGAGCAGGAGGGCCAGAGGGACAGCGCAGGCGGCGCAGAGATGGACGACGTCCTTGAACAAGGCGGGCACGTACTCACTCAATCCGAGCAGATTGGCGCCGACCGCCACCACCAGAGACATCAGCGGCGNNTACGGTCCAAATGGCGGCTTCACAACCGACGTTGTGCACGAACAGGACGCCGAGACTCTCGACCCCAAACAACTTGGTCATGAGCGGCACGGGAATATAACCGTAGTTATAAATCCCCGCGGCGAACGCAAAGGTCCGCAGCCCATGGCCGATCGTGAGCCCCATCGCTTTGGCGGCATAAAAAGCGATGCCGATACCCGCCGCCATGGTGACAAATCCCACCACCGGAGCGGNNTCCCGGAGTGCGGCATTCCCCAACACGTTCTCAAAAATTAAACAGGGATAGAGGAAGTTAACGACGACCTTAAGCAAGCTGGCATCCGCCTCCGCCGTCAGCCAGCCCGCCTTCCGCAGGCCCGTCCCCAAGGCAATGATCACAAAGATCGGGAGGATGAGGAGAAGAAGTTGCCAGTAAGAAGGCAGCGTAGGCATAGCGGAAACTCAGGACATCACGAGTTTCCGCCTAAGGCGAGCGGGACCTCACCTGTTGATTTTATCGCCTCAACAAAAGCGGCGGCGGCAGGGAAACCACCTGCGGCTCGAGGCCTGAATCAAGCGGGGATTCGCAGCAAACGCCGAGCGTTTCCTACCAACACCCGCTCTTTTTGCGCTACGGTAAGATCGGCGCAATCGACGCGCGCCCGTTGCGCCGCTGCCGAGTAGAGAGGGGTGTCACTTCCAAAGAGCACCCGATCCGCCCCAGCCTCGCGTACTGCCCATTCAATCAACCCAGACCAGACGCTCCGAGCACTGGAGGTATCAGCGTAAATATTCCCATGCTTGCTCGCCTGCACAGCCCTTACTTGAAGGTCAATGGCATCACCTTCGCTCGCTCCAATGTGCGCGAGAATCAAGGTAGCCTCAGGAAGCTCATTCATAAACGGAACGAAGTCCGCAGGCAGGCTGTTGGCCTCACCCGAGTGCGTGAGAACCACCGCACGATGCCGCGCCGCAAATTCCAACAACGCGCGACCATGCTCTTTGATCGGGTAACAGTGTTCCTCCGGATGTATCTTAATCCCCATACAGTGCGGCTTTGTGAGCATCTCGGCCGCTTGGTCATAGCTTTCCGGTTGAAGTGGATTCACCACTACCCATTGCAGGAGACCAGGTGTTTTAGGAATGATTTCCAAAGCCTCCTGATTCCCGGCCACTGCATCGTCTCGCCCCCTCGGAAGCAGCGACGTGAGCGGGGACACCACCGTCCACTCGATATTGACGGCCCGAGCTCGGGCGCTGACCTCAGCGGCCAAACCCGTCATCAATTCACGGTAGATCGGCTTGTTGTCGCGTACGTACACACCGTAGTGACCATGTACGTCGATGGCTCGGAGAAGAGGTGAAACTTGAGGTTCAATAAAATCAGACATAAATAAAAGAGACGAAAAGGATCACTCGGTGAGCGCGGGCAACGCGTCGGAGCGAAATGGAGGTACGGGCAGTCCCTGCTTCGTGAACAAGTCGACTTCGGGAGCATTCCGCCATGCGTAGCGCACCGCGCAGGGCGCAGGGACCTCCTTTGTCCGCACCACTATAGTCTCACCTTCGAGTCGCGCTTCCGCAGGGAAGAATCGTCCATCCTCGCCCGCCAGCGTAAACTCCGGAAGGAGCCCGCGGATCGAAATGAGTTCAGAACCAGCGGGCTTAAAGTGGACACGGAGGGCATCGCCTTCGCGGACAGCGCGGTCGAACGACACCTCATCCATTTGCTTTCCTAGCGCCTTCGCAATCACCCGAGCCGCCGCTCTCCGTCCCACCGCCTGTTTATTGGTCGGATGAATTGATTGCGGGTTTCCCAGGTCAATGGTGACCACCTGATCGGTATTCGGCAAACTCAACGCCGCCGACTGGGCCTCACGTAGCCACGCCCAACTCTCGCCCGTCGTATCGACCGCGCGAAAACCAGGGAGTTGGATCCAGTAAAAAGGAAGCTCGGTTTGCTGGAAGGCCTCGCGCCAAGATGTGATCAACCGCCTAAACAAGGAGGCATACTCCTTGGCTCGGATCGCATTCGCCTCGCCCTGATACCACAGCACTCCTGCTAATTCCACAGGAAGCAACGGATGCAACATCCCGTTGAACAGACCGGACGGCATAAGGAAACTTCCTGGACCTGGCGGAGGCCACGGCGCGACGGGCGCAACCAGCCAGCCTCGAGATTCCTCTGCCTCCTCAACGGCCTTCTTCCAGCGTTCCCGCGCCCGTTCGTAGTCCAAACGCTGCAAGGGGGTCACTCCAGCCACCGTTTCTGTCCACCGACGGCTCACGGCAGACAAGCTCTCATCCTTCGCAAATGCTTCTTCACTCAACCAAGCTTCAACAGCACTTCCTCCAAACGCACAGGTGATGATCCCAATAGGCACATCGAGATTCCGCTGCAATTCTCGGGCGAAGTAATAGCCGACTGCCGAATAAAGCGACACCGTGGCTGGACTGCATACCGTCCACGAGCCTGACACCGACGTCTGGGGCTTGTCCGCCACCGTCAACGCGACCTTGAAATGACGGATACGCGGCCAGTGAGCAGCCGGCACCTCTCGGTCAGGGTTGTCCGACGCACCTACCGACCACGCCATATTGGACTGACCCGAACACAGCCACACATCGCCGACGAGCACGTCGCGGATCGTTCGCGTCTCTCCCGCGGAGATCACCAGATCTTCCGGTAGCGAAGAAGCCATCAAAGGCTTTAATCGCACGTCCCAGCATCCGTCCGGAGCAGCTCGTGTTTGCGCAGTCTCTCCGCGAAATTTAACGCTGACCCATGATCCAGGATCGGCCCATCCCCACACCGGAACCGGCCGATTCCGCTGCAAAACAAGATGATCCTGGAAAAGGGGAGGCAAGACCAGTCCGCCCTG
>DKKJ01000250.1 GCA_002455175.1 Opitutaceae bacterium UBA6669
TGCTTGAGAAAATCGAGAAGGCAGGAAAATCCGGCAGCGCTAAGAAGCCCATTCAAACGTGGTCTCGTCGCTCGACCATCACTCCCGACTTCGTCGGTATCACCTTCAATGTCCACAACGGGAAGGCCTTTGTCGCAGTTTACGTCACCGAAAATATGGTCGGTCATAAACTGGGCGAATTCGCTCCCACTCGCGTGTTCAAGTCGCACGGCGGCATGACTCGCAAGGAGATCTGAGTTGGTTTACTTTCGAGGCTTNNAATTTTCGTCAATAACCCAAAGGGCAGGGGAGCTTCATCGCTTCTGCTGTCGCCCTCATCCAGGGAATCACACCCGTCATCATGGAAGTCAAAGCTATCACCCGCTACGCTCGCATGTCGCCCAAAAAGGTGCGCGAAGTAGCCCGTACCATTCAAGGCCGCTCGGCTCCCGACGCCGTCGATCTTCTCGGCGTTATTCCACGCAAGAGCGCCCGCCTTATCGTGAAGACGCTCAAGAGCGCCATCGCGAACGCTGAAAATAACAACAATCTGTCTGCGGACTCACTGATCGTGAAATCTGCGAAGATCGATCAAGGCCCCGTGCTCAAGCGCTTCAAGGCTGGCGCCCGTGGTACCGCGATGCCCCGTCGTAAGAAGATGTCTCNNCACATCACCATCGTCCTGTCGGACGAAGCTGCCAACTAACACTCGTCATGGGCCAAAAAACTAATCCCACTGGATTCCGTCTTGCCGTTCGTCGTAATTGGCAATCGCGTTGGTTCGCGACGAAGAGAGATTTCCCCAAGCTGCTGCTTGAGGATCAGATCATCCGTCAGAAACTGATGGAGAAGCTAAAACAGGCTTCCGTCCCTCGTATCTTTATTGAGCGCGCATCCAACCGCGTTCGTGTTAAGATCTACACCGCTCGTCCTGGCGTCGTCATCGGTCGCAAGGGACAGGAAGTGGAGAAGATCAAAGAGGAATTGGCTAAGCTTACGGGCAAAGAAATTCTTCTGGATATCCAGGAAGTTAAAAAGCCGGAAATCGAAGCTCAATTGGTTGCAGAGAACGTTGCTTTGCAGCTCGAGCGTCGTATCGCTTTCCGCCGTGCGATGAAAAAGGCCGTGGAAATGGCCATGGCGTTGGGCGCTGAAGGAATTCGTATTCAGTGCTCAGGCCGTTTGGGCGGCGCGGACATCGCCCGCCGTGAGTGGCAGCGCAAGGGACGTGTGCCCCTTCATACCATGCGCGAGAACATCGACTATGGTTTCTCTGAGGCACAGACCGTCTATGGCAAGATTGGCGTGAAGTGCTGGATTTGTAAGAAGGAAGCCGACACGAATGCCTGATCGTAGTGAGCTCGTACCTACCTCTGGGTAGGTTGCTTAACTCAACTTCTAAAATAACACTCCCATGGCACTCGCACCCGCCCGTACCAAATATCGTAAAACCCAAAAAGGATCCCGCGCCGGTAATGCTAAACGCGGCAATGTCCTTTCATTTGGAGAATTCGGACTTCAATCTTTGTCCCGCGGACCCATGACCGGCCAGCAAATCGAAGCTGCTCGCGTCACGATCTCTCGCCACCTCAAGCGCAAGGGAAAACTTTGGATCCGCGTTTTCCCCCACAAGCCTGTGACCAAAAAGCCCGCGGAAGTCCGCATGGGCCAAGGTAAAGGCCCCGTGGAATACTACGTCGCCGTCATCAAGCCAGGCGCCGTTCTTTTCGAGCTTTCCGGTGTTCCGGCAAGTATCGCCAAAGAAGCCTTCCGTCTGGCCGACGCCAAGCTGCCCTTCCGCTGCCGCTTCATTGTTCGCGAAGGTTCAGCCGCCTAAACTGAGAGAGTAACTTTAAAAACAAGTCGCCATGACAGCGAAAGAAATCAACGAACTCGCTCCGGCTGAGATCGAAACCAAGCTTCGCGAGTCCCGTGAAGCTCTTCTCCAGCTACGCCTAAAAAAGCAAACAGGCCAGGTGGAAAAAACTCACGAGCTCCGCATCCTGCGCAAGGACATCGCGCGTTTGCTCACCGCTGCTAACTCAAAGAAGCGTGCAACTGCCGCCTAACGCCATGTCTACCCGCAATACTCGTAAAACCCTTATCGGCCATGTGACCAGTCGCTCGGGCGACAAGTCGATCAAGGTAACCATTCCTTACAAGACGCCTCATCCACGTTACCACAAGGTCATCAATCGCCAGACTGTCGTGCATGCGCATGACGAAAAAAATGAGACCAAAGTAGGCGACACCGTAGAGTTGATGGAAACCCGTCCTCTCAGCCGCCTCAAACGCTGGCGTGTGGTCAAGATCGTTTCGAAAGCGGTCACCTCTGACGCAATCGCCATCAGCGAGTCGGATGTNNCGCCACAGTGCCAACTAAAACCACCAGCGCTAACGCCTCTGCGGCGAAAGCCTGAGTTCTGCGACCCAACTTTAAACATATAGGAGGTCAGTCATGATCCAACTCCGTTCTATTCTTGAAGTCGCGGACAACACCGGTGCCCGTAAGGCCGCCTTCATTTCTCGCAAAGGTCAGAATACCGACACCGCAGGTGTAGGTGACATTGTGACTGTGCATATCAAAGAAAGCTCGACCGACGCTACGGTTAAGAAGGGCGAAGTCGCCAAAGCCGTAGTGGTTCGGACGCGTGCTCCCGTTCGTCGTGCAGATGGCAGCTACCTTCGTTTTGATACGAATGCCGTGGTCATCATCGGTGCTGACGGGAATCCGAAGGGAACCCGTATCTTCGGCCCGGTTGCCCGCGAATTGCGTGCNNTTCATGAAGATCATCTCGCTTGCACCCGAGGTGTTGTAATTCCTACGACCATGTCGAAATCACATCTTAAACGCGGCGACGAAGTCGTCGTCATTGCGGGATCCCACAAAGGGAAGTCGGGTAAAATTCTTGAGTTGGTCTCCGATAAGGCGCGCGCGCGCGTCGAAGGAGTAGCGATGATCAAGCGTCACCTGAAGAAATCCCAAGAGCATCCTAATGGGACAATTGCTGAACGTGAGGGCTCCATCCACACGTCTAATCTGCAACTTAAGTCCCGGTATGACAGCAGCAAGCGCCGTTCGAGCAGTCGTCCGGCTTCGGCTTCCTAACTCTAACGAGAACGCGCTTGCCAACTCCCTCCTGGGGGTGCTTTAGTCGTCGTTTTTCATCACATCCATCACTCATTCCTGTCTCCGGCTTGGAAACCCGGGACTTTCATCCATGAGCGCACTTCCCTCTCTAAAAAAACACTACGACGAATTCGTCGTTCCCGAACTCAAAAAGAATCGGGGTTACTCTAATTTGCATCAAGTTCCCCGGATTACCAAGGTTGTCCTGAATACGGGTATCGATTCGGATGCTGATAAAAACCTGATCGCTGACGTTGCTCGTGATCTGGGTCTGATCGCTGGGCAAAAGCCAGTTCTGGCTAAGTCTAAGAAGGCGATTGCCAATTTCAAGTTGCGCGCGGGCCAAGTGGTTGGGGCTCATGTGACCCTTCGTGGTGCTCATATGTGGGAATTTCTCTATCGCTTGCTCTCCGTAGCTTTGCCGACCATCCGCGATTTTCGTGGCGTNNGCTTAAACTCGACGGCCAGGGCAACTACAACTTGGGCGTCACCGACTTCACTATTTTTCCGGAAATTACCGTCGAAAACGTGAAGAAAACGATGGGATTGGATATTACGATCGTCACCACTGCCAAGGACGACGACGAAGGCCGTGAGCTTTTGAAGCTTTTGGGCATGCCATTCCGTCGTACCGAAACGACTAAAGCCGCTTAACCTTAGATTCTGATCGTCATGCCGAAAACCTCAGCCATCCAGCGCAACGAAAAGCGCAAAAAGCTCGCCACTAAATTCGCGGCTAAGCGGACGGAGCTAAAGGCCGTCCTCGCAAATCCTCAGAGCACTGATGAGGAATTTTTCGCCGCGCAGAAGCGTTTGCAGAAGCTCCCGAGAAACTCATCTCCGATTCGCGTCCGCAATCGCTGCTCAATGAGTGGACGCCCCCGTGCTTTTATTAGCAAGTTTGGTGTTTCTCGTATCCAATTCCGTGAATTGGCTCTCGCGGGTAAGATCCCCGGAGTCACTAAGTCTTCCTGGTAATATTTTTGGTGAGTGGGGGTAGCTCTTTGAACAAGCGAGCCGGATATGACCCACTGACCTCGAACTCCATCCAATCATGACAGATCCTATTAGCGATTTTCTCACGCGCCTGCGTAACGCGTCTTCAGCCAAGAAAGCCGAAGCCGTTGCTCCGCACTCGAAGATGAAAGAAAGCATTGCAGCCATTCTGAAGGCTGAAGGCTTCATTTCTGATTTCACTGACGGTAAGGACGAACTTGGTCACAAGACCCTGGTTGTTACCCTTAAGTACGTCAACGAGGTCCCTGCGATCACCAACCTAGACCGTGTTTCGACACCAGGTCGGCGCCTCTATTATAGCTATTCCGAAATTCCCCGGGTTTTGAATGGCCTGGGCATTAGTATCCTTTCGACCTCACGTGGCCTCATGAAGGGGCAGGACTGCCGCCGTAATAAGGTGGGTGGTGAGCTCGTTTTCAACGTCTGGTAATCTGAGGAAACCACAATGAGTCGTATTGGCAAACAACCCATTTCGATCCCTGAAAAGGTTAAGATCGACGTTAAGGCCGACAACACGGTGCACGTCGAAGGACCCAAGGGAAAGATTCAAAAGACGTTCGCCCCCGTGGTGAAGATTTCGGTGGCTGACAAGAAGGTCTCCTTCGCACCCACCGAGGAAACTCGTTTTTCCCGCGCTATGTATGGTACTGCGCGTTCCATCGTAGCTGGCATGGTGAAGGGCGTCACGGAAGGTTACGTGAAGGAGCTGGAAATCCAAGGCGTCGGCTTTAAGGCCAATCTAAAAGGAAAGCAGATTGATTTGGCTTTGGGCTACTCGCATCCCATTCTCTTCGATGTTCCAGAGGGCATCAAGGTCACGATCACCGATCAAACCAAGCTCAAGATTGAAGGTGCTGACAAGCAGCTCGTCGGAGCGGTGACGGCCGAAATTCGCAGTTACTACCCACCGGAACCCTACAAGGGCAAGGGTGTGCGTATTGTTGGCGAACGTGTGCGGCGCAAGGAAGGCAAGACGGTCGCTTAAGGTCATACTGGAATCTGCGGCAAGAACTGTTTCTAGACTCACTTTTAAGTCTAGGAACTGGAGCTCTGAC
Source organism: Opitutaceae bacterium UBA6669 (assembly GCA_002455175.1). GTDB lineage: Bacteria > Verrucomicrobiota > Verrucomicrobiia > Opitutales > Opitutaceae > UBA6669. The sequence continues at coordinate 5,182 of DKKJ01000250.1, forward strand.
CCGTTGCTTCCGCTTCATCCAAGATTCAATGAATACCATTCAAAAAGCAGACCTTCTTCAGAAACGCCGGTGGCGCGTTCGCAAAAAGGTCAGTGGCACTTCCGCGCGTCCCCGTTTGTGCGTCAAATTCAGCGCCAAGCATATTTACGCTCAGGCCATTGATGACACGGCGGGTTCTACCCTCGTGTTCCTTTCTAGCCTCGATTCCGCTCTCAAAAAACAAAACCTCAAAGCGAATTTGGCCGGAGNNGAGTCGCTCGGAGCCGCTTTCGCTGACAAAGCCAAAGCAGCAGGCCTCTCCTCTGTCGTGTTCGATCGCAGCGGTGCTCGCTATCATGGCAAAGTAAAAAGCTTCGCCGACGCCGCCCGTGAAGGTGGCCTAGTGTTCTAAAACTCAAGCCTATGAGCACCGATTCTGTTCCATCTGTTTCTACCGAGGCAGCACCCGCCGCACCCGCTTCTGACAACCGCGGACCTCGTCGTTCTAATAACCGTGGTGGTCCCGGTGGTGACCGCTCCGGCGGCCGTCGTGATGGCGGTGGCCGTCGCGACCGTCGTGAAGCTGCACCCAAGCCTGAGGGCCCGGAAATGGTGGAGAAGGTTGTCTTCATCAACCGCTGCGCTAAGGTTGTTAAAGGCGGACGCCGCTTCAGCTTCTCGGCCATCGCGGTCGTTGGAGATCAAAAAGGCAACATCGGGGTCGGCCTCGGTAAGGCCAATGAGGTCCCCGATGCGATTCGCAAGAGCACCGAACACGCGAAGAAGCGCTTGGTGAATGTGAAGCTGAAAGGCGACACGATTCCCCATGAGGTTTTTGGTGTTTTTGACGGCGGCAAAGTACTGCTTCGTCCGGCTTCGCCCGGTACCGGCTTGTNNGCGCTTTCACCCGGCCCAGTTGGCGAAGGTCGCCTTCGGCATGGCCGCGGCGCTCCTGGCGATTCCGGCGGCGTCCGCGCTGTTTTGGAAGCGGCAGGCGTCAAGAACGTATTGACCAAGTCGATGGGTTCCAAGAACCACATCGCTGTTGTGAATGCCACAGTGGATGCTTTGCGCCAGCTCCGCCTTTCCGAAGAGATTTCCGAACTGCGGAAGGCGTAAGCGAAACGTTTGATCTCATTATCCGAGTCCCCGGGCGTGTGCCACGGGGGCGCCCTTAGGACTATTTATGAAACTTCACGAACTTAAGAACGTCGAGGGTGCGGTGCACCGTCGTAAACGGGTGGGCTGCGGCGAAGGCGGAGGCCATGGCAAGACCTCTGGCCGTGGTGGCAAGGGTCAAACCGCTCGTTCAGGTGGGAGCATTCGGCCTGGCTTCGAAGGGGGACAGATGCCCCTTTATCGTAAGCTTCCTCACCGTGGGTTTAACCAAGCAGCATTTCGCGTTGAACCCGTTGTCGTAAACGTTGGTGATTTGGCAGCTCTTGATTCCGGCGTTACCGAAATCAATGCCCAAGTCCTTTCTGATCATGGATTGATTCGCAAAGACGAGACCTTTCTTAAGGTGCTCGGTACTGGTGAAATCAGCCGTGCGCTTAAAGTGACTGCCGCTAAATTCTCCGCGTCTGCAAAGGCGAAAATTGAAGCCGCCGGCGGTCAGGCCATCGTCGCCTGATCGGTCGGAACAAGGCCGCGCTTGAAGCGCGGCCTTTCTGCATTTTCCGTCGTGTTTCTCTGATCCAAGTAACTCCCTGTGTTTTCCGCCTTCACTAACTCTCTGAAAATTCCGGAGCTGCGTTCCCGGATTTTCTACACCTTGGCTCTTCTGTTTGTCGCTCGCGTGGGAGCGCACATTCCGTTGCCAGGTTTGGATCCAAAACCCCTGCAGACTTTCTTTGCAGACCAAGCTGCTGGAGGTGCCAGTGCTTTGGTGGGGTTGTACAATATGTTCACTGGTGGTGCCTTGGTTAAAGGCGCGGTTTTCGCCTTGGGCATCATGCCTTACATCAGTGCCTCAATTATTTTCCAGCTGATGACGGCGGTGGTTCCCGCACTGAGCCGTTTGCAACAAGAAGGTGACGTTGGCCGGCAGAAAATTACCCAGTACACGCGCTACGCCACGGTCGTGATTTGTTTGGTTCAGGGAACGCTTCTGATTCTCGCTCTCGAAAACCCGGGAAGGCTGTTCCCTGGCTATGATATCAATCAATACGGATCGATCGTTATCGTGGACAAAGTTTGGTTCTTGATCACGTCCGTCGTGTTCATGACGGCAGGAACACTTCTCCTGATGTGGCTAGGTGAGCAGATTACCCAGCGTGGAATCGGCAACGGGGTTTCACTTCTCATCACCGTCGGTATCTTGGCAGATATCCCCGGAGCGGCGGCGGCCACTTACCAGCTCTTCTTTGCTCCTATCGGCGTCACCCGCCTAGGACTCCCTCAAGCTATCATTATGGTGGCGCTCTTCGTGCTAGTCACGATGGGGATCATCATGGTGGTGCAGGGACAACGGAAGATTCCCGTACCAGNNAAGATTCCCGTATAATACGCTAAGCGAGTGGTGGGTAACAAGGTGATGGGCGGGCAAAGTTCTTTCCTTCCTTTGAAGGTGAACTACTCCGGAGTCATGCCGGTCATCTTTGCCAGCGCTATCCTTCTTTTTCCTCAGCAAATTTTTGCTCAGCTCGGGGCAACCATGAACTGGAAGTGGATGATCGATTTTTCGAATAATCTCCTCCGCGGCCACTGGACGTACTATGCGATCATGGTATTTCTGATTCTGTTTTTCAGCTATTTCTGGGTCTCTGTGATGTTTAAGCCAATTCAGATCGCTGACGATTTGAAGAAGTATGGTGGCTATATTCCAGGCGTCCGCCCTGGCGCTCCTACAGCGCAATTCCTTGATTTCATCATGACGCGCCTGACTCTGGCCGGGGCGATCTTCTTGACCATCATTGCGGTTATGCCTGACGTGCTTCTTTTCGAACTTCAGGTTCCACAACGTATTGCTATCTTTTTCGGCGGTACAGGGATGCTGATCACCGTTGGAGTTATCTTAGATACCATGCGACAGATCGAGACCTTCCTCCTGCAGCGTCATTACGATGGTTTCCTCAAAAAAGGACGCATCCGTTCTCGCAGTCAAAGCACGCCAGGCGCCACGAGCGAGGCGTTGAGTTCGGACGCCGTGATGAAGCTCGTCTATCCGATGCTTTTCCTCTTCCTTCTAGGAGTGGGGATTTGGGCCTATCGCCACTTTAGCGGAAATTAAGCTTTACTTACGCGGTGGAGTCGTCTTCTCTGGACCTCTTTTCCCGTTTCAGCCTTGCTGCTGGAACGAAGATAGTGGTCCTTGGAGTGCCGGTTTCACCGTTCGGTGAGCTTCCTTCTCAAGACCGTTCTTTGACTTTTATTGAGCACGTCTCTTTGACCACTTTACTGAGGTCAGAGATTTCGCGACCCTTTTCCCGCTCAGCTCTAGTAGCAGCGGAAAGTCCAAACGCTTTCGCCTTGTTGCGAAAGTGGTTTTGGGCGCGTAAACCTGATGCGGGATTCATCCTTTATGATTTCCCGGCTACGTTGCTCCAGGCTTTGATTTTCGACGAATGGCTCGATGCAAGAAATGAATCACTCGATGCCGTCTGGGTTGGCCAAGACTTCGATCTCTCCTCCCAACTTGTTGAACATTATCGCAATCATGGTTTGCTTACGCAAAAACCTGATCAGCGCTTCTGAGGTATGATACCAATCAAAAACGAAAAACAGATCACGCTTATGCGTGAATCCTGTCAAATCGCGGCGACCGTTCTGCAAGAACTCAAAGCGCTCGTTCGGCCTGGAATCAGTACTCAGGACTTGGAAGAAGCAGGCCGTTTGGCAATTCATCGGCTTGGCGCGAAAAGTGCGTGTTTTGGTTATCAGATCGGCTCACGCCGTTATCCTGCGCATACCTGTATTTCTGTGAACGAAGAGGTTGTTCACGGAATACCGTCGTTCAAACGGATCCTAAAAGATGGGGACATCGTTTCTATCGATATCGTGGTCACGCGGAATGGCTTCGTCGGTGACAATGCGGTCACCGTCCCGGTTGGGCAGATTCCTCATGAGCTCCATCAGCTTCTTTCCATTACTGAACAGGCTCTGAAGTTGGGAATCGCTCAGGCTCACGTTGGAAACCGTATTGCGGATATCTCGCAAGCGATCCAAACCCACGTGGAGAACAATGGCTTCAGCGTTGTTCGCGATATGGTGGGGCATGGAGTAGGGGCCGCGATGCACGAAGAGCCGCAGATTCCTAATTTTGGGCGCGAAGTCCGTGATCGAATTAGGCCTGGAATGACCTTGGCGATTGAGCCCATGGTTAATCTGAAAGGTTATCGTACCAAAACACTTTCCGATGGCTGGACGATCGTCACTGCTGACAAGTCCCCATCCGCTCATTTTGAGCACACCGTGCTCACGACAGAAGTGGGGCCCGAAATTTTAACCCTTCCGGTTCCACTTCTGCACNNTGCAACCCGTGCATGCTTATCCCCTGGGAAACGCTGCCCGTACGGCGACTTCGGTCTCCACTCCTTAATTTCCTTTTTTTCAATCGTTCGTTCCTAACAGTTAAACTCCCTGCATCATGCCTCGTCTCCTCGGCGTTGAAATTCCGGCCAAAAAGAAAGTCGGCCACTCCTTGCGCTATATCTACGGCATTGGACCCCTCCGTGCTGACCAAATCGTAAAAGAAGCGGGGATTGATCCCAACATGCGTGCGCAGGATTTGAATGAGGAGCATCTTAACAAGATCCTCAACATCATCACGGAACACAAATGGGTGGTGGAAGGTGATCTTCGTCGCGAAATCGCCGGTAATTTGAAGCGCCTGCAAGCGATCAATTGTTATCGTGGTGTCCGCCATCGTCGTAGTCTCCCCGTGCGTGGTCAACGTACCAGCACCAATGCCCGTACCCGCAAGGGCCCGCGTAAGACCGTGGGTGTGACCAAAGCCAAAGAATAATTTCCCGCCATGGCCGAAGAAAAGTCTGCTCCCAAGAAAGAAAAACCCGCCAAGGTGGCCCCTGCCGCTGGTGCGGAAACTGCGCCTGCTGCTGAAAAGAAGCCGAANNAGAAGCCGAAGGCTCCAAAGACGGCACCTGCTGCTCCCGCTGAAGGTTCGGCTGCTCCCGCTCCAGGCGCTCCTGCCGCGGACGCGCCGGCTAAGCCCGTGGAGTTGGTGGGTGGCGTTGCTCGCCAACCGACTGCTGAGGAACTTCTCAAAGAAGAACTGGGCGCGATTAAGATTCGCAAAGCCAAAGGCTCCAAGAATGTTACGAGCGGCTTTGTGAACGTTCTCGCTTCTTTCAACAATACGATCGTTTCGATCACCGACCATNNCAGGCGCCGGAAAATGTAATTTCCGCGGTTCACGTAAATCGACTGCCTACGCCGCTCAGGTCGTAGCTCAGGACGCTGCTCGTAATGCAATGTCACACGGTCTCAAAGACGTCGTCATTCGCGTTTCCGGCCCTGGCCTCGGTCGCGATAGCGCCGTGCGTGCGTTGCAAGCTATCGGATTGGAAATCTCGTCGATCATCGATGTGACCCCAATTCCACACAATGGCTGCCGCCCCCGTAAACGTCGCCGCGTCTAATCACGCGACGTGTTTTGGACTCCTCTCTTCAATCTCCAATTTCTAAATTTTAGCAGTCATGGCTCGTTACACTGGTCCTACCACCCGCATGAGTCGGCGCTTCGGGCAGCCGATTTTTGGCGCGACGAAAGCGTACGAACGTCGTCCTTTTCCTCCTGGTCAGCACGGTCCCAAGAATCGTCGCAAACTCTCCGAGTATGCGGTCGGTTTGAATGAAAAGCAGAAGCTCCGTTATATTTACGGACTTTTGGAACGCCAATTCCGCCGCGTATTCGAGATCGCCAAGAGCGAGCGTGGTGTTACCGGTGAGCGTTTCCTCCAGTTGTTAGAAACCCNNACCTTGATAGCGTCGTCTATCTTTTGGGCTTTGCCAAAAGCCGTGCGGCCGCCCGTCAAATGGTTAACCACGGTCACGTTCGCGTGAACGGACACAAGGTTGACATTGCGAGTTATAACGTGCGTGCAGGGGATGAAGTTGAAATTAAGAACACTCCCAGCTCTCGCCAAGTAGCTACCCGGAACTTGGAAGAAAATCGCATGCGGAACGTTCCTGGTTGGCTCACGCTGAACGCGGAGTCGTTCAAAGCCGTCGTCAACCGCCTGCCGACCCGCGATGAAATGGATTCAACAATCAATGAACAGTTGATTGTGGAATTCTATTCGCGATTCTAACCAGCTGGCATTTGCCGCTGTTTCGGTTTTAGTACCCGGGCACTCGTTTGCCCGGGCATTTGCCTCCGATTTCGAGTCTTTTATCTTCTCCATCTGTTTCCATCTCCATGCCTAAACGCCTCGGAAAGTTCGAACTCCCGAACAAGCTCACCAAAATCGAGGAAGGCGCCACCGCCACCTACGCGAAGTTCATTGCTGAGCCTTTTGAAGCCGGCTATGGACACACCGTAGGCAATTCACTCCGTCGTGTTCTGCTCAGTTCGATCGAAGGGTCGGCCATTGCGTCGATCAAGATCGACGGGGTAAATCACGAGTTTCAGAGTATTGATGGGGTCGTCGAAGACGNNACGGCGTGGTTGAGGATGTTACGGATATCGTCTTAAACCTCAAAAAGGTCTTAATCGTTTCACAGAAGCGCGAACCGGTTACGCTACTGATCAAGGTCAACCGGGAAGGTCCGGTCACCGCTGCTGATATTCAAGCGGACGCCAATATCACAATCGTGAATCCAGAGCAGATTATCTGCACCCTGGACAAACCTCGCACTTTCGAGGCGGAAATCGAGATCAAGACGGGTCGTGGCTACTACCCCGGCGAACAAAATAAAAAGGAAGAACAGGCGATCGGAGTGATCGCGATTGATTCGCTGTTCTCTCCGGTGAAGCTCGTCAAGTACGCGGTCGAAAACACGCGTGTGGGCCAGATCACGGATTATGATAAGTTGATCCTGGAAATCTGGACGGATGGNNTTCGATCGCGTCAGCGACGAAGCTTACGAATTCGAAAACCAACAGTCAGAAGTCAGCGAAGAGCAGAACAAGCTGCGTAAGCTGCTGAACATGTCGGTGAATGAAATCGAACTCTCTGTTCGTGCGGCAAACTGCTTGAACAACGCCAACATCACCACGGTAGGCGAGTTGGCGATGAAGACCGAGCAAGAGATGCTGAAATACCGGAATTTCGGCAAAAAGTCGCTCAACGAAATCAAAGAAAAGCTCGAAGCCTTGGGCCTTTCGTTGGGTATGAAATTCGACGAACGCCTCCTCGACACCAAGAAAGAAGCTTAATTTTAAGGTCGCTTGTCTCTCCGAAGGTTTTCTTCGGGGAGACAAGGTCGGCTTTTAGGTTCACTCATAACTTTTAGCCCTCGCGCCGCCTGCTGCCGCCCAACGCTGCGACCAGGTTGCCGATCGGGGGTTAGCTAAAACAAAATCCCATGCGTCACAATAAACATCACGCCTCTTTGGGCGTCACTCGTGAACACCGCGCTGCCATGTTGTCCAACATGGGGGCCTCTTTGATCGTCCACGGCCGTATTCAAACGACTTTGACCAAGGCTAAAGCCCTGCGTCCCTTCATCGAGAAGGTTATCACCAAGGCCAAAAAGGCTGCGGCACAGAAAGAGAAGCGCGACGCGCTTCATCTTCGCCGCCTCGCGTTACGCGATGTTCGCGACGAGTCGGCTATCGATCTTCTTTTCAAAGAAAAGCACAAGGAGTTCGCGGGACGCTCCGGCGGCTACACCCGTATCTATAAACTCGGCCAGCGCCGGGTGAGTGACGCGGCGGAAATGGCTTTGGTTGAGTTGATCAAAGCTGACGATCCAGGTTACAAAAAGTCCAAGGGCCGCAAAGCTGCTAAGGGAGGTAAAAAATCCTCCGCTGAAAAGCCGGCTTCGGAAACTGCAGCGCCCGCTGAGACTGCTCCCGAGTCAACGGAAGCTAAGAGCTAACTGGGACCTCGTAGGTATGACGACGCGCCGACTCCTGTTCGGCGCGTTTTTTTTGGCCTGCTGCGGCGCTTCTTTGGCTGCTGGCCTGGAGAATCGTCATGTCCTATCGCCCGATCTTATTGCGACGCTACATGGTAGTGGCTTCCTTAAGCTGTGATTGATCTTTCCACCGCAGTCGTCGCGTATTGTGTTTGCGTGGCTGCCCTCTATCTTGGGCTCTGGCTTTTTTACGATCGGAGGGATAGTGCTCGATTTGATCGTCCGCGGCGTCGGCATGCTTTTCATTGTGTTCGCTGCAATCACCTTTACGCCGTTTCGTCAGAAGAGCTGCAAACACCCTGTCCACGCTGCGGTCGAGAGAATGGACGCCTGCGCTTCTAGAAGCCCATTTTCTTTTACCGCGGGTGGTGAGCCTAGCTCGTTACTCGCTTGATCCCCAAGCTACCCATCGCTCTTGTTTTCTATGGCCCAGACGATTGCAGTCCTCGATTTCGGATCTCAGTACACGCAGATTATTGCGCGTCGCATTCGGGAGTGTTCGGTCTTCTCAAAGATCTATCACTATTCTACCCCAGCGGAGACGTTGAAGGCTGAGGGTGTCGTGGGTATCGTTTTATCGGGTGGCCCGAGTAGCGTTTTCTCGAAAAAGGCGCCGATGCCAGATCCGAAGGTATTTGAACTCGGGATACCTGTGCTTGGGATATGCTACGGGATCCAACTCATGGGTCATCTCCTCGGTGGAGAGGTCGCCAAAGGGGAGCGACGTGAGTATGGCAATGGAACTCTGACGATTCAAAAGCCGGGGCGGTTGTTCGCCAAGCTTCCGAAAAAGCTCAAGGTGTGGAATTCGCATGGCGACAAAGTGATCGCTTTGCCTCCAGGATTCGAGGCGATCGGTACCACTGAAAACTCGCCGTTCGCGGCAATCGAGGACCGTAAGCGCCGCTTTTTTGGGATTCAGTTTCACCCGGAAGTCTTTCACAGCGAGCGTGGGATTGACGTGATCAAGAACTTCCTTGTTGGGGTCTGCGAGGCATCGCAGGACTGGACCACCGAGGATTTCATCGAAAAGTCGACGGAGGAGATTCGTCGCGTGGTGGGCAAATCCCGAGTGCTCTTGGGACTTTCCGGAGGGGTTGATTCTTCTGTGGCGGCGGCTCTGATTCACAAGGCAATCGGTCGACAGCTGACCTGTGTTTTTGTTGATAACGGGTTGTTGCGCAAAGGGGAGCGCGAGGCGGTGGTTTCGCTCTACGAGCGGAATTTCAAAATCGACCTGCGGGTAGTAGATGCGTCGCAGCTTTTTCTTCGCCGCCTGAAAGGCGTCAGCGAACCCGAGCAGAAGCGTAAGATCATCGGCAATACATTTGTCGAAGTATTCGAGAAATCGCTACGCCAGGTCGGCGCTGCTGAATTTCTGGCCCAGGGCACTCTTTATCCCGACGTCATTGAGTCGGTGGCTATTGGTGGAAATCCAGCCGCCCTGATCAAATCGCATCACAACGTGGGTGGGCTACCCGCGAAAATGAAGCTCAAGCTTCTCGAGCCGTTGCGCGAGCTTTTCAAAGATGAAGTGCGTGCGGTTGGAAGTGCTCTCGGACTGCCGCGAGAAGTGGTCTGGCGGCAGCCGTTCCCGGGGCCAGGCCTTGGCGTGCGGGTCGTGGGCGAGATTACCAAGGATCGTTTGGAAGTCCTGCGATCGGCCGATGCCATCGTGCAGGAGGAGATGATGTCGACCGGTTGGTACTGGAAAGTATGGCAATCGTTTGCTGTTTTCCTGCCTGTGAAATCGGTGGGCGTCATTGGGGACGAGCGCAATTACGCCGACGTGATCGCACTCCGGATCGTAGAGTCGAAGGATGCGATGACCGCAGATTGGACCAAGCTTCCGTACGAGATTGTGCAAACGATCTCCTCGCGCATCACGAACGAAGTCAGGGGAGTCTCCCGAGTGGTGATGGACGTAAGTTCGAAGCCCCCGGCGACCATCGAATGGGAATGATTTTTTGCGCGAAACCTTCACTCCCTTTAGCTAGTCTCACCTCCTATGATGTCTCTTTCTCGAGGGCCGATTCGGACGATCGCTCTGTTCGCCGTGCTGGTTTCCATGCTAAATGGCGCGGAAACGGAGAAAATCATTCAAAAAGCGCGGAGCTATCTAGGTACGGAAGAGGCTCTGGAGGCCGTGCGGTCTGTTCACTTCGTGGGTAACCTGATCATGGACAACGATGATAAGGGCGATATCGACATTATTTTCCAAAAGCCTTATCGTCAGAGGATTGTTGCGGTGGGGAAACAGCGGGAGATCACTGCGCTCGATGACTATGAAGGGTGGTCGCGGGTGGAAGACCTTAAAGATCCTAATCGCTGGCGCATGAACCTCCTGTCCCGAGATGTTATCAAACGGTTGAGAGCCAACACGTGGGAGAATTTATCCTTCTTCAAAGGTATTGAGCGGAAGGGTGGCCGGATTGAGGATTTGGGCACCGTAGAGATCAGTGGCCGGACAACACACAAGCTCTCTTTTATCCATGAGACAGGTAGCGTTTTCACCCGATACTTCGATCAAGAGACGGGTAAACTACTTCTCACTGAGACAGAGCAATCCGGGGCCATTCGTGAGGAGGGTGAGATCATCGCCGGCGGGGTGAGATTCCCTAAGAAGATTATCACTGTGAACAAGTTAGAGGGAGGTAAGGAGCGCGNNTCTTCCTCAGATCGTTCCTCCGGCGCCGAGAAGCTGAACCCTTGGTAGGTAACCGCGGGCGGGAAAGACACCGTCTTCTTCGTTGCGAGGCACGGGGGAGACCTCAAGCGTAGTCTCTTTCTGTAATCTCCTCACGCTGTGCGCATTCTCTCGTTCGCATCCAAGACCTTCCAAGACGAACTCGCGGCATTTTGCCGGGAGTCGATTGTGCCCAAAGAAATTTCGGATTCGGTGACAGCAATTCTCTCCGACGTACGGCAGCGAGGAGATGAGGCGGTATCTTACTACGCGGCGAAATTCGATGGGGCCAAGCTCGCGGCGCGAACGTTTCGGGTGAAACCCTCGGAAATGGAAGCTGCCTCCAAGCGTTTGGGTGGGGAGGACCGCAAGGCTTTGGAGGCGGCGCATGCATCGATTGTCGCCTTCAACGAACGTAGCCGACCCAAAGATTGGACGGGCAAGAATCCACACGGTGCGGAGGTGGGCGAGCGCTATTACCCGGTGCGTCGTGTCGGCCTTTATGTACCGGGGGGCCAAGTTCCCTTGGTCTCCTCGGTGTTAATGACCGTGACCCTCGCACGCATTGCTGGGTGCCCTGAGATTGCGGTGTTCACCCCGTCCAATGCGGAAGGGAAAGTCGCGGATGGGTTGTTGGCCGCTTTGTCGGTCGTGGGAGTGAACGAAGTTTATCGCATCGGCGGAGTTCAGGCCATTGGCGCCATGGCCTTCGGAACCGTCTCTCTCCCTGCAGTGGACAAGATCTTTGGTCCTGGAAACGCGTATGTTTGCGAGGCAAAACGCCAGGTTTTTGGTACGGTGGGAGTTGATCTCTTGCCCGGACCTTCTGAAGTGATGGTGATCGCTGATGAGACCGCGGATGCCACCTTTGCTGCGGCTGACCTTCTCGCCCAGGCTGAGCATGGAAGCGGACGTGAAAAAATCTACTTGGTCGCTATGTCGCGAAGTCAGATCGATGCGATTTTAGCCCAGGTCACTCTGCAGCTCAAAACGCTGNNGAAAAAGGCATTTTGGCTGTGGAAGTTAAAACCCTCGAGCAAGCCGCCAGTGTGGCTAATTATGTCGCGCCCGAGCACCTCGAGTTACTGGTGAGTGACGATTCGCAGCAGCTTTTGTTGCGACAGGTGACCACGGCAGGGGCTATTATGTTGGGGAATCACACTCCGACGGCGTTAGGTGATTTCGTGGCCGGACCCAGTCATGTTTTGCCAACCGGAAGAGCTGGTCGGTTTTTTAGCGGGCTACGCGTGGATGACTTCATGCGACGCACCAGCGTGGTGCGATACGACAAA
>DKKJ01000180.1 GCA_002455175.1 Opitutaceae bacterium UBA6669
TCGGATATCCTTGAGCTGAACGATCGAATCAGCGATCTCCTTCGTCCAATATTTACGGCACGACTTGATCATCCCACTCGGAAAACCATGCAGGGAAATGTCGAAGATATGGCCTCCTTTGCGGGTGAACCACGTGGCCAAGCCGCCGAACTGATAATGATGTTCCAGCAGCAAGACACGATGCCCCGCTTTCGCCAGGACGTTGGCTCCCGTGAGCCCGCCCAAACCGCTTCCAATCACAATCACATCATAGTCGTCCGCGATGCCCTTGAGCCAATCGTAAGCCATAAAACCCCGCAAAAGAGGGATCTCTGGGAAAGAGCGNNTGCACCTGCGCAGCTATCTTGATGGCAACACCCAGCTTGGGGCGTCCTGCCGACCTTGTTCTTTTCCGCCCGAGCCCTCCTAGACCAATGTCCCAAATCATCGCCGGGACGCTCTCTTTTCCTGTTCATGATTACTCGTTTATTCCACTCCCACCTACGCTCGCTGCTCTTTGTTTCACTTCTTCTCTTTGCAAGCAGCCTGCGAGGCGCCGAGTCCAAGCCCTTTGCCCACGAGTCGAGCGACCTCAAACCGGACAGCGCAATCCGCTTCGGAAAACTCCCCAACGGTCTGAAATACGCCATCGCTGCGAATGCCGAGCCGAAAGGCCGGGCTTCGTTGCGCCTCCTCGTCGAGGCCGGTTCTTTTCACGAAACGGAGGCTCAGCGCGGGCTGGCTCACTTTTTGGAGCACATGGCTTTCAATGGCAGCACGCATTATCCGCCGGGAACCTTGATCGAATTTTTCCAACGCATGGGAATGAATTTCGGAGGGGATACCAACGCGTCTACATCCTTCGACCGCACCCTCTACTTGCTCGAGTTGGCTGACACCAAAGAAGCAACCCTATCAGAGGGACTCAGAATTTTCTCTGACTATGCAGGCGGCCTGCTGCTGCAGCCCGCTGAATTAGATCGTGAACGCGGGATCATCCTCAGCGAAAAACGGGCTCGCGATAGCGTTAGCTTCCGTACGTTTGTCGCCCAGCTCGAATTCATCCTCCCTGACACTCTTCTCCCCAAACGCCTCCCCATCGGGCTTACCGAAATCATCGAGAAGGCTCCGCGTGAGGAGTTCGTGGACTTCTACAATGCCTGGTACCGTCCGGAACTGATCTCGGTCGTTGCCGTAGGCGATTTCGACGCCGACTTCGTAGAAAAGCACATTAAGGAGATCTTTACTCCGCTGACCGCACGTGCGCCTCACCGCCCCAAACCGAATCTGGGCAAAGTGGCCCCTCAACCAGGTATCCACGCTTACTATCACCCTGAGTCGGAGTCTCCCAATACGAGTATCTCTCTCAGCACGCTGGCGCCGTTCCCAGGTGAAACCGATACCTCGGCCAATCGACTCAAGTACCTACCCCGCTCGCTCGCGCATGCGATGCTAAACCGCCGCTTCGCCATTTTGGCCCGCAAAGAGAACGCTACGTTTCTAAGCGCACGAGCTTCCGCCTCTGAGCAATACGACCTCCTCCGAGAACTATCGCTGGATGTAAACGCCAAGGCCGACCAATGGGAGGCCGCGCTGGCCACCGGGGAACACGAGCTTCGCCGCGCACTAGAATTTGGGTTTCAACCCGGAGAGCTCGACGACGTCCGCGCCACCTTCATCAACAGTCTTGAGCAAAGCGTAAATACCGCACCTACCCGTCGCTCGCCTTCGCTCGCCGATGAGATTGCGGGTGATATCCTTCGCGATTCCGTGACCACGCATCCTCGTGACGAACTGGCTCTCTACCGTCCCGCTTTGGAGCGTATCACAACGGAGGACTGCCTGACTGCACTCCGAGAAGCATGGAGCAGCACACACCGCTACGTTGTGGTCAGTGGAAACGCTGTGATTCCCGGTGGCAAAGACGCCATCGCCGCTGCCTACCAAAAATCGAAGAGCGTGCCTGTAACGGCTCCCGCAGCCGAAACCGCAGCAACCTGGGCATACACCCAATTTGGTTCCGCTGGAAAAGTCATTTCTCGCGATGTCATCAACGATCTCGAAATTACGCGTGTCACGTTTGAAAACGGGGTTCGCCTCAATCTAAAAAAGACCGCTTTCGAATCCAATCGGATCTACTTCAACACGCGCGTGGGTTCGGGTAGTATCACAGAGCCAACCAACCAGCGTGGTTTGGCTTTTCTGGCCGGAGGCACTTTTGATGCTGGCGGTCTGGGAAAACACAGCACCGATGAGTTGATGCGCATCTTTGCCGGCAAAACTGTCTCTGTCGGGTTTCGCCCGATTAACGACAGTTTTGTTTTTTCGGGAGCAACCAACAGCCGCGACCTTCTCCTCGCCCTTCAGCTCCTCACCGCCAAGATCACGGANNAAGCCACTAAAGGGATCGAGCAGATGTTCCTGGGATTCGCTCATACCCCCAACGGCCCTCTCGCTCTAGAAATCGCCAACCTCCTGGCCAGCGGCGATCCACGTTTTGGTACCCCACCGAAGGAGGTCCTCCTTTCACGCACCTTGGAGGAAGTCAAAGCCTGGCTCACACCCCAGCTGCAAAAAGGTCCCATCGAAATCGGCATTGTGGGAGACATGGATATTGAGGAAACCATTACCGCAGTCGCACAAACGCTCGGTGCCCTCCCCACCCGCGATAATAAACCTAACCTGGACGCGCTCATCAAAGTCTCGTTTCCGTCTACGCCGTTCGTAAAGACCTACACCATCGATTCACAGATCCCGAAAGGACTGGCGGTGTTTTACTGGCCAACGACAGACTCGCTCGATGTGCATGTCAGTCGTCGGCTGAACCTCATGGCGAATATCTTTGCAGACCGATTACGCCTCAAGCTTCGCGAGGAAATGGGTGGTACATACAGCCCATCCGCTCGCAGCCAAGCCAGCGATGTTTTCCCTGGTTATGGATACTTGAGCAGTTCCATCGATATCGATCCCTCGATGGCGGACAAAATCGTCGAAGCGATGAAGGAAATCGCCGGAGATATGGCCGCACATGGCGTCACCGAAGATGAGCTCGAACGGGCAAAGCTCCCTGCACTGACCTCAGTACGTGAAAGTGCTCGAACTAATGGATACTGGCTGGGCAATGTCGTTTCCCGAGCACAGGAAAAACCGGAAGTCCTCGACTGGGCTCGCTCGCGCGAATCTGACATGGGTGCAATTACCAAGGCAGATATCGATGCCCTGACCAAAGCCTACCTTTCTCCAGACCGCCTGTCCCGCGCGATCATTGTTCCCGCCGCGAAACCCACCCCCGCGCTTTANNCTTTAGTCCAAACCTTACCCATGAAGAAACTGAACGAGCGGATCCTCGCCCTCCTCAAACGCGACGATTATCAGCCGCTCGACGATGGTGGCATCGCCCGCGCCCTCAAAATTGATAAAAAACAGCGCCGTGCCCTCGCCCACGAAATTCGCCTGCTTGCGAGCGCAGGCCGTGTCCAGCGAGTCAAGGGCGACCGATTGGCTCTGGCGACTCCTCGAACTAGCAAATCAGAAGGCTTGATCGGACGGATCAGTTTCCGGCAAAGCGGCCATGCCTTGGTCACGCCGGAGCGACAGATCAACGCCGCTGGCGCTGCAGAAGATCCCATCTTCATTCCGGCCGAAGATACCGATGTCGCTTTGCACGGTGATACCGTCGAAGTCAGAGTAGAAGCAAACTCTGGCGGGGGACGTATTCCCGGCCAAGGCGTTTTCGGGCGAGAACGCGAACAGCGGGGTCGGGTTATCCGTGTCGTTGAACGTGCGCGCGACACGTTGGTCGNNCCCGACGACCCTCGCTTCGTTCACGACATCTCGGTGCCTGACCCCACATCGTCCGGGCTAAAACCACCGCCCCAGATCGGGGACAAAGTGGTCGTCAAATTGAAGCCCTGGAACAGCCGACATAGAATTCCCGAGGGACAAGTCATCGAGCGGCTGGGCAAAACGTTCGAGCCTCGCGCCGAATTGCTGGGAGTTTATCGCAAGTTCAACCTCGATCCGACCTTTCCTCAGGCTGTGCTTCAGGAAGTGACAGAACTTCCAGATGTGGTACGCCCGGGAGATTTGGAAGGACGTGAGGACTATCGCAAGAAGTCCGTTTTCACGATCGATCCCGACGATGCTAAAGATTTCGACGATGCGCTCAGCCTCGAGAAGCTGAGCCAAGGCGATCTCCGAGTCGGAATTCACATTGCCGACGTGTCTCACTATGTCCGCACAGGCACCGCTCTCGATCAAGAAGCACAACGACGAGGAAACTCGACGTACTTGGTGGGAACCGTGGTTCCCATGCTCCCCGAGAAGCTCTCGAATGGCCTCTGCTCTCTCGTGGAAGCGCAAGATCGCCTCTGCAAAGCAGTGTTTCTCACATTCGACAAAAGGAGCCAGCTCAAGGAAACGCGCTTCGCTAATACCGTCATCCGAAGCAGAAAACGGCTGACCTACAAACAGGCCTACGCTCTCCTTTTCAACGACAGCTTCGATCAAATTAGGTCCCTGCCGNNTCCCTGCCTCTTCCTCCCAAACATCAAACAGGTTCGACCGGACGAGCCCTGAGCTCACTCACCGACTCTGAACTCGGAGATCTCCAGTCATGGATACGTTCCTCGTGGAAGATCGCCAAACGACTTCGCGAGGAGCGTATGAAGGCCGGCTCGCTCGATCTCGACATGCCCGAGACCAAAATCTTCGTAGATGCCGACGGTTTTGCCGATCGCCTCGAACGCATCGAGCACGATGAGAGCCACCAGTTGATCGAAGAGTTCATGCTCGCAGCCAACGAAGCCGTGGCCACGGTCACACGTGAGCATCGACTGCCCTCCCTCTATCGCGTCCACGATAAACCCGACCTGGAAAAACTTTCTGATCTACGCGACCTTCTCGGGACGTTTGAGATCAAGACAGGCGATCTCTCCAAACGCTCCGAAGTGGTCAAACTTCTGGAGACGCTCCAGAAGCACCCGCAAGGCTACACCCTCCGAACCCAACTCCTCAGAAGTTTAAAAAAGGCAGTGTATCGAGCGAGTCCAGACGGACACTACGGCTTGAATAAAAAGGATTACACCCACTTCACGTCTCCCATCCGCCGTTACTCCGATTTGGTCGTGCATCGAGTGTTCGATAGTTACCTCATCCGCCACGGCGGCGCACCCGAATCCCATGGCCGTTCACGTAGCGCTTACTCGGCAAACCAAATGGAAAGCCTCGGTGAGCATCTTAGCCTCACAGAAACGAACTCGCAGGAAGCGGAGCGCGAATCCCAGAAGATTAAGCTAGCCGAGTTCTTTGATCGAGAACTGGCGAAAAAAGAAAAAACCGTCTTCACCGCCATCGTTACCGACATCCGCGGTCAAGGCCTCTTCGTCGAGTTGGCGGATTCAATGACATTCGGCTTCGTGGCACTGTCTGCCCTGAGCGATGATTTCTATACCCCCACTTCGGACGGCGACGCCCTAGTGGGTCGGAAGACCAAACGCAAAATCACCTTAGGCTCGCAACTTAACGTGGTCGTCGCCGCGGTCGATCGATTCAAGCGTCAAATCGATTTCAAACCGGTCTGAGGTTCCGCGAACGGTTAGAAAAGATTTATTTTTCTTCACTGGCGCTGCGGAGTTTTTTAACTCCGTTTTCCCTCCAATGATTCACTACACGTTTGCGAAGAGATTTAGGTCACTATACGACAAGGCGGTCACTACTTACCGCGGTGGTCGCCGCGGAGCGGGTTCCTTCTTTTCGACCGACGAAGAAGCGTGGCTAAAAGCCAATGGTCTCACTCCGCAGTATCTCTATGACTACGCGGAAGACGAAGTGAATGATGGGGAGCCGGGGTATGATGCGGCACTGTCGATCGAACTCCTACGCCGGGACTACTTTTTCGACGAACAGAAAGGGATTCTCAGCACGCAAGTCCTGGATGAAGCCTCTCTCCCGCCTAAGTCTGCCACGGCTCGAGGGATTGAGTGGCTACCGCGGATCCTTCCCAAGGCGCGAGCCAAACTCCGCGGTGAGCTTCCTGCCAACCTGATGTATTGCTGCGGCGGAGACCGTCACTTTTTTCACACCCACGATATCCATCCCCACGAATTCCTCAACTTGGTCTGGCGGGCAGGCAACGACGACGAGATGGTTTTTGAGTGGGTAGCGCGGCGTGCGGCGGCCCTGAAAACGCGTACTTTGTAAGCTCAAATCCTTGCGAGTAGCAAAGGCTTAGTTCAGAGGCTGTCTCAAGACCATCAACCGTCGGCGAAAAGGAATGGGAGGGCTCACGCGATAGGGTGGGCTATCCTTTCTCGCAGAAACCACGTTTACGGATCAGCCAGCGTGGTATGCATAATGCAATCCCCAGACGCGAGAGGTCGCGTTCCTAGCAGGTTTCTGAAGCTGGTTGAGCGCCTAGGTTCTGAGACAGCCCCTTCCCCGTGACCATCCTCAAAGACGTGGCGGCGCGGGTTTGACCGGAGCCGCAAACGAAAGAACTCCCTGCGCACGGACTTTGCGTCGATACACTTTGTCGGCACCTACTGCGTAGATGCTATCGAAAGACTCCCCACCAAAGGTCAGTTGCGTCGCGCGACGATAGGGAATGGGCAAGATCGCATTCACCCGCCCGGCCTGATCGCAAATCTGAATTCCCATTTGGGTACCGACGTAAACCCGGCCTTCGCGATCACAACACACACCTTTGATGCCCCCCGCCGCTTCCGTGTCCAAAACATGCAACCAACCGTAGCGCTGTTCGTGCGCCAAAGTTCCGTCCAGCTGTAGTTGGTAGCTGTATACCCACTTCGAGTCGCGATCGGTGATATAAAGAAGGGACTGATCAGGGGAAAGCNNACATCCCACCAGGAGACCTTACCGCGAATGTCATCGCCACCCGATTTCCGTCAGGACGCAGGAGCCAAATCCGACTCTCGTCACGCCCGCTCGCATTAGAAGCGATCACATAAAGATTTCCCGAGTGAGTTACCGCGAGATCGCGACCAAAGAGACCTTCCGCCACCACTTCAGACGCAGCCCCCGCAGGGTAAGCGATGACTTGCCCGGTTTCACGACTCACCGAGTAACGTCGTCCGTTCTTTCCAAACTGTTGGCCGCCGCCAGGACCGACGCTGCTGGAGACCTCTTTAACCTTTCCTTCTTTCGAAATGAAAAAGCTTTTGCCCGCGCCCGCGTCGGTGAAAAACACCTCGCCCACCCCATTTACNNGTTGACTGATGTCCTTCACTGACAATTTCCCACGTCTCGCCTGGGATAAGAATTTCTTTGAGAAACGCATTCCGCGTAGGCGCAACCACTTCGATCGGCGTCGGCCAGGCCCGCCAAAGCCAGCGCATAGCATCGGGAAACAGTGAGGTCGCATGACGACCGTTGTGGCCGCCCTCGCCCCAGACATGACTGACGTCGTATCCAGCGAAGGTGAGAGCACGCTCGAGCATCTGGTTAGCCATCCACCAATCGCCCGCATAGATGTTATTATCTTGAGATCCTCCCTGCAAAAAAATGCGCAGCGGCTTCGGCTCAAACTTCCTGATCAACGTAGCGTAGCCGTCTCCGCCCCGTAAACCGACATAAGTCCCGATAGCACTAAACACACGACTGAATGCTTCCGGACGCTCCCAAGCCGCCGTGAACGCCGCTATCGCCCCACTGCTCGATCCTCCAATCGCGCGATCGTTGCCAGACTTCGACAAGCGAATCGCCCTTCCATCCGGCGTAGTTTTTCCTTCTACGGCTGGCAAAACCTCTTCAAGGACAAATCGGGCGTAGTCGTCGCCCATGGNNGCATCATACTCCAGGCTTCGATTGAATCGAGGAAGGGCGCGCTCAGGATCCAAAGGCTTCACGACACCAGGCCGAATAAAAACGCCGACGAGAACCGGAATGTCTCCCCGAGCAATCAAGTTGTCGAAAACCACCGGGGCATTCCACTGCACACCGTCCTGATTGACATACACACAAGCCGGGTGCGCGGGATCGTACTGTTTCGGTACATACACCGTGACCTCCCGGGAAGTGCCCGGAAAGATCCCCGCGCTGGTCAGTTCAAATTTAATTAGATCCCCGGTAGGTACACCCGGTTGAACCAAAGAGTCCGGGTGCGGAGGGTAATCGTCAGCCGCAAACAAAGCTGCTGGCGGCGAGAAGACGACCGCCGCAACCCAAACGTTGAACAGGACCCAGCTGCGGCTACTCATGGNNCGCTCTTTTGCTCGGTCGCAGGCCGTTGTGGAGCAGAGCCGGGGCCAAAGGCGGGCGTCGGCGCCACGTAGGGAGGGAGCGTATTGGCACGTGGAGTGACCTTTTCGATGTTAGGGGTGACATCCGCGTCCACACGACCAAGAGCCCAGTTTAGGCCTCCGATCAGGACGGACTGGAAGGTTGGGTTGCTCCACACGTCCTCGCGATGGCCCATGCTGGTGTAAAAGACCCGTCCTTTCCCATACATTTTCGCCCAGGTAGCCGGATAGGCAGGACGATCATATTCATAACCTTTCATGCTCGCAGTCTCTTGCACGAGGAGAACATGCAGATCCTTGCCGTAGTTCTTCATCGAATACCATTCCTCATTCGGGCCAAAATCCTTGGAAACTGCCGCCATACCGGGAAAAGCGGAGTCAACGGCCAGCATGCGCGCAGCTTGCTGTGCACCGTGCTTGATAAACGAAGCCCCGATCATTTGCGTGTAAGGATCGCGCCGGTCGCCATCATCCTGAAACCGAGCTGGGCCATGGTCTTTGTTCCCAGGAGGATGAAATGTGTCGGTCGCGCTGTGCGTCCCTATAAACCCCTTACCTTCGCGAATAGCTTCCAACAGCGCATCTTTCCCGGTGGCTGACATCGGGGGATTGCCGTCGCCCAGCTTCTCATTGTTTTTTGCCAGCGTCAGATCTCCCGTCGTGTAGAAGAAGATTGCATCAAACTGCTTGAGGTAGTCCTTCGAGAACAGACTGCCGTCTTTGGAGAACACAAAATCGATATTCTCCTTCTCTCCAATCTCCTTCAGTGTCGTAAAGGCAAACCCTGGACGGCCATCCTTCTGCGTGACTTTGATCGCGTCATGCTCGAACCCAGAAGACTTGGAGAAAAAAAGAACTTTTTTCTTGGGTTGCGCGGCAGCGAGGCAGGCTACCGGCAAAGCAGCAGCGAGGACTCCGAAGACAAGGCGGCGAAGAGTAAGCGTCATGTAAGAATGGAGTTAGACCGCCACGGGTTTCCACTAGGCCCCTATAGACGGCGTCACTACATTCCCACGATTCGGCTCCGCTTCAACGCATTTTCTGGAAAGTCCCTCACGGACGCACCATTGCCAACGTCGAGAAAACGATCACGCTGCCCGG
Source organism: Opitutaceae bacterium UBA6669 (assembly GCA_002455175.1). Lineage (GTDB taxonomy): Bacteria > Verrucomicrobiota > Verrucomicrobiia > Opitutales > Opitutaceae > UBA6669. The sequence goes on from DKKJ01000180.1 coordinate 9,339, forward strand.
AACCACTCCCCGAGCGCCCGACCCCCATCACTCATGAAACACCTACTTCGACCCTTGTTGATTAGTCTGGTTAGCGGCAGTACGTTACTCTTGGCCCTCACGGCGCGGGCGGAAACCACCGCCTTTGTCAACGTGTCCGTGCTGCCTATGGACCGGGATACCGTGCTGACTGAACAAACCGTTTTGGTGACCGGTGATAGAATCACTGCCGTGGGCTCTCGCGAGACCGTAGCGGTACCCGACGGCGCTCGAAAAATTGATGGTAAGGGTAAATTCCTAATGCCTGGGCTAGGTGAGATGCATGGGCACAACCCCGCCGTCGGCTCCTCCGAGGCCTATGTGGAAAACATCTATTTTCTCTTCCTCTCCAACGGGGTGACCACGGTGAGGAGTATGCTCGGATGGCCCGGACAGCTGGAGCTGCGCGACAAAGTCAACCGCAGCCAGATTCTGGGCCCCACGCTTTATTTAGCTGGCCCTAGTTTCGCCGGCAACACGGTGCCCTCCCCCGCCGCCGCAGAGGCGCGAGTGCGCGAACAGAAACGCGAGGGATGGGATTTGCTCAAGGTTCACCCAGGTCTCAAACGCGATACCTTTGATGCCATGGCCCGCACGGCCGATGAGTTAGGCATCCGGTTCGCCGGCCATATCCCCATTGACGTCGGCTTGGTGCACGCGATTGAAAAAGGTCAGGAAACGGTGGATCACCTCGACGGATACATCGAATTCCTGCAAGCCGCCGACGGCCCCATCGACCCAAAAAAGTTGAACGAGATTGTTCGACTCACTCGCGAAACCAACACTTGGGTGATTCCGACCATGGTCCTCTGGGAAACCATCATTGGCTCGGCGTCGCTCGATGAAATGATGCGGTTTCCTGAGCTACAGTACATGCCGCGCTCCCAGGTGGAACAATGGAAAGCTTCTTACGAGAGACGAATCACCCACGCTAACTACAAGAAGTCGACTGCCATGACCACAGCGGAGAACCGAAAGATTCTTCTCAAAGCGCTTCACGAGGGCGGTGCCAAAATTATCTTCGGTACCGACGCCCCTCAGCAATTCAGTGTTCCTGGGTTTTCGATTCATCGGGAAATCGAGTCCATGGCTTCCGCAGGTATGTCACCATTTGCCATCCTGCAAACCGCCACCCGGAATGTAGGCGAGTATCTAAAATCACGTGACACTTTTGGTCTGGTCGCTCCCGGCCATCGAGCAGACCTGTTACTGCTGCAAGGAAACCCGCTTTCGGACCTGAACGAGCTTTCAAAACGCAGCGGCGTGATGGTTCGTGGCCAATGGATTCCGGAGTCAGAAATCCAAGCAGGATTAGCGAGAATCGCTGCAGAATCCAAAAACTAGTCGGCGCGATAGAGCGGAGAAACGGAGTGGTTCGGCCAATGGTTGCGATCACTCAAGGCTTCTTCGGGTGCTTCCGCAGTTGAGTCTGTAAGAAAGCCAAGACCGCTGCTTCCGCCGGACGCAGGCTGGAAAGACGTCGCCGCAGCACCGCTTCTGCCTTCGCCTGCAGAACTTGAACAGTGTGGCCATCGAGATAACTACTCAAGATCACTGGGTGCACGTAACACTTCCTACAGATGGCCGGAGTGTTTCCAAGGAGCTTGGCGACATGCTCGATTGCGGCCACGACATTACGCTTGGCCTGAGCGTGGCTGTCAAATTGCTCAAATTCGCGCAGAGCGATGGCGGCCAGCACCGTCCCCGCCCACGTCCTGAAATCTNNTGTAGGCGTTCACATCGGTTGAGGTGACGCGGTGACGCTTCCCCTCGCCGTCGAGGTACTGAAAAAGCACTTGCCCGGGTAGATCTTGAATCTTGCGCACCAAAGGCGCGAGCGTCCTATCTCGGAGATCGACCACATGCTGCTTACCACTTTTCCCGCGAAACGAGAACCGAATCTCCTCTCGCCCCACCTGCACGTGTCGATCCCGCATGGTGCTTAAGCCGAAGGAGTGATTTTGTTGGGCGTACTCCTCGTTGCCGATTCGGATCAAGGTCGATTCAAGGAGANNCCAAAAGCAATCGTACGAGAAAACTTGGTGTCGTCCCTAACCGCCCGCCACTGCGGGTGATAACGGTATTGCTTCCTCCCTTTAACATCTCGGCCGAAAGCCTGCAAATGTCCGTTTTCTCGTGAACAAATCCATACCTCCGTCCAAGCCGGGGGGATCACCAGAGATCGAATTCTTTTGAGATGACGCTCCGCCCGTAGTGGACGATTACGAGCATCGACATAGTGAAACTGCTTTCCCACTCGCTTCCGCCGAATGCCACCTTGCGTATCAGAAACGTAATACAGCCCGGCCCTTTTAATCTCTGCTTTGACCGCAGAAGCGACGGAAGGCCTTGGCGATCCAGAGAGGAGCTGTGTGTCTGAGTCGATACTCCACACTCTACACCTTAAGCCGGCTGCTGGCACTCCAGTGGCAGCCGGCTACTGTTCCCGGGAAAAACTCCAGGAGACAGATCCGAAAGGAGTGATACCTCCGTCTAGAGAAACACTCCGGCTGACTCGTGATCAGGTCTTGCCCAAGACCTTGGCTAGCTCGCCGAGGAAAACATCCATCTCCTCCTTCGTTGCGATGCTGACTCGAGACCACTCATCAAAAGAGTCGTCAGTGATTCCCGGGGTGCGGAAACGCGTGATGAGCACGCCCGACTGCTTCATCTTGTCCACTAACTCCGTCCCTTTGACCTTCGTCTTGAAATAGATGAACGCACCCTGTGGCGAAGCGTATTGGATCCCCATCCGATCAAACTCCTTGCAAACGTAGTCACGCACTTCGCGGTACTTTTTGCGATTCTCCTCGAGGAACCCCTGATCTTTAATCGCCTCTTGACCAGCCACCGATGCCAAGTAGCTGGGTGGACCCATGTAGAACGCCTTCAGCTTTTCCAGTACTTCTGGGTGTCCAATCCCGTACCCCACGCGCAGGCCCGCCATGCCGTAGCCTTTTGAGAAGGTCCGTGAAACGATCAGATTCTTACGCGCTTTTACGAAGGCCGAAGCCGTATTCGCGGCCAAGCCTTTGTCACTGAGCTCCAGATAGGCTTCGTCGACAAACACCAGGATATCCTTCGGAACCGCGAAAATAAACCGGCGCAGTTCATCAGGATCGGCGAGAACACCGGTGGGATTGTTCGGATTGCAGACGTAGACAATCGCCGTCTTGTCATCGATCGCCGCTAACATGGCTTTGAAGTCCTGTCCGTACTGTGCGTTGACCCGCACATACTTTACGCTCCCGCCGTGTTTCTCAAAGGCACTGGTGAGCTGGGGATATCCCGGCGCGGCCGTTACCACATTTACTCCCGGTTTGCCGTAAGCTGCCGCGGTCATGAGCAAGACCGGGCCGGATCCGGGTGTCGGAAGAATATAATCTTCAGGCACTCCTTCATGCTTGGCGCAGAGTTTGATCAATTCGCCCGTTTCGTTGTGATTGTAGTAGTTACCACTATCGATCACCTCCAGAAGGCGAGCTTTCGCCTTGGGAGAAAAGCCGAAGGCATTTTCATTGCTGGAAAGCCGCACCGAAGGATCACCGCTGGTCGGAGCTGCCACGAGAGGCCAGGATGCCAAGGCAAGCAAGGCAGCCGCCGCAACACCACGCCGCCGCAGCGTCGTCGTGTGATGAGAACCAAGGAGGGAAGAGAGCGTCATACGAACATCCTGTTCAGCAATTCGCATGCACAGGCGCATGCGGAAGTTTCATTCGATGGAATTCTCGGCGGGTTTTGGAGCAATCTCTGAAATCGAAACCAGGCGCCCGTCCAACAGTTCAAAAGTCTAAAACCTCCAACGCGCAGTCTCCTGAAGGGAGCACCTGGTCCTCAAGGTGAGCCGAAGTATCATTCTCTTGCTCCCTTGGCCGAAAGGAGAACTGACGACCTAGGTGCCTGATGCAGCGGCCAAACCGATTGACAAAGAGAAGTGAATCCGAGCAGGGTTGCGCACGTCTCAGTTGTTGTGCCCACACCCCTCGCCAGTAAACTGCCTGAGCCTGCTCCGCAATCGCGCTGGTTTGCCGACGAAGTCCATGCTCATGACACGTCGCTGCGCTACTATCTTCGCGGTACTTTTCCGTCCGTCCGCGATGTAGACGACGTCGTCCAAGAGTCCTATCTCCGGGTATGGAAGGCGAGCGCGACACAGAAGATACAGTCGGCCAAAGCATTTTTGTTTACCGTCGCTCGACGAATTGCGGTGGATCACGTACGTCGGAATCGGCGCTCTCCCATTGATCGCTCAACGCAGGCCGACAACCTCACGGGTGTTGAAGATAGGACGGATACCGTGGCTGAATCCAGCCGACGCGAACGGGTGCACTTATTAGCCGAAGCCATCGCAAAACTACCCGACCGATGTCGTGAAGTCTTTATTCTGCACAAAATTGAAGGGCTATCTCGCAAGGAGGTCGCCGCGCGATTAAATCTTTCCACCAAGACGGTCGAGGCACATACCGCACACGCCATGCGGCATTGCGAACGCTTTTTCCAACGCAAGGGAATGAAGGGGATGTTTGATTATGAAACCGGCTGATTCAGACCCCGCTCTAAGTTCCAGCGAGACTCCGGAAACCGACCGGGCTTTGCAGTGGTTGAAAACGTCCCATGCACAGAGTGATCTTCTTACTGCAGTTTCTGCAAAAATTCGCGCACGAACCCGGTGGCGACGGTCTCTGTGTGCTGCGAGTGGGATCGGCGCCGTGATGATCGCCGTGGCTCTCTGGGTACAACTCAAATCCACCACCGATTCCTTCTCGGAGCCTCAAAAGCGGACGGCCACGTTCACAGCGCCGCAACATCAGCTTCTACCCGACGGCTCCGTGGTAGAATTGAACGCAGGGGCGGAAGTCGCACATGCCTTCACGGAAAGTGTTCGCCAGGTCACTCTTATCCGGGGAGAAGCCCATTTTCGTGTAGCGAAGAATCCCCTGCGTCCGTTCGTCGTCAACGCGGGAGGAGTTCTAGTCCGGGCAGTCGGAACCGCCTTCTCAGTGAACGTCGATGCTGGCGGCGTCGAAGTGCTCGTCACTGAAGGGAAGGTAGCCGTCGAAAAAAACAATGCCAGTGCGCTTGGAAACTCGCCCCCCCTCCTCCCAGCGGCACCCAATTCGACGCTCGTTCCCTTGTTATCGGCAGGCGGGCGCGCACTCATTCCATCCCGAGAAGCCCCCCTCGAGGTGGGTACTTTGCCGGTTGCCGAATTGAACAAGCGCTTGGCCTGGCGGGTACCACAGTTAGAATTCTCCAGAACTCCCTTGGCTGAGGTGGTCGAGCTCGTGAATACCCACAGTGGCAAGGCACTACAATTGTCGCTCGACCCTGCGGACCCAGAGTTGGCAGATATTCAGCTTAGCGGGTTTCTGGGAGCGGATAACATCGATGGCCTCATCCGTCTGCTCCAAACCAATTTTGCAGTACAAGCCGACATCACGGGTGAAGCCATCATCCTTCGAAAGCGCCGGTGACACCAGAGCGTCAAGACCACGACACCGCTCCAGCAAATTTATTGCGTAACCCGAAATCAATGAAGACTTAAATTGTTCTAGGGCGTTTTCAGGGGTCCTTCGTCTTTTTTGGTATGACCCCACCAGCCTATTGCTTAGCGCGCCGCGATCTGATCCCAGCGCCCCTTATAGCGATAATCTTTTTTTGCCTCATAGCGCTGTCGAGCCAGGCCGCTGACGAACAAAAGAAACGGTTCGACCTTCCTGCCGACACGGCCGAGCGCTCGCTGAAAAAATTTTCCCAGCAGTCCGGAGTCGAGGTGGTCTTCGTAAGCACCCTCACCGACGGAATACGCGCCAATCTCGTCAAAGGCGAGTTTACTCCTCAGGAAGCAGGTCGCCGCCTGCTTGCTGGAACCAGCTTGGTGCTGGTCCGCGACGAACAAAGCGCCATCTATTCCGTCGCGCGAAGGGCCACACCCTCTCCCGCCGCCCCCTCTCCTGGCCCTGCCCAGAAAAACTCCCTCCCACGCAACGCCCCCTCCCCTGCAGCTGTTCCTAGCCCCAACACCGCAGCTGAATCTCCCCTGGTCCTTTCGGAATTTCGGGTCGATTCGTCACGAGATCGCGGATACCTAGCGGCTAATGCCACTTCTGGCACTCGGCTCAACACGCCGATCAAGGAACTCCCTATGCACTTGGAGGTAATCACCCGAGACTTCATCGACGACATCGGAGCGGTTGATTTTAAGGAAGCGCTGGCTTACAGCGCTGGCGTCATCCAGGACACCGTTCAGACCAGCAACAGCTTCCTTTTCAGTCCCTCGGGTACAGGTCAGACCGGGGCGTTACGCCAGGATGGAACAGCGCTGAATATCCGAGGTTACAATACTCGCTTTCTCCTCCGGAATGGTTTTCGGATCGATACCGTATCCGACACGGTAAATGTGGGCCGCCAGGTNNCTGGTGCGGGGGCCACAAGCGCTTCTCTACGGAGTTTCTGCACTCGCAGGAATCGTAAATGTCGATCCACGCTATCCACGGGGACGCGCGTACAGCCAAGTTCGGGTCGGGTTTGGCAATGAGGACTTTTATCGCGCCGAGGCCTACTCGACAGGTCCGCTGATCTCCTCCGACCGCATACGGGTCAATTACGGAGCCGGCCTCGTGTACAACCACCAAAGCGACTACACTGACTTTAACGATCGCAGTCGATTGCTGGTCACGCCTGCCTTCGATATCCAGCTGGGTCGCAACACCAATCTGTTTATCGATTTGGAGGCTGGCCGGTTCAAGGCGACGGGCAATGGGTTTCAAGACCTGCCGGACGCTAATCCAAACGGGATTCNNGGGCCAAGGCAAAGAGTTCCGCTGGAGTGGGGAGGACACGTATCTCGATACGGATTACTACAACGCGACCGTTCAATTGACCCAAAAAGTGGGCGAAAATCTGCAAGTCCTCGCCGGGGTGAATTACAATCTCACCCAGTCCGATCAACGGACAATCGAT
>DKKJ01000052.1:0-3328 GCA_002455175.1 Opitutaceae bacterium UBA6669
TGTTGGCGCTGGCGGGTCATCTGGAGGATGCCCAGCTGCGAAATCGGGAGGATGTGGTTCTTCGCCTTATCCTCGGCCATGCACTCGACCATTTTTTCGTACACGCCGTTGCGATGCCGGCGCTCCTTCATGTCGATGAAGTCGCAAATGATCAAACCACCAAGATTCCGCAGGCGGATCTGGCGGGAAATTTCGACCGCGGCCTCCAGGTTGACCGAGTAGATNNATGGTGTTCTTCTCGTCGCCGGAGCGGTTCTTGTGCGAACCGGTATTCACGTCGATGGCGATGAGCGCTTCGGTTTCGTCGATGATGATTTCCCCGCCGCTCGGAAGCGTCACCTTGCGATGGAAGGTCTGCTCGATTTGGCGCTCGATGTTGAAGCGTTCGAAAATCGGAATGCTGTCTTTGTAAAACGCGATCTTGGAGCGGGAGCGTTTTGAGATGAGCCCGACCAAATCGGCGGTGCGTTCGTAGTCGGCGCGATTGTCGATGAGCACGCGGTCGACTTCTTCGGTGAGGAAGTCGCGAACGGTGCGTTCGACCAAGTCCGGCTCCTGGTAGAGATTGGAGGGCGAACGGTCGCTCTGCATGCGAGAGGTGATCTCCTCCCACTTTTTGAGAAGAATATGCAGATCGCGAACGAAGTAGCGTGACTTTTTGCCCTCTCCGGCGGTGCGGACGATCACACCCATCCCTTCGGGAATGGTGAGCTCGTTGATCAGCTGCTTCAGCCGTTTCCGCTCATGGACGTCTTCGATCTTGCGCGAGATGCCGCACCCATCCGAGAACGGCGTAAGGATCAAATAGCGACCCGGAATCGAGAGATTGGTGGTCGTGCGAGGACCCTTGCTGCCAATGGGCCCCTTGGTCACCTGGATGACGATCTCGCTACCGGGTGGGTACATCGACGGGATGTCCTTGACCGTAGGTTCCGCGGGGCGGGGTGCGGAGTCCTTCTTTTTGTTCACGCGGACCACTTCCACCGAAGAGTCGGCGGCAGCAGGAAGCATGTCCCAATAGTGAAGGAACGCGTTCTTAGAGTAGCCGATGTCGACGAAGGCTGCCTTCAGGCCGGGATCGAGGTTCTTGATTCGACCCTTGAAGATACCGCCGACCATGCGGTCGTCCGAATGACGTTCGATTTCAAATTTCTCCAAGCGGCCATCGACAAGAAGTGCGACGCGTTTTTCGAGCGGCTCGGAGTTGATGATCAACTCCCGGTAGGACGTCTTCTGTTTTTGGAAAACAGCGAGAATCTTTTGAAGAAAAGGGCGTTGTTTCGATCGCTCCTGCGCACCGTTCCGTAGCTCGCGCGAATCGACTTCGGGAGCGTCGGTGATGGGCGGCGGATTGGTCAGCTCGGAATCGTAGTGCGCGGGATCGTCCGGCGCACGGGAATCATCATCGGGAGTGGAGGGTGAAGGCGAAGAATCGCGCATGATGGGTGGTTATCCTGTCGTGGGACGGGGCCCCTTCGCGCTGACGTTGCGGCGCAGGAAATTCCGGCAGAGCGGTCGGTATCGCAGACAGAAGTCACGCTCACGTGAAATCCTTTCGGAAACGATAGACGCTCTGGACCAGTCCTTGCAGCAGGCAGCAACTTAACACGAAAGAACCGCCGTAGCTAATAAAGGGAAGCGGTATGCCCGTGATGGGCACGAGTCCGATGGTCATGGCAATGTTCACGAACACATGCACGGCGAACAGCACAGTCACCCCGAGAGCGAGGAGAGTACCGAAGCGATCGCGAGCGAGCGCGGCAATGCGAATGCCGTTGAACATCATGATGCCAAACAAACTGAGAACCGTGAGGCTTCCCAAAAATCCTTTTTCCTCGGCGATTACCGAGAAGATGAAATCGTTATGCGCGACCGCAGGGGGAAGGTAGCCCAGCTGAGCCTGAGTACCCTGAGTCCACCCTTTGCCCGTCAAACCGCCACTCCCGACTGAGATCAGGCTTTGATTCAAATTCCACGCATCCTTGGTGCCGGTCGGATCGATCACGCTGGGGCTAACAAAGGTGAGGATGCGGTTGCGCTGGTAGTCCTTGAGTGGAACCCAGGTCGTCACTTCGTATTTCCCCTTTTGTTGATGGAAATCTAATTTATTAGTTTCCATGAACTTAACGTAGCTATAGCTATCCCAGGCAACCACGCCAACGAGTAGCAGGAACGCTCCAATAGCTCCCGCAAAGAAGCGGGTAGAAAGCTTGGAGACGTAAAGCATGGAAAACACCATCGGGGGCAGGACAATGACCGATTTGAGATCGGGCTGCAGCATGATAAGGAAGATGGGCAACCCCACCGCAAGGGCCAATTTACCCAACACTCCCAAGGACTGCTGCACGGTTCCAACGCGTGACCGAATGAGGAGACTGGCGGTAAAAAGCAAAACAGCGGCTTTGGCCGGTTCAGAGGGCTGGAAGGCGAAGAATCCAAAATCCAACCACCGTTGTGCGCCGAAACGCTCCTGGCCGATGCCGGGAATCAGCACCAAGAGAAGAGGGACCAGGCAAGCGAGGTAGAACCAGTGGCCGATACTTAGCCACAGCCGGTAGTCGATCAGTGAGACAGCCAGATAGAGTGCGCCGCCGGCACCTAGCCAAACCAGTTGCTTAATCCAATCCGTTTGCGCGGTCGAAAACTGTGCGCTGTAGATAAAGGTTAGCCCAATCGCACTCAAGGCCGCCATGGCCAGGGGTGTGGCGAGGTCCCACCGTTCACGGGTGGTGACTTTGAATACGCCAAGAAGAGAGAACGGTGCGGGCAAACTCACGGGGAGAAGAAAAAGCAAACGCTGCTTCGTTTCGTCCGCAATCTTCGGCTGACATCCGGCGCGGCATTTTTTCGCAAAGGGTTTGGAAACGCATCCCGGGGAGAAAGCTTGTGCTTTATCTGCCCCCGGACACGTTGTCCCTTCTCGTGACTTTGCGCGTTGCCGACTTCGCCGCAATCTTGGCTCCCGAGAGCGAACCTTCGTATTGGTCGCTCGGGCTCTCGATTGTGCTGGGCGTAGGGGTCGGGGCGTTACTGGGTTGGTTGTTCACGCGTCAGGCGAGACGGTTGGCGTCTACGCAAGCGGAGCAGATGGTGGATGTGGCCAAGCGCGAGGCGGCTGTCGCTGCCGAAGNNCGAGTTCGACCGCCGCGAGATTGAAAGCGAGGTCAAGCTACGGGAGATCCGTGCGCATGAGGAATCGCTGGCCCTGCTCGATTATCAATTGGAACAGAAGCAGGAGCGTCTCACGCGCGAGAATGCCGCCGTGAAGCAAGCCCGCGACGCGATGAGGCTGCTCTCGAAATCACTGCGTAAACGGCTTGAAGGCGTG
>DKKJ01000052.1:3383-19117 GCA_002455175.1 Opitutaceae bacterium UBA6669
ATCATCGGTCGCGAAGGGCGTAACATCAAAGTGTTCGAGGCGGCGACCGGGGTGACTCTGCTGATCGACGAATCACCCCAGATGGTCTTGATTTCCTCATTCGATCCGGTGCGGCGTGAAATCGCGCGGGTCGCTTTGGAGGCTTTGGTCAAGGATGGACGGATTCACCCGGCAAGCATCGAGGAGTTCGTGAAGCGCGCGCAGGATGAGGTCGGTCTCCAATCTCAGCAAGCGGGCGAGGACGCGGTGGCGCGGCTGGGAATTAATGGGTTGAACCCGGAAGTGATCAAGCTGCTGGGGATGCTCAAGTACCGCTTTAGCTACACGCAAAATGTCCTGGATCACTCCGTCGAGGTGGGATTCCTGTGCTCCTTGATCGCCAGCGAAGTGGGCCTCGATCCTAATTTGGCCAAACGTGCGGGTTTGCTCCACGACATTGGCAAGGCAGTGGATGGCGAGTACGAGGGAAGCCACGCGCACATCGGAGCCGAGTTTATCAAGCGCCATGGTGAGACCCCGATTGTGGTCAACGCGGTGGCTGCGCACCACGAAGAGGTGCAGCCGGAAACGGTTTATGCGGGCTTGGTGATTTTGGCCGACACGGTTTCGGCGGTGCGACCCGGAGCGCGTGCGGAGTCGATGACTAACTATATTCAACGGCTGGCACGCTTGGAGAAATTGGCATTGTCGCTCGAAGGTGTCCAACAGGCCTTCGCGATTCAGGCCGGACGCGAAATTCGAGTGGTGGTGTCTCCGCAGCAGGTCACTGATGAACGCGCCCGTGATCTGGCGAAGACCTTGCGCAACCGGATCGAGGACGAGCTTCAATACCCCAGCACGATCAAGATTACTGTTATCCGTGAGTCCCGTTTCACGGAAACGGCGACGTAGTCGCCAAAGCCGACGCCGGAGATCCCCGCGGTCGTGTCGAAATCCGAGTTCGGAGTCCTGCCTTCAGGCAGTCCGAAAAAATTAGCCCAACCGAGCCCGCCTAGGGACGGGCACTCCTGCGATGGGCGGGGAACTCACAATCCGACACCATCCGCTCAGAACAAAGGGTACCCCTTCGGCAGAAAGAGCGCGATCCTGAGGCGGGGGGTGATCGCATTACAAGGCATCTAGAAAAAAATACGATCTGACAGGTTCGCTTTGACCCCTTTGGAGACTCTCCTGTAGTTCGCCTTTAGGAGCGTAGTCTCTCGGCAATCGAAAGATGTTCCTTGTCTAGGATCCTTGCGAGCTGCCCCGGATGAGTCGGGGAGCTCGCACGAAATACATGACGAAGGCGTCAGAACTGGAATCTCACCCCTGCGCTGAAAGCGACGTCGTCACCGACTTCAACGCCCCCGAGGGAGCCCAACTCGATATCGTCGATCCAGATGTATCGCACGCCCAGGGTAAACGCGAGCGATGGCGAGAATTTGTAGCTCGCACCTGCGAAGGCCTGTGCAGTGAAGGCATTGTCGCTGGAACTGAATCCATAGCCACTCGCCTTCACACGCACGCGCGACATCCCGGCACCAACACCCGCATTGTAGCTCCATTTTTCAGCGCTATGGACCTCCAGGCGATAATTAACGGTGATGGGTAAAATCTCAATTTTGACGAAGGATTCCGAATCTTCGAAATAACCGACCTCAGCTTCTAAATTGTGCGAGCCGGCCTCTGCCGGGAAAACCTCAAAGCCCAATCGTGCAGCAATATATTCATCCTCGCTATCGATCAGATACCCCAATTCTAAGCCGGTATACACGGCGTGAGCATTGGTAGCGCACGCAAGTGCGAACACCAAAACCAATAGACGGTTCAATGTAGTTGTTGTCCTCATATAATATAATGGGCCATCGAAAAAACGCCGCACTCATGATGCGTCAATGATCAACATCAATTCGTTATACAAAAAAGAAAGGTCCTTCTTCCTGGTTGTGAAATTTTTGTATAATTGAGTCACTCTGGAGTCTATAATGTGACTAGCAGGTCTTTCGCTTACAGCCGACTATGACGAGGGCCGGTAAACGGGTTAGGCTGTGTCGTTTGTACTTTGATGGACCTTGAGAAACGGTATTGGAGTTTTAATGACGATAAACGATCAATGAGGGATAGGAACGGCCCGCCCGGGCCTGCCTGAACAGCCAGTCCACTCCCTGTGCGTGCAGGTTGCATCCTCTATCGCGGAATCGAGGCTTCAGCCTACGTTTGATACTTCACTGTCCGACTTCGGAGAAGCGGGACGTGAGAAGGCTGAAAGCTGGCATTTCGGACGTGCCGACCTGGAGGTCAGCGTTCCCAGGGGACAGATTAAAAAAGCGGAAATGTCGAAAAGCGGAAATGCTGAAATCTGAGACCCGATGCTGAGAGCTGACTTCGGAAAAGCTGAAAACGGAAATCTGAAAGTTGAAAAATTCGAAATGCTGAAAAACGGAAATGCGGGAATTGGCCATCGTTTGTAAGAGGGCTTTGATTTCTTTATTTCCGCGTTTCGTCATTTCGGCATTTCCTCCGAACTGACTGCAACGCTTCCTGCGCGGGGGCGCGGATCGGACGTTGATTCGTTGGAAAGGGGAGGCGACTGTTGGGTGTATGTTTACCCCTTTTTCTATTTGGATTCGGCATGTCGTGATTTTGATGTCTGGGTTGCTTTTGCCTGCGCCCTCTTGGTTGACGGCGGCGCCGGAGGGGGAGGCGGTCTTGGCTTCTTTGGTTGCAGCCAATGATGGGTTGGTGCGGGAAGCCTTGAAAAAGCCGTTTGTGGACCGGGGGCCGCGCGGGATTGGGGAGCAGATTATGATGTTCGCGGCGGCGTACGCGCACCCGGGATCTCAGCTGCATCGTGACGTCTCACTGGTTGGCGCCTTGGATGTGCGCATCAACGAGGTGGCGCGCGTACAGCGCGACAATGGGCTTTTTGACCTGGGAAATTTCGATTCGCCGCCGGACGCCGCGTTTGTGCTTAAAACGCTCGCGCGCGCTCAGTGGTTTCTCACTCAGGATCCGACGCCTGCGACGGAGGCGGTCCGGGCGAAATTGAAGTCACTCATCCTCAAGACCACCGAGGGGGTACGGACGGGCGGCGTACACACGCCGAATCATCGCTGGGCGATTTGCTCGGCGCTCGCGCAGGTGCATCAGCTTTATCCCAACCCCGCCTATGTGGCCCGCATCGACGAGTGGCTGGCCGAGGGGCTCGACATCAATGCCGAGGGTGAATGGAGCGAGCGCAGCGCCAACTACACGGGCCACGTCAACAACCCGAGCATCCTCGAGGTGAGCGTGCTGCTTTCGCGGCCGGCCTTATTGGACGCGGTCCGCCGCAGCCTCGAGGCGAGTCTGTATTACTTTGAGCCGAACGGCGAAATCGAGACCGTTGCTTCGCGCCGCCAGGACCAGGATCCGAGCTATCGAAAGTATTTGTGGGAGTATTACGTGCCTTATCGTTACCTTGCTGTGCTCGATCAGAATCCACGCTTTGCGGCCATGGCGCGCCGGGTCGAGCGGGAGTTCCTCACCGAGCTGGGCCAGGACGCTGGCAACATGAGTTCGGCCCTGGTCTTGATGCTGGAATTTCCCGAGATGCGTGGCGAGATGCCGGCCGATGCGGTGCTTCCTCACGATTACGCCAAGGTGTTTGCGCTGTCGGGTTTGGCGCGTATCCGCCGCGGCGATATCACGGCTACAATCTTCGGCGGAAACGACTGGCATCTCGGCATGGGTGCGGGCTCCGGCCTCTCGACCAATCCCACTTTTTTCAAATTCCGCAAAGGCGCGGCGATCCTCGATTCTGTGCGGCTCACCCCGGTGTTTTTCAACGTAGGGTTCTTTCATTCGCAGGGGCTGAAAGTCACCGGACCGAACCAGTATGAGCTGACCCAGACCATCGCGGTGCCTTACCACCAACCGCTGCCCCCGGAGGCTCGACGCGCCGATGGCGATTACCCGCTTAAGCCGGACGGACGCATCTTCTTCCGCCTCGATTTCCCGTCGCGTAAGCAGGATCTTAAGACGCTCACCACGAAGATTGTCGTGCGCGAAGTCGCGGGTGGCTTCGAACTCGATTTCGATTTGCAGGNNCTTGCAGGGCCTTTCCCGGGTGCCGGTCGCCCTAGAACTTTGCTTCCGCAAGGACGGCGCTCTTGTCGGCGCGACACCCGCCACCGCCGACGCGTTTGATGGTGGCCGCAAGCCAGGCGCCGCGGCGAGCGAGGCGGCCAAGGATAATTTTTTCCTGAAGGACGGCATGGGCACCTACACCGTGGGTTCCGACACGATCACCTTTGGTCCGGGCAGTTACGCGCCAGTGCGTATCCGGATGGAGGGCCTAGAGTATGCCAACTACAACGGACAAAGCCGCGTGGAGGGTTATCGCGTCTATATCACGGGCACGACGCCGTTCCGTCATACGCTGATGATCAAGTAAAAAGCGGAGAGCGTAGAGCGGAGAGCTGAAAGGCTGAAAATCGGAGATGCGGAAATAGGGAAAAGCTGACGACGGAGAGCTTAAATGCTGTGACTGTGATCACGTCACGCGCTCCCACTGTCCGGCTTTGTAGCGGAAGCAGTGGCTACCTTGGAGCGAGAAGAGGTGCAGCCATTCGTGATCGAAGAGCTGCCGCACGGAGGGATTTTTTTCTAACACTGCTTGGATGCGTTCGGGTGTCGCTTCTAGGTAAACGGCGAGGCGGCGCGGTTCGTGCGTAAAAGTCTTGCCGTCGTGAAGCGATTGCAGGGGCAGACCGACTTTGAGATCGCCGCTATTGCCCTCGAGCACGCCGATTCCGCCGACGACGTTGTGGAGAACTTTGTTGCCCGAGCCGTAGCGCATGGGGTCGATCCGCGAAGCGTAATATTGCAGATTGATCCAACTCGCGACCACCACCGGTGCGCTAAGGATAAGCGTGAGTGCCTTGTCCTCGGGATCGGTGAAGGGGTCGTAGTCGTGGAGAAAAACGCGTCCGTCGAGTTTCAGGCCCGCGGTACGACTACGTGGGGCGGCGACGAAAGCCGCGTTGTTGGCGAGGCCCCACTCCGGCCTTACTTGCGCGATGTCGACGGCTCGTTCGTGGATAGCGGCATCGATCTGCTCGTCCGTCTGCTCATCCAATCCCAGCCTGTGGGCTCGTTCGCGACGGGCGGCGGCGCCTGCGCGCGCCAACGCGTTGCTCAGCCGAACGACCTCTTCGCGGTGGCTTTCTGGGAGGGCTTCGAGATCGAAGAGCGCGAAATCGTCCGTGGTGGTGTTGTGCAGCCCAGCGAGAAAAACGGTGTCAGCGGGTAGGACGATGCCCTGCTTGGCCAGAAGGGCGCGGACGGCGGGGTCGTTGAGTGTGAGGACCGCGAGCCGCGCATTGACGTCGCCCGCGTGGCCGCCGCACGCGCCGCAATCCAGGCCCGACGCGTAAGGGTTGTTGGCGCTCTCGCTGCCATGTCCGCAGAGGAGCACGAGCCGCGCGTAATTTCCGACGAGACTCATCGACCGCAGAGCGCCGGCGGCGAGTGCGGCGCGCGTTTCGAGCGACGCTTCTGCAAACTGCGGCGCCACCCGTGCACAGGAAGGCCGCCCTGCGGTCGCTCGGCGGCCGAGAGCGACGCCGAAGGCGATGCCGACCGATTCCACAAACGAGAAGCACGAGGCCGCCGAGTTTTGGAACGCTTTCCAGGCACCAGCGGCCGCGCGCTTCGCCCGGAGCTGCGTTCTCGCTGCTGACGGCAGCGGTTCACACGTTTCGATTGGGGGAATCAGGAGGACGGGGCAATGTGCTTCGGGCGCGTTCGCCAACTCGGTTCGGTGAGCCGCGGGAAAGCCGAAAAAGCCGGCGAAGCCGATCGTCTGCGTTCCCGGGGCCGCTTGCTCCAGATGTCGCCGGACGACTTCGGAGCGCACGTCGATGCAGAAAACCGCTTGTATATCCGGCCGATCAGGAGATGGGACCGCGGGTTGCTTTGCCAGCGCCTGCGCGAGCCGCCGTTGATATCCGGCTTCGTAGGCGAACTGCCAGCGCGAGAGTGCGGCCAAGTACCGGTTGTTGACTCCAGGTGCGGTCGCGCGTCTCCACGCGCCCGCAACGTGGAGGTCCTTCGCGAAAGCGCTATAGAGGGCGGCATCGTAGGCCAAGCGGATCGCCAGTAGATCCGCCAGCATGCCGTTTTGCCGACCCCGCAGGGTATCTTCCCGGACGCGATACTGTACATACCCCGCCCACCCGGCAATCGTGGCCAATTGGCGATGAAGGAAATCCGGCAGCGGTGCGTCCTTTCGTTCGATCACGTCGAGACACGCGTCGATCGCCGCGAGAGGAGTGCCCGGCAAGTTTCCGACGAAGGTCCGAAAGCCCGTCAAACCAAACGCCTCAGGATTGTGATCGTGCTCTGCGGCCGCCCGCCAGGCTGCGTAGAGCCCGTCGTTTTTCCACGGCACCGTCCAGGTGGTCTGATTTTCGTCGAACGTGACGGCACACCATTTGGAAATCTCGTCGACGACGAACCTGCTCCACTGTGCGGGTGGTTTTTCTTGATCCAGGAAATCCGCGACGGTGCAGATCGCCCTCGTCTTTCGATTGGAAGGCAACTCCTCCAACGCGGTCATCAAAGCCGCTGGTGTCCACTCCTCACCGGACGCGGCGGCGAGGTCGGTGTCGTTGATTTCTCCCCGACGGTAGGCCTCCCGGTAGCTGGCCGCGCTTTGGAGGGGCGCGGCACCGGTGACCCGCAGGAGGAGAGCCGCCGCGTCTNNGGCCGGTCCACTAGTCCCAAGAAAGGATTCACGGCGACGAAGTGCCGCAGTGGCCAGAGAGGCGGAATCCGCGCGAGAGCCGTGGTGACAGCTGCGCTGACATCGGCAGCGGGAGGAGACAGGAGATCGTGAGTGAGCATGATCAGCGACTGAGGAATGATTCGCGGGGCCAAAGCCGACCAAGGAGGCGGTTAAAAACAGTGCCAACGTAAAAGCCGTTGAGCGCATGCACGTAGAGGCGGCGACCCAGTGGATGACCCCCGGCCCTCCACAGGACGGATTGCATCGCAAACAGACTGGCAAAGGTCGCGCCAACGATAAACACCAGCGCGCGTGGGGGCTGTCCCACCGGCAGGTCGGCGAAAAGCCGCGCCGCCGCCGCGTGAAGACCAAAGCCTAAAGCAATCACCAATGTTGCCACGCCGATGCCTTGGGCGACGACCCACCCGCCGCCCCCCGCTGCCCAGGCGCGGGCAATCACGTAGGCCGCAGAGAAGGCGAGCACCACCCCGAAGACTCCTGAATAGGGCGCAGGGTGGGGCGCGATCAGGTGTACGGCGATGGCCCCGAGCGCCACCAGTAGGCCACCTGCGAGGACGCCCATCGTGAGTGCTCCGGTTCGTAAGGGCAGTGCGGCGCGGGGCACTGCCCCGATGGTGGAACCCGCGGTCAGAAAGGCGTGTGCTTTGTAGAGCGAGTGCGCCCAGATATGCAGCAAGGCGAGTCCGTAGGCGCCCAACCCGCATTGCAGCACCATAAACCCCATTTGCGCGATAGTTGAATAAGCGAGCGCTCGCTTAACGCTGGGTTGAGCCAACATTACTACCGCACCAAAAGCCGCGGTGAGAGATCCCGCCACGACGAGAACCGCAGAAGCCAGGGGGGCCTCGTTGAGTACTGGGGAAAGTCTTACGAGAAGAAATCCACCCGCATTGATGATCCCGGCATGCATGAACGCGGAGACGGGGTTCGGTGTTTCCATGGTATCCGGCAGCCAACTATGAAACGGAAATTGGGCGGATTTTAGCATCGCGCAGAGGGCAAGCAGCATTCCGACAGGTCCGAGACCAAAGACGTCTCCCGTTGCAATCGCGGCAAACAGGGCCTCGAGATCTAGCGTGCGATAATGTCTATAGAGAAGCCAGGCCGCAGCCAAGAGACACACGTCGCCGGCGCGGCTGACCACGAACTTTTTACGAGCGGAGAAGACCGCTCCCGTCCGCTCTGGGTAGTGCAGCAACAACCGGTGCAGGCAAAGGCTCGTCGCGATCCCGGCGAGCAACAGGAGCAGCAGGTGCCCGGCTAGCACCAGCAGAGCCACCGAGCCGAGCGTCAGACTCATCCAGGAAAAAAAGATCGCTTGCGCCGGATCGCCGTCGAGGTAGCGGCGGGAAAAGCGCAGCACGATCGCTCCCAGATACGTGACGAGAAGGATCATCCCTCCAGAAACTGCGTCGAGTCGTAGCGCTACAGCGATCATCGAGTTCGTTCCGAACGGCGCCCAGCGGATCGTGTGCGGACCCGAAATCGAAAGCGCTGCGACCGCCACCAACGCCAGGCAAGCGGCCACCGTAGCCGCCCCCAGCGTCAATCGCCCGGCGGCGGTGGCGTGCCGAAACCGTGCGAGTAAGCCGGCCGCCAAGGGCAGGAGTGGCATGGCGATTAAGACTACGGAAAGAAACAGGCGCATCGGGANNATCGCTTGCCTTTTAGACGATGACATCATTTTGAACGTGTCGTTAAATTTACTTTAACCTCCCATGACCGCTTTTCTCAATTACCATCACCTGCGTTATTTCCGGATGATTGCGCGCGAACTCAGTGTCACTCGTGCCGCTGAGCGGTTAAATCTCTCGGTACCAGCGTTGAGTATTCAACTCCGGCAATTGGAAGAAAGTCTTGGCCAGAAACTCTTCGAGCGAGAGCGTGGCGGGCTCCGGCTGACCGAGGCGGGACGGCTCGCACTGGACTATGCCGAGACGATTGGCCGGGCGGGGGAGGAACTGGTGGATGTGATGCGTAACCGGGCGCCAGGAGCCACGCGCCATGTTTTGAGAGGNNCCAGGTCGATTTTCTCAAGCCCGCGCTTCATCGGCCCGGTGTGGAAGTGGTGATCCGCTCGGGCGCGTTACGGGAGCTGCTGGTTGCCCTTCACGCTCATGAAGTCGATGTCGTTCTCTCCAACTCGCCGGCCCGACGCGACACCGAGACGCCGTGGCACAGCCACCTCCTCGCCGAGCAGCCGGTCGCTTTGGTCGGTGTGCCTGCTTGGAAAAAGAAACGGCTGAGTTTTCCGCGCGATTTCCGTGAGGTGCCGGTGATCCTTCCGAGCATGGAGAGCAACATCCGCGCCGCGTTTGACCGCTTGACCGTGGCCGCCGGCGTGCGCCCTCGTATCCTGGCGGAGGTGGATGATATGGCGATGCTGCGTCTTCTGGCCTGCGAAGGGGAGGGCCTTGCATTGGTACCGCCCGTCGTGGTGCGTGACGAGATCGAGGATGGTGTGCTCATGGAAACGCACCGTATTCCGCAGATTCATGAAACCTTCTACGCCATCACGCCAAGTCGGCGTTTTCCGAACGCTCTCGTGGGAGAGCTCGTTTCAAGAAAAGCGGAAATGGCGAAAAACTGAAACGCTGTAATACGGATATCGGAAAGCTGAGAGCTGAAATTTGGAAAATCGAACTGCGGAAGGTTGATAACGGAAAAGGAGCTGGTCTTGAATTTCGTAATTTCCGCGTTTCGCAATTTCAGCTTTTCTGTAGTCCGGGTTAGTTGAGAAATCGCTTGGCCCAGGGCGAGAGAGTCCGATGCTTGTGGGTGATGCGTCTCTTTGCTTTCGCGCTGGCTGCCGTCTTGCTCTCGTCGTCTCTATTCGGCGGGGTTTTCTTCTTCGCTCCTGCGCAACCGGTTCTGTATTCGACCGTCCCTGACGAAAATGGGCTTCTCTGGGGGCGTGACTTTGAGGCTGCTACCCAGTTCGCCCTCGGCGAAAAGCCCAAGGGCCTGCCGCTCGAGCGCGGCGACCGCCTTTGGTACTCTTCCCAGACCGGCAACGATGGTTATCTCCGCACGCTCTCGCTCACCGACACCCTGACGAGCCGCACCTACACGGTTAAGCTGGCGGGACCCGAAACTTGGCTTCGTGCCATTCGCTCGGGCCGTTACCTCTATAAGAGCGTTTTGGATAAAGCCACCACCGCACTCGACGAAGTTGATCTCCTCGACCCTGCGCAAAAGACTACCCGCGTCCTTAAGACCTTTGACCCCACGAAAACCTGGTTCTCACCGGATGGCGCGGTTCTGATCCACCTCGCAAAGGACGAACTCCATCACGTCGACCTCACCAGCCGAAAGTCTACGCGCATCCAAAAATTAAAGACAGCTGACGTCGCTCGTTTTGTTCGCGTCGAGTTCATAGATCCTACCGGACGCGGTTGGATCTCCGTTTTTAACCAGCAGCGTCCGCTCCCTTACCAAAAAATATTCCGCAATCTCTTCGGCGAGGAGCGCGACCTTACCGCCCTTTACCCGCCTCCCAGTACGCAAATAGGTGCGCTCGACTCCTTCGAAGTCCACTACGATGGCTTCCGCAATCGCCTGATAACGTTCGATAAAAAGCCTGGGGACAAAGTTCACCTCACCGTTCTGGACCCCTCTGGAAAAAAGGAGCCGGAGGAACACTTCTTCAGCGTGAGACTGCCCCAGCGCTACGACGTGCACCTCATGCCTGGCGGCGGGCTCGTATTCGTCAGCGATAAAGAACCTCCCCTCGACTACCGCCTCGCTCGCTTCGATGTTCTCGACCTCGTCGCGAAGGAAGTCCGCAGCGAATTCTTTCTTCCTACCGCTGCGGAGCATACCTTCGGCGACGCCGCGTACGTCGGCGAAACCCTTGACGGCAAACGCCACGGCTATGGCCTGTGCCTATGGCCCGACGGCTCGTCCTACCGAGGCGACTGGTCCGATGATCAGCGGGACGGCGAGGGCACTTGGAAAAAAGGCGATGACCTTGTGACGGGCACCTGGGCCAAAGGCCAGGCCGTGCTCGTCGCCAAGACCTACGCCCCGGCACCCAACCTCAGATTCGAATACGAAGGACCGCTTGATGACAAGCTACGCCCCCATGGCCGGGGGATTACCCGCGTGCTCATTGTCGATCCCAAAACCAAGATCGTCGTTCCTAACGGCTTTTTTGGCATCGTCGAAGGCTGGTTTGAAGCGGGTGAGCTCCGCTTCGGCCTTGCTCTCCAGCATAAAATTCTTGCCGACTATAAAACCCAGCAACTGCCCGTGTACCTCGGTTTCTTCCAAGGTAACCGTGCCTCCGGCGTTGGACGCGTTCCTGTTTCCGCTAAAGAATTTAGTGGTTGGATACAGCCCTACGGACAGTTTCAGACCAGTGATGTGACCAAGCCGTTCTCTCGCCGCGCCGGCGCGGCGCAACCCACGACGATTGAGGCGACGCTCGCCGCCACGAGTTACCTTGACGTCATTGCCGACCACGAAACCCGCCTCGTCCCGCTCCTTGAAAGAACCGCGAAGGAAACCGCTGTCAGCACCCTTGTCTTTGAGCGCCAGCGCCGCGAACGCGAAGCCGAGCGGGCTCGACTCGCCGAAGAAGCACGTCTCGCTAGCGAACGTGAAGCTCAAGAGGCCCTGAAGCGCGCCAAGGAAGCAGCGGTCTTCCAGGAAAAGATCTATGCCTACGACCGTACTCGCTCCGGTCGGGGAACCAATGGCGCCCAAGCTAACCTGAACAGCCGCCAGCAACTCCAACACTACCGACGTGGCGATTTCGTCGCTTACGAGGGGATGATTGTCCGTATTGAATCGGATCCTACCTACGATCGCGTGGTGCTCTCTAATGGAGCTGTTCTTCACGGGTCGCTCAACCTTTGTAGTGCCACGGTGAAACCCGACCATTTCCGAACGAACTGCCCCGACTGTTTCGGCCGCGGCTTCCAAGGCACGCCCACCACACAGACGATCACGTCATCGAGCCCATACACCCGTACGTACACTTCTACGCTAGGCACCACCTGGCGCGAAACAGGCAACGAAACTACGACCACCACGGTTCGTTCCTACGCCCGCGTCCGCTGCAATCACTGTAACGGCTCCGGTCGAACCACCCAGTTCCGCACGCTGCACTATTAGCAACGCGGGGGGGCTTGGGGAAAAGCTGAAAGCGGAAAGCTGGGAGCTGAAATTTTGGAATGCGGAGATTTCGAGATGCTGAAAGCGGCGGGCGGAAACGGAAGCTTCGCAGGCGTAGAGCCGACAGGTCGCAGAGTGCAAACGCGGGCACCGGAAGAGAGCTCAAAACGTATGAACCGACTGAAGAATGCGAAAGGTTCGGTTTGACCCCTTCCGGGATGCCCTGCACAGGATGCGGCGCTCTCATTGCCTTGACACCGAGTAGCCCTGCGATGCCCGATGCCCCACGCCTGTCCGGCACACAACGAACCACACAAACGCAGCATACCTGTTTATGACCTATAACATTCTTATGATCGCCGCCGCACTCGGCCTGCTCTTTGTTGGGGCGGAGGGCTTGGTTCGCGGCAGCGCCTCACTCGCCGTTCGGGCGGGCCTCAGTCCGCTTTTAGCCGGCCTTACCATTGTTGCCTTCGGCACCAGCTCGCCCGAACTGGTCGTGAGCATCAGAGCGGCACTCGCCGGACAGGGTGACATCTCGGTGGGAAATGTCGTCGGATCGAACGTGCTCAACATAGGCCTTATTCTCGGCCTAACCGCCCTCATTTGCCCAATCCCCGTGCATCGTCAGATCATTAAAATCGATGCGCCCATCGCGCTCGGGGTCGCGGTGTTGCTGCCGCTGCTTTTGCTCGACAAGTCGCTGAGCCGTCTCGAGGGCTCCCTGCTGACCGCCGGTATAGTCGCTTATACCGCGATGAACGCTTGGCTCGCGCGTCGCCAGCCCGCCTTGCCGGAGGCGCAGCCGTCGGAGGATTTAGGCGTTCCGCCCGTGTCACGGCATTATCTCCTGGATCTCCTGTTTGTCGCGGCCGGTCTGGCCACTCTGGTGTTTGGATCGCGTTTGTTGGTCGATCATTCGGTGGTTCTGGCCAAAACCTTTGGCTGGAGCGAGGCGGTGATCGGGCTCACCATCGTCGCAGCTGGAACGAGCATGCCTGAATTGGCGACATCTCTGGTCGCGGCCATCCGCCGCCAGCCCGACATCGCCGTGGGCAATGTCGTCGGATCGAACGTATTCAATCTTCTCGGCATCATGGGTGTCACTTCGCTGACAGCCCCGCTCCACGCGCCCGGCATTTCGATGCTGGATTACGCCGCCATGGTTCTATTCTCGATTTTGCTGCTGCCCTTGCTCTACACCGGACGGATCCTGCACCGGGTGGAAGGTGCTATCCTGGTTGGTTTCTACGGCCTTTACGTTTTCGTTCTCTGGCCAAAATAAGCGGTGAAAGCTCCTGGGGGTTCAAGCTGATCCCTTCCGGGCTACCTCGCAAGCCCGAGCGCAAGCGAGCATCGGCCTCTGCCGTCACCGCTTTTACCCGACAAACTCTTCCAGTCAGAAACTCCGGCGGAGCGCGTCGGCGGCTAACTGCATGTCTTGTCTCACTTGGAGGCGACTCATCCGAAGGTCGGCCGATTCACCCGGCTGACTGGCACCATGCACGAAGTGAGCGGCTTTCACCGGTCCGGGAGCCTTCTCGTCCGCGAACAGCGTTTCCAATGCGCGCGTCGCGTCCGGCATCGCGGGATTCTCCGCCGCCACCTCGGCGGCGAACGCGGCGATGGCGGCATCGCTGCCTCCGTCGTAGTGCAGCAGCGTATAAAGCAGATCGAACGCGTCCTTGCCCTGCTGGCGGTGCAGAAAAGCCCGTAGCTTGAGGGTCAAAAACGGCCCGACCTCACACACCCGCGCGGTGACGCGTTGCTCCGCACCATAAAGATCCAACCCCGGTCACGGGCACCCGCCGCGCGGTTTTCAGCGCGCGAACGACGCCGGGCATGACGCTGGCGGGAACGTCGTCCACCAGCCTTGTGCCGCGCGGCTGATCGCCGTCCTCGACCTGGAAATCGACATACACGGTGAATCCGCCGACCTCGCGCTCAAATCTTCCAGAGTGTTGCGCGCTGGGTCGAAAACCCTGCGCGCGCAGGTCGGTGGACAAAGTCCCATACTGCCCCGCGCTTGCGCCGAGCGAGATGCCGAAATCCACGTCGAGCGTCGCCGGTCGCGGCAAAGCCCGTTCGCCCGTCGGATGCTTGCACAGGTAAAGCGGGACCAT
This sequence comes from Opitutaceae bacterium UBA6669, assembly GCA_002455175.1. Classification (GTDB taxonomy): domain Bacteria; phylum Verrucomicrobiota; class Verrucomicrobiia; order Opitutales; family Opitutaceae; genus UBA6669. The sequence goes on from DKKJ01000052.1 coordinate 17,394, forward strand.
GCCGCCAAGCAGCACCAGTTCGTCGTGATAATTGCCCAGCCCCGGCCAGACCGTGAGAAACGCCGGCAAGGTCTGCGAGGTCGCCCGAGGATTGTAGTCGGAATAGGTGTCGAATTTCATGGGCGACAGAAGACGGATGACTCGCGAAGCGCGCGTGCTTGTTCAGGTCCGCGCAGTCCCGTGTTTTGCAGGTCGAGGTAAATCTGAGCGTCGGAAACCAGCGGCAAGTTGTCCACCACCCGCGTCTCGCGAAACACGCCTTCATCGACGGGCAGATGAAAACAGACTCGCCCACCTTCGGAAACCGGACGAAGCCCCAGCGAGGCGAGCACGTCCGGTTCCGGCAGCCGGGGCACATAGAGCGAGACCAACGGCGGCTCCGTGTAAGGATGCCGCAGCCAAGCCGCGATCCATTGGGTAAAGGCAAAGAGCGCACCGCTGGGCGCGAGCGCGTTGTGCAGCCGATGCGCGAGACGCACGGGATCTTGTTCCAAGCAATGAAACCGCTGAGTCGCGACCCTGCGTGAAAAATCGTCCGCCTCGACCCACGCGTCGAGCAGCGCGTCCGGCCACGCGACGCGGTAGGATTGCAGCCGTTTACTCGTGCCGGAGCGCTCCAGCATGCCTTGCCGCTCCAGATGCGTGACAATGCGCGAGACCAAGCCGGACGTCGCGCCGGTGCGCGTGATGAGTTCGGCCTGCTTCCAGGAGCGATGTGGATCGCCCAGCAACGCGCGCACGATGCGAACGCTCTTGCCAACAAAAACATTTCGCGGCTCCAACTCGAACCGGTAGCGACGTCCAGGCAACGCGGGCAACTCCACCAGCAGCCCCTGCCCGCGCAGGAAGAGCCGTCCGTTCAAATCGGCGGCGCTGAGCCGAAGGTCGCGGCAGGCCGCGAGCAGCGCCGGAGTCAGATTGGGCACAACCAGCAAACTGCGCTCAGCCCCCTCGGTAAACCACTTGGCCAAATTTTGCGGGGATGGCGTCAGTTCATAGCGGATTGAGAAAGCAAACTTCCGCCCATCTAGCACGAAGGTAGCATGCTCGGGATGGCCCGCCGGAGAAAGTTGCAGACCATCCAAACGCGGTTCTTCCGCGCTCGTGCGCCCAAACTCGGTTGCGAGTTCAGCGGCATATCGGATGACTTTAGTCTTACTAGATTTCACGTTCTTATCGGACGGTGAGAATCCTATTTCTGATAAAGAGCTTCTGAAGGGGTCAAGCCGAACCTTTCTAACTGGCGGAGGGAGGCGGAGCTAGTGGACAATGGCTCTGAAGTTGAGAATTGAATACGAAGGTGCGATGTAGCGCGTCATCAACGAATGTGAGAAGAGGAGGAGGCACCTGGGTGTACGTAGTTTTGTGCACCCATGACCACCTAGCATTGGAACGCCTTATGATAGGCTCGTAGAAGGCATGCGATGGCTCAGGCGCAAGTCGACCTACGCATTTCAACCGATCTCGGTGAGAGAGAAACTACGTTTATCAGGGGAGATTCCGCGCTATCGTGATGGAGGACGTAGAGNNAAGACGCTCCACTCATCTTGATCCGTGGCCCGCTTAAAGAGCGCAGCGACGCTAGCGGTCGCGAGCAAAGCGGATGGGAAAGAGAGCATCGCCACCCAACTTCACCGAATGGCCACCGCGCGCTCCCGTGGATCACCAAAGCTTCACGCAGAGTCGCCGCAGGCGTTGAGGCGACAGGTCGCAGAGTGCAAACG
>DKKJ01000100.1:0-23789 GCA_002455175.1 Opitutaceae bacterium UBA6669
GGGACTTCCAGATGAAGAACGATTTAAAGCGTTTTTACGCAAAAGACCTACCCATGTCGGCGTCTATGCGACAAACAGGCGTTAAAAGGAAGGTATCGCCGCGTGCAAGCGCTCGCGCAGTCGAATCAGCGACAGTTTTGATCAGCCGTCCTAAGGGAGTGATTTTTGGCCGAAATCTTTCCGAGTCTGCAAAAGCGAGCCAGTTTTTGGACTCGGTGGCATCGTTTNNATCAAAAAGACAGGCCATGGAAAGGTGGCCCGGTACGTGCGCGAATCGGGACGGACTCAAGCGCTGAAAGGAAATCTTCAAGCTCAGGAGCGCAATCTGCGGAAAGCGGTGGAAAAGCTCGAATTGAGGGTGGTAAGGGTTTTTCGCGAAATCGGATCGGGTTACAGCTCGGATCTAGAGCAGCGCGCGGCGGCATTTGCGTACGCGCGAGAAAACGGCGTGGCGCTCATTACAGAAAGTGCCGACCGGTTTCTGCGTCACAGGGATTATTCGAAAACTAACCAAGAGATTCTGCCGAGTCTCGGCGAATGGGAGCGCTTGGCAGACGCTGCCCAAGGAGTGAGGCTTGCGACGTTATTGGAGCCGGACGTTTCGCCGCGTGACGTTCGCGCATACCAGACAGCTCGGGGAATTCGAAAGAGAGTCTCTATGAGGGCGGAGCGTCAAAGCACACGGACAGAACCAAAGAAGATAAAGCGTATGCGGCTTTTGAAACGTGTGGTTTTTCAGCGACGCTTTTTCGAGCGATCATACGGAGAGATAAGCAAACGGCTAGGATTGCCACGCAGTACGGTTAAACAATGGGTTGGCACAGCAGATTCTAGGGTGTGCCAGTTTTTGCTTCACGATTTGAGTGTAGGCCATTCTCAGAGCGGGAATGGCCATTTTTGCGGCTATTCAGCACGCGCACGAGGTTAGTACAAAAACATCGACGCGAAACAGCGACACACACAGTCACGCGAAGCATTCACGCGCGCATGCTCGACTGCTCGTTTATTCATCGGGCGCGAGTAGTTCAGGCTGCGCGACTTGCTGGGAGGGATGTCGTTAGAATAAAATTGCCAATTCATAGCGTATAGAGGCTGATGTTAATATGGCTGTGTTAATCTCTCTGATTGTGGGATTGCTGGTTATGTTTGGTGGTCAAATTGTGGTCACTCGCAAGACGCCCAAGTGGTCTGCTCTGAACGCACTGGGGACGAGTAAGCTCGTTAACTCTTCGTTCATATGGCTAGCCCTAATACCTTTCCTTTCAAGAGTGCTTGGGGCTGTGCAGGAGTGGACTCACCAGTGCCAAAGTCTTCCTCTGAGTTTCGTGGCGTTCTATTTTGCGGCGTTCTCTTTCAGTATCGCTGCAGGAATCTTTCTCTGGAAGTGTCCGACGATTGCTAAAATCGCGCCCGACTTCGGCGTATTCAACGCGAAGGGTCACTCAGAGACTGAGCTGAAAAATTGGTTTCTTGAATTGGCTAAGTCGAAGAAACACCCAGACGCGATCGATCCAGAAATGATTCTTCATTTTCGCAGGGTGGTGCTTCTTGAATCCGGACACGGCGAGTTGGATCAAGCGGACGTGTTCGCAGAAAAGGCGAGGCAGCGTATGATGGATGCGTTCTGGGACATACCACTTGGAAGTAGATTGGCCAATGCGCACGACCACGTCCTAAGGATCGCCGACGAATACTTCCCCCGATGGAGAGGTTTGGCTGCGCGATTTTACGTTACTGGTTTTGCACTGTTCTCGGTTGTGGCGACATACAACCTATGTTCAGTGGGCTATTCGGTTTGGCAGACAATCAAGCCTACCATCCTTCGGGCGGTTACTTGCGGAGCTTAAAAACGGCGAGAGAGGCTTACCGGCACGCTGAGTCCTATGTGCCGACTTCTCGTGTCACGTTGAATGGTATGCTAGGAAGCGGGTATCCTTAGAGAGAGGCATCAAAGGACGGCCTTAGCCCGATCTGGTATTGTTCTACCAAAGGTCAATTGACAGAATCGCCAATTTCTAAGCTTTGTTAAGCGTGCCATCATTCTTGTTTTGGAACGTTCAAAAAAAGGATGTCTCACGGACACTTCGAACGTTAGTTTTGGAGCACGGAGTCGACATCCTGCTCCTTGCTGAATCCTCCATGGACATTGGCGATACGCTTAGGGCACTCAATCCACCAGCGAACCAAGGCCCCGTATTTACGTTTGTACAACCGGTGTTTCCTGAACAGAAAATTCAGATCTTCGTTCGATTTGCGCACGAGTTTCTTACGGCGCTTGGAGATGAAAATCATGCGACCTTCAAACGGTTGCAGTTTCCTGGGTCCCTTGAGCTTTTATTGGTAGCAGTTCACCTTCCATCGCGGTACCTCCGCCAAAAGGAAGATCTTTACCACCACGCTACCGAGCTGACTCGGACAATTCGAGAATTCGAGGGTCAGGTTGGTCACATGCGCACAATTGTTGTGGGCGACTTCAATATGAATCCGTTCGAGACCGGAATGGTCAGTGCGGGGGCATTTAATGCCGTGAGCCTTACCGCAATTGCTGGAAGNNATAACCCGATGTGGCGCTTTTTTGATGAACAGCCCTTAAGGCCAAACGGTACTTATTTCTATAACCCACGGAATCTGGAATCGATTCATTGGCACGTATTCGACCAGGTACTTTTGCGCCCCGATTTGGTGACGAGTTTGATTCCTGGCTCGCTCAAAATCATTGACCGGTGCGGCGATCACACCTTCGTTGACAAAAATTCGATTCCCGATGTTTCCGATCATCTTCCCATAGCTTTCAAACTTTCCGAATTATGAGCGACGATATCACTGATCTTTGGCCCGAGGATCTGAAAGCAAAGCCGGAAGTTGCANNTGTACAGATTACTTCTGATAACGATCAATGGGAAGATTCACCTCCGTTGCGTCACTCGTTCAACATTATTGGACCAGCGCTGCGTGGATACAGGGTCGCACTTTTCGCACTCTACTCACGTGTGGAGGACCTCTATCCAGTGAAAATCGAGTTGCTCGCAGCTAAGGAAGATTCGACAAGCATCATCGACGTTGAAGATAGGGAAGACCTAGATAATTATCTCCGAAAAATCTTCGCTAGCCGAAAGACCCGGTCTTTGTTGGCCTCGATCGAGGCGCATTCTGGGGGCATGGTCAAACCGAAGGCAACATCATCTGAAGATGAGGACGTGCCTTTCTAGGGGTAGCGGTAGGGACCGGCCTCGCGGCCGGCCCCCCGCACAGATCCGAGCGTGCAGGATTACCGCACTCGGCTCTTGCCTTGAGTAGTTGCGGAAAAGCGGTCCCATGGCATTCGGTGGCGTTGACTCCGGCGGCGCAAAGCGCGCAGCCAGGATTTCACCACTTCCTCCCGGAACTGTTCAATGGCTCGAGTATTGGTGGGAACGCCATAGTAGTTGAGATGGCCGCGCACGACCGCGCGAAGCCATCGGCCTTGCACCGGAATGGGATCATGGCCGAGCCATGAGCTCACGCTTGACCTCCTGGAGCTTGGTCCGTTGGCGTTTTGCGATCGTATGTCGCATTAGCAGGTATTTCCCTGAACGTGTGCGACCGCTGATGTGGGTGAAGCCAAGAAACGAGATCGTTTCCGGCTTCCGTCTCCCTTCGTCCGCGCAGTCCTGTCCCGCAAAACGACCGAACCGAACCAAGCATGTTTTATCGGGATGAAGCTCCAGCTGGAACTTCGCCATTCGCGCTCGTAGTTGCTCGAGGAAACACCGGGCATCCGCGAAACGGACAACGCTGATCTCGCCAGTGGCGGCGTGTTTGCGCCAGTGCTCAACCCAAAGATCGAACACATAGTGCAGATACACGTTAGCCAGCAGCGGAGAGACCGTCGCTCCCTGCGGAGTTCCTTCTTCCGATTGCCGCCACTGCCCATTTTCAAGGACGCCCGCCTTCAACCATTTTTGGATGAGGCGCAACATCCGTGTATCCACAATCCGGTGCTGGAGGAACCGCAGTAGCCACTCATGACTTATTTTGTCGAAGTAACTCTTGATGTCCACATCCAGCACCCAGCGCACCTTTCTTTTCCAGAGAGCCGTCGCCCACGCGTCCAGCGCCCGGTGCGGAGACCGCCCGGGTCTGAACCCGTAGGAAAAGCCGAGGAAGTCCTCTTCATAGATGGCGTTCAGCACCTCGACCACTGCGCCCTGGACGATTTTGTCCTCCAGTGCAGCAATGCCCAAGGGGAGCAGGCGGCCATCCGGCTTTGGGATATACACCCGCCGCGCCGGCTTCGCTCGGTATGTTCCGGTCTGCAATCGGTCGAATAGGCTTTTTAGCCGTGCTTCCTTGTGCTCGCGGAACTGTCTCCAGACTTCGCCGTCAACTCCCGGGGCCGCTTTCGGCTCCAGCCGCTCAAAAGCGCTCCTAAGCCTGGACGGGTCCAGGTGGTGATACAGCGAGGTGAACTTTGTTTTCTTGTCCTGTTTCGCTTTCTCGCGCACCCAGGCCAGGACGGGTGACACGCCGTGTTTCCGGCTCTGCGTCCGGGACGTGGTATCCTGATCCGGGTAAATCGAAGACGTCATAGCTTGACTTTTGACAGTCATACAGGGGCCCTCATCTGTATCCAGTATTCAAATAGTCACCCACAATGGATTCTGCAGCGGGGTCTAAACGTCGACACGAAGTCGTGAAAGTGGATCAATCAGTGGATGGATTCCTGGTCGGCAACACACCCACCGTGACGAAAACGCGGGGTCGGGAGCCCCCTTACTCGTTGAACTCGTCGAACTCTTTTTTCTTCTTCTCCGGCGTGGGTGGCAGGAGGTTGGGCTGCAACTCGCGGAGTCGGCGTTCCAATTCACGCAGCTCTTCTTCGCGTTGTTCGAGTTCGACCTCACGCTCAAGCTGCGCCTGGGTCGTCTCCATGAGCTTGGCTTCGCTCTGAGAAAGAAATTGTTCACGCTCGCTCAAACTGGCCTGCGCTTCGGACATCATCGCGCTCATGCGTTCTTTCTCTGCTTTCAATTCCGCGAGAATCTTCGCCTCCAGAGCATCTTTCGAAAGAGATGTTTGCGCTGCAGTCTGAGAGGGCGCAGCGAGCGGAGTGGGTGGCTGCGGCTGGAGATGGGGCTGGCTCACCGGCTGGTTCGGCCGACTGATAGTCACGGCGGGACGGCCAGGAAGTTTGAGTGAATAACCCTTGCCGTTGACGGCGGGTGTCGTGGCGGGTGCAGCTGAAACCGGAGTCGAGGTCGCCGGTGCACCAGGAGTGTAGGTAGAGGCCACGCGTAATCCACTCACGGCGAGGGACGAAATTGCCGTAGCTGGGAACTCCACGGGATCCGGAGCGAATTCCTCCAACGTTCCCGTTTCGATGCGCTTCTCCGTGTCTTCTAAAATTTGTTCCAGTTGGTCCGAGTTCAACTTGGCCGTGACGACTTCGCGGAGGGTTGCCCAAACACTCTCATGATAACTCGTGACGCCATAGCCTCCCGCATAGGTTGCCGAACGCCCTTCGTTGCAAATAGCCGCCCGTACTTGCTCGACCACCTCTTTTGACTCCGCATACAGCGCTTTGACGGTACGTGCTGCCGCTAGCGGTTGTACCGCGAGTAAAGACCGAGCCACCTCCGGCCAGTTGCGCGCAGGTTGTTTTTCCAAGCTCACGCCAGTACTGCCTACTCGTAAACGCTGCGCTTCGGAAATTTTATTGATGAACTGGATTTCCCGCAGAACAGCCGTCGCCCGTTTAGCCGTGTCCTCAATTAACTGACGTCCGTCAAAGTGAGCACCACACACTTCGTTGGGCACCAATCGTTCTAAGATCGATGGCAATTGCTCCAATGCGGCCATGTACAGTTCGGTCGCCTGCTCGTAACGGTCGAGATNNCCGAAAAGCGCGAAGCAGAGAGTCCGATGACATACTCCGGATCCATCTCGCGCAGGTAATTCTCCACACTTCGCTCCACACAAAGCGTTAACACCGGAATGGTGGCGTCGAGTTTTCGAGCACCCGCTTCCAGGACCGCGACGTTCTCCTCCGCCTCGCGTAGCTTTGCGCGATGCTCCTTCTTCGCGTCTTGTCGGACGAACGAAAGCAGCGGTCGGGCGACCGATAACGCATCCCGCGTCTGCTGCGCTACAGTGACCGCATCTCCGATCCGCTTTCTGCTCACGGTAAACGCCGCCTCACGCACCAGCAGAGTCTGCAGTGCTGGAGGAACGGTTTGTTTACTACTGAGTTTAAGCTCACCCGACGACATTTTCGTCCTTACTTGATCGGCCCGAGCACCCTAGAAATTGACTAAAAGGTTAGGCGGGAACCGCGACAACGCGACCTTCAATCGCTTGTTGCATAAATTTTGTGAATACAAGACCTGACTATCGCAGCTAAATACTAAAAAGGATTCAAAATCAAAGAGTTGCAAACGCCATATCCGCACGAAATAGTAGCTAGGGGGTGAATGATTGCAGCAGAATTTCGCCTCCCGTGAGGTGAAACACCCACCGCACTGGGTATTTCCAGATTTGCCTCTCCCACCTGAGCGAGCTTGGTTGAGTTGGCAACTGCCTCACCTCTTTTTATGCAACGCACCTTGGTTAAAGAAGCCCTCGAAGCAGCGGAAGCGCGCGACTCCATTCTCCTTCAGGGATGGGTGCGTACCCGTCGCGACGCGAAAGCGTTCTCATTCATCGAACTCAACGATGGTTCATGCCTGAAAGGGATGCAGGTGATTGTCGATGCCTCGCTCCCCAACTACGAGCTCGTTCACCAGATTGGGACCGGGGCCTCGCTCCGCATCGAAGGTCAGTTGGTCCCCTCCAAGGGGCAGGGCCAAAAGTGGGAGGTCGTAGCTCGGTCTTTTACTCTGCTGGGAGCGGCAGATGCGTCCTACCCGCTGCAGAAAAAGGGTCACACGCTCGAATTTTTACGAGAAATTGCGCACCTCCGCCCGCGTTCCAACCTCTTCGGCGCCGTCTTCCGCGTACGCAGTCGGCTCGCGTACGCCGTTCACCAGTTCTTCCAGGAGCGTCACTTCTTCTACGTCCACGCGCCGATTATCACGGGAAGCGATTGCGAGGGTGCCGGAGAACTTTTTCGCGTCACGACCCTCGACCCCCAGAACCCGCCCAAAAACGAAGACGGGAGCGTCGATTTCTCCAAAGACTTTTTTGCTAAGAAAACGTATTTGACGGTTTCGGGACAACTCGAAGCCGAAGTCTTCGCGTGCGCGCTCTCCAACGTGTACACCTTTGGCCCGACCTTCCGTGCTGAGAATTCTCATACCTCACGCCACGCTTCTGAGTTCTGGATGATCGAACCCGAAATCGCCTTCTGCGAGCTGGAAGGAAATATGGCGTTGGCAGAGGAGTTCGTGAAGTACCTCATTCGCGACGCTCGTCAGCATTGCGCCGAGGATCTCGATTTCTTCGGCAAATTCGTCGACAAAGATTTGCTCGCCCGCCTCGACTTTGTCCTGGAACGCCCGTTCCAACGCTGCAGTTACACCGAGGCCATCGAGATCTTAGGAAAGAGCGGCCGCACCTGGGAGNNCCGGAACACGAACGCTACCTCGCCGAGGAACACTTTAAGTGCCCAGTCACCCTCTACAACTACCCGCGGACCCTCAAGCCGTTCTACATGCGGGTGAACGATGACGGCAAAACCGTACGCGCGATGGATCTTCTGGTTCCAGGAATCGGCGAAATCATCGGCGGCAGTCAACGTGAGGAACGCCTCGATGTTCTGCTGGAGAATATCCGTCACCACCAGCTTCCTGAAAAAGAGTACAGTTGGTATATCGACCTCCGTCGATTCGGCACGGTCCCCCACTCCGGCTTCGGACTGGGCTTCGAACGCATGCTGATGTTCGTCACCGGCGTCGCCAATATCCGCGATGTGATTCCTTTCGCCCGAACTCCGGGAACCGCAGAGTTTTAATCAACGCTGCGACTCAAGGTCTGCTCGATACCGCACGTTTCATCATCGAAAACTGCGGATGGCCTTCAATGCGTTGCGCAAACTCCTCACGCGCGGCCGCAGGTAAATCGCGCGGAAACTGCGAACTGCTCCGGCGCCACCGGTCAAGCCAGGTGTGATTCAAGAGTGCAGATGAGGCAGGATGGAGACGACATCCCGCTTCATGCGAAAACGCTACGGTCGTGGTCGCCTTGGGTCCGGTCCNNCGCCTTCCGCCACAAAAAAACCAGCCGTTAGCAAGGCCACTCGCACCGCGGTAGACGCCGAGTAGGTATAGAGCTCGGTCGGCTTTTCTCCGGCGTGCGCGCGAATGCGACCGAACGTCTCCGGTGTCCATAAAGGCGTGTCCGTTTTGTAGGAGAAAGGGTCATAATAGATAAAATCCGCCTGCTCTGCCTGAGACATCCGCTCCAAGAAATCGCCCTCCAACAAAACCCATTCCAGCAATCCCAATCGATGTCGCCACGACCCATGCTCGAGCACGGACGCGGGGGCCGGGTGTCGCAGATGGACAAACCGACGCGCCTCGCGCACCGCCAGGCGCAGAGGATCAAGATCTCTCTCAAAACTGATCAAACGCACTTTCGGGATCGATACTGTTTCAGGTTTGGCCTCCTCAGCTTGATTCCCGTGCCTTTGCTCAAAACAACGGATCACGGCCATCGCATTGATGGCCGCTCCCAAACCGACATCCCAAATCACCCATGGCGCGGTTCGGCCTTCGCCTTGATCAAGATGGTGATCGAGTCGCGATTGGGAAACGTACAAGGANNTCGCCTGAACTGATCTGCCGGATGCTGGTGAAGCCACCCGGCGAAACGTGGACTTCGTAGTCACCCATTTTCGGATACGCACGTTTTCGCGTCCGCTTCGGTGGTTGTGGTCGATTTTCTTCGTCCACCCGCACCAACTCATGCCGCATTTTTTCGTAGAAAGCGACAAACGTCCCGGCGAAAATGTGGGCACGCATCTGCGCCATCAACTGGTGGTAAAAGGCAAAGTTATGCGTGCTGATCAGATGCCACCCAAGGACCTCATCGGCTTTGGTCAAATGGTGCAGATATGCGGTGGAATAGGTCTGACACGTCGCACAGGNNTGACGCAGCTGTAAGCGACCCCTCGACGTATAGGCTAAACCGCGCTGGGCCACTTGGGACGGCATGATACAATCAAACATGTCCACCCCACAGTGCACCGCCTCCAAAATATCGATGGGAGAACCGACCCCCATGAGGTAACGCGGAAATGCGGTCGGTAGATACTCGGTCACCAAACCAGTAAAACGATAACGCTCTTCCGCCGTTTCGCCCACGGCCAATCCGCCGATGGCAAATCCATCGAACGGCAAGCGGGTGAGGTGCCCTGCACTCTGTCGTCGCAACTCGGCATGACAGGCCCCCTGCACAATTCCAAAAAGTGCCTGGTTCGAATCTCCCCGCGCCTCGAGCGACCGTAGCGCCCAACGCCGGGTCAAGTGCATCGCCGCCTCTCCCTCCGCGTAGGATGAGGTCGACGCAATGCACTGATCCAGCGCCATCATCACATCGCTTCCAATGTCACGTTGCATGGCGATGCTGCTCTCAGGTGAGAGGAGATGGGTCGCTCCGTCCACATAGCTCTGAAACCTAGCTCCGTCTTCCCGCATGGAGCGGTTCTGGGGGAGGGAGAAGATCTGAAATCCACCGGAATCCGTGAGCACCGGCCCATCCCATTGCATGAAACGGTGGATACCTCCAAACCGACGAAAAACCTCAGGTCCCGGCCGCAGCAGGAGATGATAGGTATTGGCCAACAGCATACGACTTCCCGCCGCCCGAAGGGAGTCCGCCGTCTGTGCTTTCACGGTGGCTTGAGTCCCCACCGGCATGAAAATCGGTGTCTCGATTTCCCCGTGAAGCGTCCGAAACCTCGCTGCGCGAGCGCGAGTGCCCGGACATTCCTTCTCAACGCTAAACGGTAAACGCGATGACATAAGCCCTTCATTACCCGGAAGACCTTCCCTACCAGCAAGACGAAGATGTCACCGTTAAAAGCAAACGCACTTCAAAACATATGGGTAGAAAATCTTCCCGAGATTACCTTCCGAAGCCCCCAATTTGTGCCGACCCAAGACTCGTTATGAGTCGTTTGGATAAGGCCCTTTCGCAGGCCAATAAAGTAATGGCCAGCAGCCCGGCCACCAAGGGCGAAACCCCACGTGCGCGGTCCTCACTGTCACTTTCCTTGGTCGCCGCGATGATTATTATCGCGGGGTTTGCATGCGCTTATTTCTTTTTAACAAAGATTTCCGAATCCAAAGCTGCTAGCAAAGCAGCGGCTAAAGCTGCTGCAAAACAAGCTGAAAAGCCGTTCTCACCGTCACCATCACAGCAACCCGCGAAGCTCCCCCCTCGACCCATCGAGCCTGATCCGGGACTGCAATTCCAGCTTCAGCAAATAACCCTGAGCGCCATTCTGGCTAATCCCGCCCGGGTTCAAGTTAACGGCAAAATAATTGCCTTAGGTCAGGAGCTCATCCCGGGGCTGACGCTAAAACACGTCGAGAAGAACGCTTTGATTGCCGAAGATGCGGCGGGAGNNCAAACGTTTTAGTAAACCTCCTCTCCAACCGCGACGATAAGGAACAGTCCTCATGTCGCTGGCTGCGCCGAAACTCTCTCCCAAATCCTCACTCCCCGAGGGACTCCAGGATCTCCTGGTGAGGGAAGCTGCGTTTGCATTGACCCGCAAACGGATCAGTGAGGCGCTCGCAGTCGCCCAAGAGCAGAAAAGTGCTTCGGGTGGAAGTAAGCCCATCCTTGGGCTTTTGTTTCGCGATAAACGCAACGATCTGAAGCGAAAGGAACTCGAGGAGAATCTCACAGTTCTAGCGGCCGGCATTCAGAAGCTGGACGCCGTCATTCCGCGTTTGCAGTCCTGCGTGGATCGAAGCGTGGAGAACTACCTACGCGAGCTCGATGCGGAATATGCCAAAGGGCTAGCTGCCTCCCGTTTTCTTGAAGACTGGCAACGGCTGATGGTGCGTTTCGACCAGGCAGTGTCGCAGTATATGCGTCTGCTCCAAACGTTACTGCCCCTCATGGACGTGCTAGCGGCCAACGAAATCTGCGGAGCCAATCTCGACTGCCGAAAGCTGATCGACAACACCGTCACTGCCGCTCGGTTGGTGCAGGAGGAAGTCAGTTTCATCAATAAAATCGCCGACGCTCAACGTATTCGCTCGGGCGTCGATGCCATCACCCTTTACCGACAACCCGAGCGCAATTGGAAGGGCAGCGTCCACTCCCTCTTCTTCATTTTACCCGTTCAAGCTGCGCATTGTATCAGAACGCTGATTACGGAGTCGACGGAGGTTATTGATCGGATTCGTGAGGCGATTCAAGGGGAGTGCCAACTCGCCTCCTACACCGTGGGGTACGGAGTGACCAGTTATCACCAGCGCGTGTGGGCGTCCCTACGTGAGTCTGCCATGCTCCAAATCGACCCCGAGCAAATGGAATCCATCCTCGCCGAGACGGAGGAACGCATGGATCGCGGTGCTCTGGAGCCCTGGTCGCCTCCCAAAGTCGAAACTCCCATCGAGCCCGAGGTCGCCGTATCGGCCCCGAAAGCGACTGCCACCCCTGCATCTACGTCTAACGAAGACGCATCTGCATCGATTTCTGCTCCTCCACCAGGCTTCACCAAACCAACCACGCGTTCACCGGAGTTACGGATTCCCAGCCGTGCCCAAAGTCCACGTCCGACCCCATCGTCCATACCTAATGAAGCGGCAACGATTGAGACGGAAAAAAACATCCTCACGACGTCTGTCGCCGTGGCCGCAGTCGCAGTTGTATCTCCGGCACCCGCCGCGCCCCCTGCTCCCGCTCCATCAACTCCCGCTGAGCTTTCCGCCGAGGCCTCCAAAGAAGCCGCTGATTCGATTGTCGACCTCACCGCAGAGCGCATCCGTCTCGAAGAGATTTTGGCCGAAGCGCGGGCAGGAATCGCTCAACGCGAGGTTTTCCTGACGCAGAGCGAAGAGCGCCTGCTGCAAAAGAGCCAGGAGCAGCTCGAACGCGAAACCGAATTGGAACAGCGAGAAGAGCAGCTTCGGGATCTTGAGAAGCGTCTGCGCGAAAAACTCGGTGCCGCGGCCTTCCCGCCGCAGCCAGAAAAGAAGCCGGTCGACGAGTTTAACGAGTAATTTCTTGCTCACTACGGCGACTTGACTCGGTCTCCTAGAGCGAGGCCTACGCCGTCGTTTCAATCGGCTTTCCGCGTAGTCCCTTACGCGCGACTTTCGACTTTTCGGCAGGCTTGGGACAAATCCATCGTCCAGGAAAAAGCATCATTCGGGGCAATTCGGGAACACCGGTTTCGTTGCTGTTGAGTTGGGTGATCACCATGTCCACCGCCGACCCCGCGATATGGCCGTAGCCCTGGTCAATTCCTCCAAAGATTTTCCGTTTGCCATTCCAGTAGAGGGTAACGAGAGGAATTTTTCCCTTCTGAAGCCACGGCTGAAACGCGTCGTGATCCAATAGATTGCCGGAGCTGAGAATCAGCGCATCAGGCTCCACCGATTTTACCCAGTCCGCCGTCTCCTCAATTTTATCCGCACCGTGCAGCCGTAGAAGCCCAGGGGCCAATTGAGGGGTGGGATGCCAGGTTAGAAACGACGCTTCCCACGCGCGACGCGCCCTAGAGTTGATCTTTGCCTCAACCACGGCTGCGGGTCTCACAAACCCTCGCTTGCCCAGTTCGGTCAAAGCCATGCTCATTCCAAGAAAATGGTGATGCCCCGCATGATTGAGCTCGGGGTTCCAGAGGACATTACCGATCACTGCGACCGCAAATCGATCCCAGTCCCACTGCAGAGACAAAGATGCCTCTGAAGTGGTCACGGGTGAAAGCACCACCCCCGTGATCCCTCGGGCCAAAATGATCTGTTGGAGCCGTTGGTCCGTCATCCCGGGATCGTCCGTCCAGAACTCCTCAAGCCTAAACCCCATCTGTTCCGCTCGGCGTCGCGCTCCTAAAAGGACTTCTCGTAAAAATGCCTCCTTCTTCACCTGTTCTCGCGTCGTATGGACCCAAACGAAAGCCAATCGCTCGCCAGGCGAGCGTCCATGTGCCTGTCGAATATGGGCCATGAGGCTCGCGACGCGGGGGTTAGGACGGTAGCCCAACCCTTGAGCCACCGCCTGGACCTGTTCACGCGTTTTGGCGGGAATCTTGGGCGCATTTCGCAGAGCATAGGAAACGGTCGCGACCGAAACACCTGCTTTGGCGGCCACCTCTTTGATCGTCAGGACACGCAAGCGGGGTCTTTCCATGGTGAACGACTTCACCACTCNNGGACGCCTCTGTTTACTTTCTTTCGCCCTTGCGCTCCTCTTCAGCTCAACCGCCGTCCCCAAACCTCGCTGGCGTCCATCTCGCCAGGGCGTGAACGCATTTCCATCAACTCACTATGGAGCTCCGCTCTCTTGAAACTGATTTTGTGGTGGTTGGGGGCGGGCTTGCCGGGGTTTGTGCCGCCCTCGCTGCCAGTAGGAACGGAATTCGAGTCGTCCTGATTCAGAATCGCTCTGTGCTGGGGGGTAACGCCTCAAGCGAGGTAAAAATGCACATCGTCGGCGCTGACTGCCACGGCAGCCGTCCCGGTGCCCGGGAAACCGGATTGATTGAAGAGCTGAAACTGGAAGACGCTGCCCGCAACCCCCACCGCTCCTATGCACACTGGGATCTGCTCCTTTACGAAAAGGTCGTGGCCGAAACTCGGATCACCCTACTGCTCGACACAGAATTCACCGGATGCGACGTCGTCACCGAGGGACATCGCAAAAAGATTCATTCTATTCGCGCATTACGCAACGCCACGGAAGAAACGTTTCTTATCCGCGCAGCCTTTTTCGCTGACTGCTCCGGAGACGGACGCTTGGGCGCGGAAGCGGGAGCCGATTTCACTTCCGGAAGAGAATCTAAGAGCGCCCACGGTGAAAGCCTCGCGGTGGAGGTGGCGGACGAACAGACCCTGGGCAACTCGATCTTATTCACCGCCCGCCAGTACGCTACTCCAGAGCCGTTCAAGCGACCGAACTGGGCGCGACAATTTCAACGGCATGAGTTCAAGCACCGCCCGATCAAAAGCTTTGAATACGGCTACTGGTGGAGCGAATGGGGTGGTAATCTGGATACCATCAAGGATATGCCCACCATCCGCCACGAGCTCTTCCGCATTGTGCTCGGAATATGGGATTACATCAAAAACTCCGGTGATCATCCTGACTCTTCTCACTGGGCGCTCGACTGGGTAGGCATGATCCCAGGCAAACGAGAATCCCGACGCCTGCTCGGTCCGATGCTCTTGACGCAATCCGATGTGGAATCGGGTCGCATCTTCTCTGATCAAATTGCTTACGGAGGTTGGTGGCTCGACCTTCATCCTCCCACCGGGATTGATGCGATCGACGAGGAGCCCTGCCAGCAGATCCACTTTCCCCACCTCTACACGATCCCCCTGCGCTGCGTGTATTCGAAGAACATCGACAATCTCTTTTTCGCCGGCCGCAATATCAGTGCAACCCACGTCGCCTTTGCTAGCACCCGGGTGATGGGGACCTGCGCCGTCCTGGGTCAGGCCATCGGTACTGCGGCCGCCCTGGCAACTCCCCACGCACACCAGGGCTTATCAACGATCTTCGAGGGCAGACGCTTGAGCGAACTCCAACAAACGCTCCTCCGCGACGACGCCTTTCTACCGGGTCTGCAGAATCAAGACCCCAATGACCTCGCACGTCAGGCGTCTCTCCACGCGTCTGGGCAAGTCGCCGACGCTCCCGCTCACGCCGTCATCGACGGTATCACCCGAGAACTCCCCACCCACCTGGGACCCTGGGCAGATGGACAAAAGCACCGTTGGGAATCAACGGAGCTTCCCGCCTGGATTGAACTCTCTTGGCCTCAACCCATCACATTTTCGGAAATCCATCTCACGTTCGACTCTGGGTTGCAACGTGAGCTGATCCTCAGCCCTAGCGACTCGACTACCCGTAAAACGGTGAGAGGCCCTCAACCCGAATTGGTGCGAAATTACCAGGTATTCATAGACGACACAGAAATCCTGGAGGTCATCGATAACGTCGTGCGCAAACGTAATCACCGCTTCGACTCACCGCAGACTGGACGCCGCCTAACGGTTCGCGTGACCATGACGCACGGAAGCCCGACTGCCGCGATTTATGAAATCCGCGTCTACCAAAGACCGTCCATGCCACCCCCTTGACCGTCGTTCCTTGCATGTCTTTTCACACCTTCGCTCGTCTCGTTCTTTCCCTATCCTGCCTCCTTGTATTATGTGGACGGGGACTGGCTGCGGACAAATCGACGTCAGAACAAGAGCTGAGCGATGCTGCGACCAAGCTGTCCTGGAAACAGACCTCTGAGGGTTGGCGCATCGGCACGGTCACCGTCCGTCAGGGGCGTAAGGAGGTAACGTTCGGTACTCCTTCTGGCCACTACCGCTTGCTTTACTCCGCGGTCGAACCCTCGAAATCACCCCAGCCAATCGCTTGGCAAGGGCATCCTGAGGGATTTCCCGAACCGAGCTACAAGTACCTCATTAAAAAGTGGGAAGAAGCGCGCACCGAGGTGGCTCTCAATACCGCAGGTGAAGTCCGTACGTTTTATCCCAGTTCAGCACAACGTGTCGGCGAAAAGATCATTTTTAATCACGAAGACGACCTCGCAGTAGTTGCCGCCGAATGGTCGCTGGATCCTCGTCATCCCGGAGATGTTCAAGTGGCCCTCACGCTCACGGCCAAAAAGTCGGGCTGGTACTCGCTCCCCACGCCCACCTTAGCCACACTACCGCGCGACCAATTGGCGTGGGCGGTGATTCCCGGAGTTCTTCAAGGAACTGCCTTCGAATCTGATTTCGTACGTGCGTACGCCTACGGACAGGGCTTGCCAGATCGCCCGGTCATCGTACGCGAGGCGACCGCATCTTCTCCCCTGTCACTGGTCAGTGACAAGCGGGGAATCACCTTGGCGACGATCGCTGAACCCGGCACGGCCACAGATCCCTGGGAGCACGACAAGAACAGCCGATCTAAATGGAAACTAGGATTGTCGCATCTCAATCGGGCCGGAGAGCTCAGTCCGACTCTCTACCATCCCGTTTTGGGAGAAAGCGGCTCTGAGCTAAAACCGGGGGAAAGTCGTACTTTCCGCTTCCGCTACACGCTGCGTTCAGCGGATTGGTTTTCGGTTTATAAACATGTCGTCTACGACATCTACCGATTTGGCGAAACGCTGGACCTCAAGAAGGCGACCACGTCTCTCACCGAACGCGTGCTGGCGCTCCATCGTTATGCCACCGACGACTGGACGTCATTATGGCGCACCGAAGACTTCGAGGGGGTCACACTCGGGGCACAAGCGTACAATGGAGGCGTGGTCGGTGCCGACAAAGACGCGATGAAAAACTCCGACTACGGAGCCATGTGGATGCTCGCACATCTCACCGGCGACCCTCGGCTCACTCAAGATCGCCTGCCGTACGCCAGGAACTTCAAGTTGGTCCAACAACAGTCCGCTCCCGGATTCTTCCAAGGCGCTGCCATCGGGCAGTACTATCTCTCCAAGAGCCGGCGCTTCGTCGAAGAATGGGGCAACTACGTCGAGCCCATCGCACTCACCTATTATACGCTTCTCGATCTCGGAAACATTCTTCTGTTCCAACCTGAGGACAAAGAGCTTCGCGATCGTTTCAAACTGGGCGCGGAGAAACTATTGGCCTGGCAAAAGCGCGATGGGAGCTGGGAGGTAGCTTATGACCGCGCCACCGAGCAACCGGTATTTCCTGACCTGCGTGATTACCGCCCTACCTTTTACGGCCTCCTGGTAGCGTATCGTGTTCTTGGCGACAAAAAGTACCTGGAGGCGGCCAAACGAGGAGCGGACTGGTTGATCCGTGAGGCCGTAGACTCCGGACGCTTCCTCGGCGTCTGCGGCGACGTGAGATTCGTCCCTGATTTCGGCACAGCCCAGATTGCTGGGGGACTCTTGGACCTACATGAAGCGACCCGCGACAAGCGCTACCTCCAGGCCGCCGTGCGCGTTGCCAAATTCTACACCCTGTCGATTTACACCCATCCTATTTCCTCCAACGAGGAACGTCGGGTGAACGGCGTGAAGCGTGCTCAATGGGAGATCAATCAAGCTGGTTTAAGTTTTGAACACGGTGGTCTGATTGGTTCCGCCACCAACAGCGGACCCATCTTGCTCGCCAGTCATGCTGGCCTGTTTATCCGGCTCTCTGCACTCACTGATGAACCCATCTTCCGCGATATGGCCAGAGCCGCCGCCCTCGCCCGAGATGCGTTCGTAGATCCTAACACCCAAGTGGCCTCATACTACTGGAATGCCATGAATCGAGGAGCAGGACCTTTTCCTCACCATGCCTGGTGGCAGATCGGCTGGATTACCGACTACTTAATCGCGGAAGCTTCTCTGAGAAGTGCAGGCGAAATTTCTTTTCCTCGAGGGTTTATGACACCCAAGGTCGGGCCACACTCAAGCTTCGGGTTTGCCGNNCAGTATTTGATCAACCGGCACGTCTCCGGATCACTGACGGGCTGGTGACGACCCGATCGGCCTCCATCGACTACCTCACGGCCGAGGCCACGCGGGGCCGCCGTCTTTTTGTCGTTCTCCTCAACAATCAAGCGCATCCCGCAACCAGCGACGTATCCGTCGATCTGTCGAAACTCTCCCTCGATGAACCGACTGTCGTGGGCAAGGTATCCTATCGCGATGCTCGCGGTCGGACGCATGCCTTGTTTCAGGATATGGCTTCGTGGTCGATCCCCCTGGATCCTTTTGGCTTCGCCCTTCTTCAGATCGAACTTACTCGGGCGCCGTGAACCCGTCGCTCCTGACCGCTCCTCACGATCAACGCGGCAGTGCCCGCTGCACTTAAATCCTGTCCGCTTTAGCTATGCGCAAATTGCCCCACATCCGCTGGATGATCGTCGCTTTGATTTTCTTCGCGTCGATTCTCAACTACATCGACCGACAGACGCTCTCGATCCTGGCGCCCACCATTCAGGGCGATCTGGGACTGAGCAACGAAGACTATGCGAGTGTTCTCAACTGGTTCCTGGTCGCCTACACCGCCGCCTCGCTCCTTTCAGGACGCATCGTAGATAAGCTAGGGGTACGTTGGAGTCTCGCGCTGTTCGTCGGATGGTGGTCGATCGCCAACATGGCGACCGGACTGGCCCGCTCCTTCGCTTCGCTGGCAGCATGTCGCTTTTTCCTCGGACTCGGTGAGGCGGGCAATTGGACTGCAGCGCCCAAGGCAGTCTCAGAGTGGTTTCCAGCTAAGGAACGCGGCATCGCTATTGGGATTTACACGATGGGAGCGACGGTCGGCGCATCGGTGGCGCCAATCCTCATCGTCGCTCTCGCCTCCTGGCACAGCTGGCAGGCTGCATTTATCGTTACCGGGATCGCCGGACTCCTCTGGCTCATTCCCTGGCTATGGCTCTACCGACGACCCGAGGAACATCCTCGTATCACCGAAAAAGAACGCCTGCTTCTCGCCAACGATCCAGCACGGACCCAAAAATTAGCTACAGGCAATTCTGGGCAGGACTGGGGAAAGTGGTATCAACTCTTCGCCCGCCGCGAAGTCTGGCTATTGATCTTTGGCCGAATGCTCACCGACCCCGTCTGGTACTTCTTTCAATTCTGGTTTGCCAAGTACCTCTACGACGCTCGCGGTCTCCAACAAAACCAGCTGTCAGTCACCTGGGTCGTTTTCCTTGCGGCCGACATCGGGGTGTTGGGAGGCGGATGGCTTTCCGGATTATTGATCAAACGCCAGATCGCGCCCGCGAACAGCCGGCTCTTTACGATGCTGGGTTGTGCTGCCCTCGTCCCTGCCGCGGCTCTCATCCCTCACGTTTCCTCGGTGGGATTTGTACTCGCAGTGGGCATGATCGCTGTCCTCGCGCACATGGCCTGGCTGGTCAACCTCAGCGCGCTCGTCGTAGACGTGGTTCCACAACGCTCGCTCGGCTTCATTTTTGGGATCGTTGCTACCGGAAGCTCGCTAGGAGGGCTGATGATGAACCGCGCCGTAGGAAATCTGGTCACCCACCACTCCTACGATCCCGCCTTTACCGCAATGCTTGTGATGCATCCGCTAGCCTGGTTGCTGCTCTGGAGACTCCGTAGTCGCCGTCCTGAAACGAGCGCCAATCCGGCCACTTAAAGCCAATAATCAACATCAACTTAGCCAAGTAAGTCAAATCTCCCCGGGATTTAAAGAGCTTGAGCAGGAGCGGCCTAGCCGAACGACGAATAGCGGCCGGGCGTTCTTGGTGCTAGGCTCTTGCATGCAAAACGAGATTTCCGCTCTCAGCCCCCACCTCCATCCTCCGCCCTGGCAAGCATCGCATCAGGAACGTTCCGAAAACGCTTTCGTTTTCGGCCTTGAAACAACCTCACCCGACCGCGTGCTCCGAATCCTGTACGGCTATGTCGATGGGTTACAAGCGAAGCTTATTACAGAGCCGCGTATTGTCCATTCCACTACGGGAGAAATTCTCGTGGACTTCTGGCGAAGCGGAATCGATGGACACATAGACGCCTTCACTCCTAGCAGCTTCCGCCTGACCGCTCGCGATCCCGTCAGTTCAGAAAGCGTCACCGCAGTGATCGACCTCAATCTGCGCTCTTTCCTGCTCGACGGGGACGGAGGTCAGCGCCGCCCCTTACCCACCCTACGCGCTCTCGTCCGATCAAAACTCTCGGCAGCCCAAACCCGATGGCAGGCCGCACACACCGACCACACCCCTGAAACCCTGCCCTCACTTTGGAGCCGTCTCCGCAGTTGCCTGCGCATGAGCTCGAGTTGATGAAAGGACAGGGAGACGAGCTCTACTCAACGCGCCGCCATCAGGGTAAAATTTCAATCTCCGCCTGAGGCTGAACCACCGCAAAAATCTGCTTCATCTCAGAATTGGTAACCGCCACGCAGCCTGCGGTCCAATCCATCCAGCGATGAACACGTCCAATCAACCCAAGTCCATTCGGGAGACCGTGCACCATAATGTTGGAACCGGGAGGTCGTTTTTCAAGTCGGGCCCGCTCCTGATCATAGGTGTTTGGATACGAGATCCGCAGAGCACGATAAAAGGCACTATCGGATTTGTGCTCAGTGATTAGATACCTGCCTTCCGGTGTCTTTTTGTCACCCTCTTGTCGCTTGGCTCCCGTAGGCACTCGTCCCAGAGAAATCGGATAGGTCGCTACGCTTCGGCCTTGTTCAAACAAGGTTAGAGTACGCGCTTCTTTTCTTACTAAAATTCGGTCGACCTTGGTACGTTCAGGCAGGTCTGGCACGGGCCAGTTGGCCCAAGCGAGACCGGCCAATACCACCACACCTGATATCAACATGACGCGCATAGAGTCGCTATCGAAGATCACACTTATAGCTTCAATCCTAGAATCATCTTTAGTGGCAGCAGGGACGAGGTCGCCTCAGGCAATAGATGCTCTCGTTTTCCAATCCGTCTAACCGTGACAGCGAGGAGCCTCAGAATCGCGGCCAAATCGGCTCTTTTCCTGTCAGGGCTTTGACCAGTTGCCGGGTGTTTTCCACCGCGGTAAGGGCAGCGCCACACAAGGTTTCGGGATCTAACGTAGTCTCTAATCGGATAAACCGCAGTTCGTCCGCTGAGAGCTGCGTCTCAGATCGGCGGGCATCGTAACAGGGTCGAAGACCTTGACGCAGCCTGAGTTCGTTCAGGAGGTCCACGTTGGTCTCGAACGGCACGCGATGGAGCCAGCGTTGCGCCGCGAGGAGTTCGCCATCTCGGGCTTTGCGGTAAGCCCAGTACGCGTCCAAGTAGCACCGCTGTGCCCGCTCGAGCGCTTCGGTGTCGTCGATGCGCGCCGGTACGACCTCCTCCGCCACGCGCCGGTAGAAAGACTCCCAAACGGAACCGCCTTTTAAAACCTGAAATCCGGGACGAATGATGATGGAGAGGGCCTGCAGCTGTTCATGGAATGACTTCCAACGGCGATGCGCGCCCGCCTTCACCAGTAACCGCGCTAGCACTAAACTAGGATAGCGCGGCAACACCAAATCCACGATTCCGCTGGAATAAAGGGCGGTAACCTTGGTTGCTCCGCCCGTCGCTCGTCTTTGACTGAACAAAACCAGATCGAACTGCCCACCACAGGAAAGCCACTCTCGGGAAGCGACTCGGGCTGGTTCCCGCACCACGACTTGAAGATCCACATCCGAGCTTGGCGAAGCCTGACCTCGGGCGCGTGACCCAAAGAGAAGCGCCGCCGAAATCGGCGGTTCTCCGGCAATTTTCGATCGAAGGGCTTCGAGTAACGCGTCCAAGCCGGCAAAGACTAGAAAAAGATCCACGCCTAAATCCATCCGGTAATTTTTCCGATCCGTCTTTCTCCGCTCCCTCGCCAAAAAAATCATCGTCGAACAGAGCTGACTTGCTCTACCGTTCACTCCTGACCGTCCCCATAGCTCAAGTGGATAGAGCGTTCGTTTCCTAAACGAATGATCCGTGTTCGACTCACGGTGGGGGCACCAGTTTAGCCTACCTTGCTACCGGGATTTGAAATTTCAAATTTGAGATTTCAGATGCGCGAGTACTCCCACTAAAGACAATTATTATCTAATGCAGTTCTAAGTGGAGAGCTGGCTTGTGTTTGGCCTCTTATCTAAGTCGTTCGTTTGAAGGGGCCCGGTGCTTGCGTCGGGAACCGTGAAGCCGTTGGGTGTCTGTCGTGCCTCGTCTCTCTTCTGCATGAACGTCGCTTCACCGGCCTCCCGGCCGCTCTTTCTCATCACCCACGAATTTTACCCGAAACGGGGCGGTATTGCCACGTTCACGGAAGAAATTGCGAAGGCGTCGGTGGGGTTGGGATTCGACGTGGAGGTCTGGGCGCAGTCCGCACCGACGACGGCTAAGGAAAAAAGCTGGCCCTTCAAACTGCGGCGTCTCCCTCTCGCCGGCACGCACGATCTCCAGTGTCAGCTGCGCCTGGCGGTGCAACTCATCGCCCAACGTCGGCGGTTGCGCTACGCCACGGTCTACTTGCCAGAACCGGGGCCGATGCTAGCTATGATGCTGCTCCAGGGCATACCCGGATTTCGACCGAAGCAGCTCATTCTGACCTTTCACGGTTCGGAAATTCTCAAGTTTCACCGCAACCCTGTCACGCGCGGTCTGACGCGTCGGTTGATCGAAAATGCGACCCGCATCAGCACGCTCACGCACTATACCCACCGTCTTTTGATCGAGCGGTTTCCTGAGGCGAAAGGGAAAACGTTTCTTACTCCGGGCGCACTTCGCTCCGACTTTGCGGTTGTCCCCACCGACTCTTTGCCGATTGCGAAGGACAAAATCATCGTCCTCACCGTAGGACGTCTGCATCCGCGAAAGGGCCAACTGCTCACGCTACAGGCGTTGCAGGCGCTCGCTCCTCGTTTTCGAAATCGCATTGAATACTGGATTGTCGGCGAACACAGCCGTCGCAACTACGAGCATACGCTTCGGGAAACTGCGACGCAGAGCGACCTCAAGGTCCGTTTCTTTGGCGATCTGCCCGATGATGAGCTCGACCGAATCTACGATCGCGCGGATATTTTTGCGATGACCAGTATCGACTACCGACAAAGCGTGGAAGGCTTCGGCCTCGTCTATCTCGAAGCCGCCGCACACGGACTTCCCGTGGTCGCACATGCGATTGGCGGCGTTTCCGAAGCAGTGGTCGACGGAGTCACCGGCCTTTGTGTACCGCCACATCATCCTGCTCAATTGACCGCAGCGTTTGAACGTTTGATCAGTGACGAATCCCTCCGTCGCCGCTTGGGAGAGTCGGGGCGTTCATGGTCCCGAAAAAACACCTGGAAACGTTCTGCGGATGTGCTCTTCAACCACACCTCTGCACCTGACCTCACGTCCACGGCGTCATGATTCAATCGCGCACGACGGTCACGGTCCGCTACGCCGAAACGGACATGATGGGCGTGGTTTACCACGGCAGCTATCTTCCTTGGTTCGAAATCGGACGCACCACCCTCCTCAAGGAACACGGTCTCCCCTATCGGCAATTGGAAGCTGACGGATTTCGTCTTCCCGTCCTTGAGGTTCACGCCAAGTATCTTCGCCCGGCGGTCTATGATGACGAAATCACGATCATCACCACGCTGCGCGAAAAGCCACTGCTTCGAATTCGTCTCGAGTACGAAATCTTTCGGGGCACCGAGCTTCTCGCGACGGCCAACACGCTACACGCTTTTATCGACAAACAAGGTCGTCCGGTTCGCCCTCCCACCGCCTTTACGGAAACCATGTCGGCCTTATTCAAAGGCGCCTGAGGCAAACTCGCCGTCGTCACGCACTCCACGAACGCGGCTACTCTCGAGCGCGCGTTACGCCTTCGTCGGAGAAGGCGTAGTACCCGGTGAACCCGTTTCGATCGAAGGACGCGTCCCACGTGCCATGGACGCGTGCACGCGAGCCCAGTCCGCCGCCTCGCGTCGGTAGGAGCGGATGACGTGGGTAACAATATCGTTCAACGGGCGTCCATCCGNNCATCCGTCAAAATGATCGTTCCGCTTTTCCGATAGATCGCTTCTCGTGCCGCATACAAGGTGCGGATACGCTGCTCGGGGTCCTCCACATTCAGCAACGGGCGATGCCGCTGACCTTGCGTCCGCTTCAGAATCGTTTCCACCGACGCGTGCAGGCAAATGACCACGCCTTTGGAATGCAGTAGCTCGAGC
>DKKJ01000100.1:23851-24196 GCA_002455175.1 Opitutaceae bacterium UBA6669
ACCCGCTCAATAAAAGACCGCTCCATGGCCCGGAAGGCCTTTTCACCCTGCTGCGCGAAAATCTCGGTGACCGGCTTGCCCTCGGACCGCTCGATTTCGTGGTCGCTATCGATCACGGCAAAGCCCAGCCGCTGGCCCACCGCCCGGCCAATCGTGGTCTTGCCGGTACCCATGAAGCCGACGAGATAAAGGTTTGGATCGGAAACACTTGTCACAGTCACCGCCATCCTAGCACCACTACCCCGTCAGTGCCAACGATGAAAAATCCGCTTCCACGTACGAGCCGTAAGAGCGACACTGATGTCATGTCAGCCGCTCCCGCCGTCCACGCACCCACCCACGACT
>DKKJ01000097.1 GCA_002455175.1 Opitutaceae bacterium UBA6669
ATGCTTATGGCGCGGGGAAAGTTCAGGGCGACTATAGCGTCAAACTTGACTATCGGCAGATCGGAATTGGCTCCGTGGATCCTAATATCACCGATTCTGATTTCGCCTTTGGGAATTTGAATCAGGAGGGCTTTAAATTGGCGGGCAGTTACAACGTCACCGATTTTGCCAACTTCAACGTGACCTATTTCTACACGACGGATAAGCGGGAAACACTCCTGCAGTCGGCCGTCGCCAAACTCGATCACTCGCAGACGCTGCAAGTGGATCTCGTGGTGAAATTCTAACTCGGGTGTTCAACACAAATTCTACGTTATCATGAAATCGATTCTTCTTCTCGCCACCGCGCTTGCTTGCACCGCGGTGACTGCATCCGCTCAGAAACTGGTGATCAAGGGTTCCGATACCCTGGGAGCCAAATTGGTCCCTCAACTCAAGGAGGAGTATCTGGTCACGCACCCGGGCGTCTCTTTTGAAATCGCCGCAGAAGGTTCAACGACCGGCATTACGGCGATCACCGAAGGCACCGCTCATATTGGGATGTCTTCGCGCCGCGCGAAGACCACTGAGGTGTCTTCTGCTCAGGCCAAAGGCGTAACGATGAAGCCGACCATCGTGGCGTTTGATGGAATGGCGGTCGTCGTCAATGCCAACAATCCTATCACGGCGCTAAACAAGCGTCAGGTGGAGCAAATCTTCACCGGTGAAGTGACGGATTGGTCGGCAGTCGGCGGTAATCCTGGCCGCATTTCTATCTACACGCGAAATACCTCATCTGGTACCTACTCCGATTGGAAGGAAATGGCCATGAAGCGTCGTGATTACGCCACGTCTTCCCAGAAGATGGCGGGCAACGAGCAGATCGTGTCGGAGGTGGGCAAGAATCCCAATGGCATTGGTTATGTCGGTTTGGCCTACATCCACGCCGAGGGTATCAAGACCATTCCCGTAGACGGGCATATGCCAAACGAGGAAGAAATCCGCTCCAAGAAGTATCCCTACGCTCGTCCCACGTTCTATTACACCAACGGAGAGCCCACCGGTGAAGCTGCTAAATTCATCGATTTTACGTTGAGCGAAGCGGGACAGCAGATCGTACGCAAAGTGGGTTTTGTGCCTGTTAAGTAGACCTTTTCTCTGAGGTCGCTGAGGCGCAGTTTCAGCGACNNTTCTTCGTCTTTACTCGCCTCCGATGTCCTCGTCCAGTTCCTCGCCGTCGGCTTCACCCGCTCCCTTTGTTATCACTAAAAAGAGGGTGAGTTTTTTCGGACTGACTTTGGATGAGTGTATCCAAGCCTTCTTCGGCGGAAATGCCTTTGTGGCGGTGCTGGTTCTCGGATTGATCACCGTTTTTCTCTTCAAGGAAGGAAAGGACTTCTTCGGACAGAATCAGCGTAACTTGACCGTTTACCGACAGGCGGGCCTGGAGTATGTGGATTTTATCCGTCAGCAGGATACGGATTTCGCGGCGCTCACTCGATATCTGTCCGACGTGCGAATGGCGGCGGTCAGGCACTACACGCAGGTCGATACTCTTTCGTTGCAGGATGCGAATGCGCGTCTCGCGACGTTTGACGATTACGCGGGACGTTTTAGCGACGCCTCAGAACCGTTGAGGGGAATTCTTTCCGATCTCACGGACGTCGCTTCGTCCATCAAAACCAAGTTTGCGGTTAACGAAGACAAAATCGAAGAGCGGCGCCAGCTGGTAGCTGCTGGGAAAAAAGCCGAGGCGGACGCCGTGATGGTCGAACAGGTGAATTTTGCTTCAGAGCTTCAGCCTCTTTTGGACGCACGCCCTGCTTACGCTGAGATGAATGCGGGGTTTGCACAAAGCCTTCGTGAGCTTTTGGCCTCAGCACCGGCTTTGGAAATTCCTTCGCTGCAGACGCGCATTGATCGTTTCAAAGAGCTGACAGAGCAGTATATCTCGCGATTTCCTGCCATCGAGGCCGAGCTGGCGGCGTGGGATTACACCGTCCCCGTGCCCTTTTGGTCCTCGTTTTCTTCATTTATTTTTGGTCGGCAATGGCTGACGGCGAGTTTCTGGCAGGATTGGTATGGGGTGATTCCGTTGCTGGTGGGATCGCTGCTGATTTCGATGATCGCACTCGCTCTAGCTATTCCGCTGGGGGTGGGGGCAGCCATCTATGTCAACCAGATCGCCACCGTCTCAGAGCAGCGGATCATCAAGCCCTGCATCGAATTCATCTCGGCCTTTCCATCGGTGGTGCTTGGATTTTTCGGGATCGCCGTTTTGGGTGAAGCCCTGCGGAAACTTTCGCAAGTGCCGTGGTTAGATTGGTTCCCTGGGTTCCCCATTGCGGAGCGGCTCAACGCCCTTACTGCGGGCTGCCTACTGGGGTTGATTGCAGTGCCCACGATTTTTACGCTCGCCGAGGATGCACTTCAGAATGTGCCGAAGTCATTTAAAGAGGCCTCGTATGCGCTCGGTGCCACGCGCTTTCAAACCATCGTGCGGATCATTGTTCCCGCGGGCCTCTCGGGGATAATCTCTGCGGTCTTGCTCGGATTGGGAAGAGTGATCGGTGAGACTATGGTCNNAATCGCCATTCCCGATTTTACCGCGGGGATTGGAGTTGTCACTCAACCGGTCCACACGATGACGGGAATCATTGCTCAAGAGATGGGCGAGGTAGTTCAAGGAGGGATTCACTACCGAGCTCTCTTTGTGGTGGGGATTCTTCTCTTCCTCCTCTCGCTGCTCATCAATTTCGTCGCCCAGAAAATTCTGGGGAAGTACCGCGTTACAGTTGGATAACTGATCCCCTGCCATGAGTTCACTCGAAAATTCAGCCTCGGGCTCACACGTCTTCCAAGCCAAAGCGGGTTGGTCGCGGATGGGAGAACGGACCGCGTTTGGCGTGTTCCGGTTGGTGACCTATCTGGTTTTGGCCTGCGGTGCTTTTGTCTTCGCGGACATCATCATCAAAGGCTCCGATGCGGTCTTTCAGAAAAACTTTCCTTTCATTAACACCACCTTCTTCACGGAAGCGCCGGAGTCTCTTCACGTTTTCGAGCACCAGGGTGAAAAGAAAGAGATGGGCGATCGGGCTTTTCGCGAGTTTCGCCAACGAGAGGCTGACAAAGCTGTAGCCGCCGGACAGAAGCCTGTCGAAATCAAGAGCCAAAGTTACGTCTATTCTGCCGGAGGAATCTTTCCCTGTATTGTCGGGACCTTGCTGCTCACGGTGGGCTCAATGTCGATTGCCCTGGCTCTCGGGGTTTCGAGCGCGATTTTCTTGAGCGAATATGCTAACCAAGGGCCGATTGTTCGATTTATCCGCCTCGCCATCCTGAATCTCGCAGGCGTGCCATCCATTGTTTTTGGCCTCTTCGGAATGGGGCTTTTCGTGATTTATCTTGGTTGGAACGTTTCGTTGCTGGCCGGTTGGTTCACGCTGGCGTTCATGGTGCTTCCGGTCGTCATCACCGCATCGGAAGAGTCACTGAAATCGGTGCCACGGGGCTTTCGTGAGGCTTCTCTCGCGCTCGGAGCGACCAAGTGGCNNTCTTCGATTTTGGGCGTGGCCCGAGTTGCAGGGGAGACAGCTCCGATCATGTTTACCGCCGCTTATGTGGTGCGAGACAAACTTCCCTGGGAAGACCTGCAACGCGGCGCTGACTTCTTTTTTCAAGGAGTGATGGCGTTGCCTTATCACATCTACGTTGTCAGCTCTAAGATTCCGCAGAACGAGTATACCCAGCGAGTGCAGTACGGAACGGCTTTTGTTTTCCTCCTCATTGTCGCGCTCATCGCGGCTACCTCAATTTACCTGCGCAATCATCTGCGCGGGCGGCACAAGTGGTAACACCGTCTCTCACCACGATGAACTTTGCTCACGCGACCATGGATACGCCTACGACGCCACCTCGTTCGATTCACACGATTGCCCCGCAGTCCGGAGCACCCACGTCGCCCGCGATGGCCTCGACCTTGATCGACATTCAGAACGTCGATTTCTACTACGGCGCCACCAAGGCGCTCCACGGCATCAGCCTGCAGATTCCCGAAAAACAAGTCACCGCCTTTATTGGGCCTTCGGGATGTGGAAAATCGACCCTGCTGCGTTGTCTGAACCGCATGAATGATCTCATCGACGGAACGCGGGTAGGCTCCGGCCAAATCAAGATCCGCGGCATCGACATGGNNAACGCGTCGGAATGGTCTTTCAGAAATCGAATCCATTTCCCAAATCGATCTACGAGAATATCACCTACGGGCTTCGTCTCCAAGGTGTGAAGGACAAGGCGAAGTTGGATGAGGTGGTGGAAAAATCGCTACGGGGAGCTGCGCTTTGGGACGAGGTCAAAGACCGTTTGCATGCCTCAGGACTGGGACTTTCCGGAGGGCAGCAACAACGCTTGTGCATTGCTCGGACCATTGCAGTGGAGCCGGAAATTATCTTGATGGACGAGCCTTGTTCCGCGCTGGATCCGATCGCCACCGCGAAGGTGGAAGAGCTGATCAATGAGCTGAAAACAAGGTATACGATTGTCATTGTGACCCACAACATGCAGCAAGCAGCTCGGTGCTCTGACCGCACGGCCTTCTTTTATCTGGGTAAACTAGTGGAGTTTTCGCCCACCCGGACTATTTTCATGAACCCGGAAAATCCCCAGACGGAGGCGTATGTCTCCGGACGATTCGGTTGATCACTATTCGCACTGTCATCTTTTTAGAACTCCGACCATGAAACGATTTTTCGACGCTGAGCTAGAGACCTTTCGTTCCCAGCTCATCCTGATGGGAGAGACCGC
The DNA here is from genome assembly GCA_002455175.1 of Opitutaceae bacterium UBA6669. Classification (GTDB taxonomy): domain Bacteria; phylum Verrucomicrobiota; class Verrucomicrobiia; order Opitutales; family Opitutaceae; genus UBA6669. The sequence continues at coordinate 4,783 of DKKJ01000097.1, forward strand.
GATTCGCCAGGTCCGCGATGCGGTCAAGGCTTTGGTGGAGGCAGATATCGGCCTAGCCGATCGCGTCATTGCGGCTGATGACGAACTGGATGCCCTCGAAGTCAAAATCGATGAGGAGGCGGTTCGTTACATGAATTTGCGGGCACCGGTCGCAACCGAACTGCGCATGGTGATTGTGGGCATGAAGGCGTCGCATGATCTCGAACGCGTGGGAGATGAGGCTACGAGTATTGCCAAACGTTCCGTACGACTTNNCTCCGCTGAAGCCTTATGTGGATTTGCCGCGGATGGCATCGATCGCTCTGGAGATGCTGCGCGATGCCCTGGATTGCTTCTTGAATGGCGACGCAGAGAAAGCGCTTTCGGTCTGTCGGCGCGATGCCGAAGTGGATCAAATTAACAAGCAACTCTACCGAGAGCTCAGCAGCTACATGATTGAAAAGCCGGGGACCATCAGCCGAGCTTTAGAGCTCATGTTTATTTCCAAATCGATCGAGCGTATCGCCGATCATGCGACGAACATCGCTGAAGAGATGATCTATCTCGTTAAGGGCAAAGATGTGAGGCACAGCGACGAAGTAAAAAAGAGCAGCTTTACCGCCGTGCGCCCGCCCACGACGTGAAATGGCTGAGCAAATCAGATCTTGTTTCGTAATTTGCCCCAGGTCAGGCCCAGGTATTCATACACAGCCTTGCTTGTGCGTTCCAGTCCGCTGAGATCCCAGGCGAGGTAGTCCGTGATCCGAAGTTCAGCGTTCAACCGGGCGCTGAAGTCAGCGGGGCAAGGGACGACGGAGATTCCCGCCTTCTTGAAAAGACCTACGGCGCGCGGCATGTGCCACGCCGAGGTAACGAGAGCGATGGGGCCTTGGTGACCATGACGGCGTAACGCTGCGGCTTCTCCCTCGGTATCGAACCCGTCCTCGATTCGCTGGATGCGACCAGCCGCGAGGCCAAGCGATTCTGCAGCGGATTGCAGCACCCGCGCGTGCGAAGGATAGCCGGGTAAAATCGAAGGACCGCTGACCCACACCTCCGCCTGGGGAAGGGCTCTGGCCAGTCTGACACCCTCTACCAGACGAGCGAGAGCCGAGGTGCTCAATTGATTGTTCGCAGACAGCCCGGGTGTATCGGCGTGGCCACCGCCCAGCACTAAAATCAAGGCGACGGATCTCAGTTCAGAGCTAGGCGGCTGGTCGTGAGTGAAGCTGGGCTGAGCGGGAAAGCGCGCTTCGAGGCTACGGACCAGCAGCAAGCCAACCCCCTTATTTGAAGCCAGGGTCAAGCTGATGATTCCTACGAGGAGAACACGGTGGGCCCAGCGCGATGAGGACGCCGTTCGCGTTCCTAGGTAACCCCACCAGAGTAGCAGGAGCACCACGGACAGAGGCATCAGGCAGGAGGCGATCAACTTTTTCAGGGCAAACATAGCGAGGGTGCTAATCGAAAGAACGGTACCGATGGAGAGCTGGCATTCTCCGGCTCGGTTGTAAGGAGAGAGGCGATCTGTTCCGAGGTTGTCAGCGGGTTGCAGCAAATCCATCGCTTGCCACCTGGGGAGCGTTTCCCTTTCGCTCCCCGATCCATGCCAGCACGCAACCTCCCCATCTACGAACTCGAGAGGCCCTTGGTGGCATCCTTGCGCGCTCAGGGGCGTCTCATTCTCCAGGCGCCCACCGGATCGGGGAAGTCGACTCAGCTCCCGCAAATTCTTCTTGAGCATGGTCTGGCCGGAGAGCGCGGAGAGATCGTGGTCCTTCAGCCGCGACGGCTGGCGACGCGTATGCTTGCGCGGCGTGTGGCGGAGGAAGTTGGTAGTCCGTTGGGCGAGATCGTTGGCTACCAAATCCGCCTTGAAGCACGGGTGAGCGAGCGCACCCGGGTTCGCTTCGTCACCGAAGGGGTGCTTTTACGGCAAATGTCCTTTGACCCTTCGCTTCGCGGGATCGCCGTCTTGGTTTTTGACGAGTTTCACGAACGCCATCTCTATGGCGACATATCCCTCGCGAGGGCGCTGCAGATTCAAAAAAGCACCCGACCCGATCTGAAAATTGTAGTCATGTCGGCGACGCTCGACGCGGGCAGCCTCAGCACCTATCTGGCTCCTTGTGACACGCTGGTGTCGCAGGGACGGAGCTTTCCGGTCAGCGTGGAGTACCTGCCTCGGAGCGTTTCTTTCGAGCAAGAGCCCGTTTGGGAGGTGGCGGCGCGCGAGTGTGCACGAGTGGCTCAGCATACCCGCGGTGACATCTTGGTCTTCATGCCCGGTTCCTATGAGATCAACCGGACGCTCCAAGCGGTTCAGGGTCTACGCGAGTTGCGTGAGTTCGTGGTATTTCCGTTGCATGGGGAACTTCCGCCCGAGGCCCAGGATCGGGCGGTGGAGCGGTATGAAAGCCGAAAGGTCATTATATCAACCAATGTGGCGGAGACGTCGCTGACCATCGATGGAGTGACCGTCGTCATCGACAGTGGGCTTGCTCGGGTGGCGCGGTTCGATGCGAATCGCGGAATCAACACCCTCCTGGTGGAAAAAATTTCGGTGGCGAGTGCAGATCAGCGCGCAGGCCGCGCGGGCCGGACGGCTCCTGGGGTTTGTGTGCGCCTTTGGACAGAAAAAGAGCATGCCCATCGACCCCTGCAAGAACTGCCAGAGGTGAAGCGGTTGGATTTGAGCGAAGTGGTGCTCACCCTGAAGGCTAGCGGGGTTGATGATGTGGTGCAGTTTCCTTGGCTAGAAAGACCCGAGAGCAAGGCCTTGGCGCGGGCGGAGCTGCTTCTGGCGGACTTAGGCGCGTTGAGTGCGAAGGCATCTGCCTCGGGTGCGCCACCTCAGGCCGAACCGGCTCTTACAATTACAGAGATGGGTCGCAAAATGCTCCGTTTTCCCGTGCACCCGCGTTACGCGCGCATGTTACTCGAAGCGGATGTTCGCGGATGTGTGCGTTCGCTTTCGCTCATGGCAGCGCTGACTCAAGGAAGAAATTTTCTGCTTCGAGGTGTCACCCGCGAGATTGAGGATGCGCGAGAGGATATTTTGGGGGAAGAAGCTGACAGCGATTTTTTCCTCCTGATGCGGGCGTGGCGCTACGCAGATAGCGAGCGCTTCAATTTAGACGCCTGTCGAAAGTTGGGACTACACGCGCAGGGAGCTCGCCAGGTCGGACCGCTTTTCGAGCAGTTTTTGGAGATCGCTCGCAAAGAAGGTCTGGAGGTTTCAGAGCGAACCATGGATAGCGTGGCCGTCCGTAAATGCGTGCTGGCGGGCTTTTCCGATCAACTGGCGAAGCGGCTCGATAGCGGTACGTTGCGGTGCGAATTGGTCCATGGGCGACGCGGTGTGCTCGCACGGGAAAGTGCTATCCAGAGTGCGCCATTGTTGGTGGCCGCAGAGGTGAGCGAGATTGAAGGNNGGGGGCGAGGTGAACGTGCTGTTATCGCTGGCTACAGCGATCGAAGAAAGCTGGTTGAGCGAACTGTTCCCGGGCGATTTCGTGGAGACACGCGGAGTGGTCTATGACCCTCAGGCGAAACGTGTGGTCGCTCGTAAAGAGAAGCGGTTTCGTGATCTTGTTATTGAGTCGAAAGCCAGCAGCGAAGAGGCCCCTCTTACAGAGGCCGCGGCACTTTTAACAAAAGAAGTGGTGGAAGGTCGCCTCGTGCTCGAGGCCTGGGACGACTCGGTGGAGCAGTGGATCATTCGAGTCAACCGACTGGCCGAATGGTTTCCTGAACTCGAAGTGAATCCTTTGACGCCGGCGGATCGCGCCACATTGATCGAGCAGATCTGCTACGGGGAGTACGGCGCACGAGCGGCGAAGGACAAACCCGTCATGCCCATACTTCGAGAGTGGCTGACGGCAGAGCAGTTGGCTGTGTTAGACGATTATCTTCCGGAACGCCTCGTGATGGCGAATGGCCGAAAATCAAAGATCGCATACTTTGCGGAGGGGCCACCGGTTTTGAGTGCGCGAATTCAGGAGCTTTATGGAGTCGAGGGTCGGTTTACTTTGGGGCACGGACGCGTGCCGGTGAAAATCGAGGTCTTGGCTCCGAATCATCGGCCGATTCAAGTCACGGATGATCTCACCCGCTTTTGGGCGGAAATGTATCCAAAAGTGAAGGCAGAGCTTTCCCGTCGTTATCCTCGTCACGAGTGGAGGTGACGTGCCCCTCTCAGAGGCGAGGGTGGGTGCATGACGACTGGGAGCGAGAGTAAGTTCTTACTTTAACGTGAACCAAAAATCGCTTCGCATGGGTGCCTTTACCGAAGCCTATCCGCCATGATCGAGTACAATCCGAAGCGTTGGGCTCCTCAATTGCTGGCCGTGCGGGGGTCGGTTGCGCCTAAGATCATTCTCCGGGTCGCTCTCTTCCTTGTTTGGACGATCGCCGTGGTGCTGCTGCATCGTAATGTCCGCCCCATCGAAATACCCCCAACGGTCCATGGATTGATTGGTGTCGCGCTCGGGCTACTATTGGTTTTTCGCACGAATTCCTCCTACGATCGCTATTGGGAAGGAAGGAAAGTCTGGGGGGCTATTTTAAATGATGCGCGCAATATCTCTCGAGCCACTCGCATGTTGCTCCCGGGAGAGCCAGCGATCATTCGCCCTACGATTTTGT
>DKKJ01000078.1 GCA_002455175.1 Opitutaceae bacterium UBA6669
CTTATCCTCTACCGCGTGAGCCATAGATAACGAGAGAATGAACTTTTGTGGGGAGGCTGGAGTCTTACTTCCAAGTCCTCTTCTTATGCACCGTCATCTCTGCCTTCGATTCGGCCTCGTTCTCTTCTTGGCGGCGCCCTTGTTCGGTCGGGAGGGAGGCCAGCTCAATTCCCAGTCAGTCGAGACCAAGGCCGTCACCCGCAAAGCAAGCCTCCTGTCCCCCCGCTTGGCCAAGATCGTGGCGACATCATTTCCCAAATACGAGCCGCCGAAAACCGAGATCGATGCCAAAGGCGATGGGGCTGTAGGGGCGGACGACGCGGTGCTTATGGCACCCTTTTTCGTCAGAGACGATCGAGAGGAACTGTGGGGGCGAATGATGATGGCCCGCTTGGAGGATNNCAAAGGGCCGCTGCAGAAGCCTTTAGCTGGGAGCGCGGCGGGACGATTCTGGAAAAGGGGCCGATGAAAATTCAGTTGAAGTATAGTCCCGAGCGCGGGGGATTTGACCTCTTGAGCTTCCGATGGTGAGTCGCAGGCTGCCGTTCGTAGAAGGCTGGGCGATTGGAGATGAGCGGACGTTTTGGCGCGGTTTGGAATCGATGTACGCGGTGATCGCCCGCCGTCGAAGACTAAGAGCTGACGCGAACCACGGTATGTTTAAGCGGTTTTAAAATAACAATTTACGTTTACACCCGTGTATCGATTCAACGCAGGGGTGGATTTAAAGTAGGGATTTCCAGTCCAGNNGGTCCATTTCAAAGAGGCTCTTGGTTGGAGCGTGTTTTGGGTGAGCTTGGCTCTGGCATTTGGGTGGGGACTTTACCACTACGCTCTTTGGAAGTTTCCTTTGGATCCGCGACTCGCGGGACTAGACCACGCGGCCCTCGCGAAGCAAACATGGCTGGAGTACCTGGCGGGCTTCATCGTCGAAAAGTCGCTCTCGGTAGATAACATTTTCGTCTTCGNNAGTAGTGGTATTTGGATACTTTGCGGTTCCGGCGGCTTATCAGCATCGTGTACTCTTCTACGGCATTATCGGAGCGCTGTTCTTCCGAATTATTTTTATCAGTTTGGGTTCCGTGCTGATGCAGATTCACTGGGTGATCTGGTTGTTCGGTGGCTTTTTGATCCTGACAGGCCTTAAGATCCTCTTTGCTCCCGAAAAGCCGATTGATCCGGAGAAGAATCACATCATCCGGCTTCTCCGACGCTTGATACCGGTAACACCTCAACTTCATGGCGACAAATTTTTTACCCGGATCAATGGGGTGGTGCACGCCACCCCGTTGCTCGTGTGCCTCGTATTTGTGGAAGTGACGGATATCGTTTTCGCGGTGGATAGTGTTCCGGCGATTTTTGCTCTGACGAAGGAACCGTTGATTGTTTTTACGTCGAACNNCTCGGCCTGCGAGCCATATTCTTCCTCTTGGCCGGAATCATGCATCGCTTCCGTTTTCTCAAGTATGGGCTCGGTCTGATTCTCGTTTTTGTGGGGCTGAAGATGATCTGGTTGAATGATGCGTTTGGTGGGAAGTTCCCGATCAGTTGGTCGCTCGGTATTATTGGTGCACTCATCACCGGCTCGATCCTGGTGTCATTGCTCATTCCTCNNCTAAAGAAGACACACGTCAGGGCTGACGGTTGTGTTTCGCTGGCTCCTTCTCTCGACACCGCTCATTCCTCCTTAAGGACACGTGCCGCCTGCCTGATCATTCATAAGTACGAGTTTATTTTCTAGTTAGTTTATAGAGCGATGCTAGGTAACGCCGCCGCGTGCGGAATGCGAGGGGCCGACGCGATTTGCGCGCGCGGGAATGATTGAGTCTTGTTTCGTTCCGGTGGGCACGGTACTCACGAGCTCTGAGTCCAGAGCTGAGTCGATCTTACCCCGCGTCGTTCATTCACTTCTTCGCAGCGTTATGAGTTCATCTACCCCGACCCCCGTTGAGGACACCGCGGTGCGGGGTTCTCCAGCGTCATTTCAGCGTGTCGTGGTCTCTAGTATGTTGGGCACGGCGATCGAGTGGTATGACTTTTTCCTCTACGGGACGGCCGCCGCGCTGGTGTTCAATCGCCTGTTTTTTCCAACGTTAGACCCGCTGACGGGGACAACGGCTGCGTTTGGAAGCTACGCCGTGGGCTTCTTTGCGCGTCCGATCGGAGGGATCATCTTTGGCCATTTTGGGGACAAGATCGGGCGGAAATCGATGCTCGTGACCACGCTAGTGATGATGGGAGTGGCAACGTTTCTGATTGGGCTGTTGCCGACGTACNNCATTTGTGGGCGCCAGGCCTCCTCGTGGCGCTTCGGGTTGTGCAAGGTTTGGCTGTTGGAGGTGAATGGGGCGGGGCGGTGCTGATGGTGGCCGAGCACGCGGACGAACGCCGACGCGGGTTTTTTGTTAGCTGGGTTCAAGTGGGTGTACCGGTGGGACTGCTGATGGCAACCGGAGTCTTCACTCTTTTTTCCTATCTTCCGGACGCGTCCTTTCTTTCCTGGGGCTGGCGGATTCCGTTTCTCTTTGGGATCGTGCTCACCGGGCTAGGATTCTTCATTCGCCTGCGCGTGATGGAGAGCCCCGTTTTCTCGCAGGCGCAGAAACGGAAGCCCGCANNGTGATCACAAACGCAACGTGCTCCTTGCGATGGGGGCGCGGATGGCGGAGAATGCGTTCTTCTACCTCTTCACAATTTGGGTATTGAGCTACGCCATGCAGCATCTGGGCGTGGCGAAGAGCACTTTGCTCAACGGAGTTCTCATAGGTTCCGCCGTGCAGTTGGTAGCCATTCCTTGGTTTGGGGCCCTCTCGGATCGCTTTGGCCGGAAACCCGTCTATCTCGCTGGAACCCTTTTTCTCCTGCTCTACTGCCAGCCCTTTTTTTGGCTGATCCAAACCGGCGAAACCGTGTGGATTTGGACGGCGATTGTCGTGGGGATGATCGGTCACGCCTCTCTTTACGGACCGCAGGCCGCGTTTTTCTCGGAGCTGTTCGGCACTCAGACCCGTTACACCGGGGCGTCGCTCGGCTACCAACTCGCAGCACCTTTTTCAGGAGGCTTGGCGCCGCTGATCGCTTCTTGGCTGCTGGTGTGGTCGGGAGGATCCACCTGGCCAATCGTGGCGTACATGGCGGTTCTCGCGGGCATTACCCTGGTGAGTATTTTGCTTGCGGCTGAGACCCGGAATACGGATTTGCGGGATAGGGCCGTTCCCAATCGCTCGTGAGGGATCGTCGCGGAGGTCCGTTAGAGCGGAGTACCCCGTACCTCTGCGAAAAGGTCTGGCGGCGGCACTCCGCTTTGGGAGCTTTTCCACTCATGCACGCGTAGAGCTTACGACCGCTTATTCTTCTCGTTCGGTCATTTCAACCGGACGTTTTCTGCCATCGGATCAGCGTCTGTGTTATCCCGCTTCGAGATCTCAGCGAAGAGCAAAGACTAGTTAAACCAGGAGCTAGGTGCGCTCCTTGGTCACTACGGCGCTCACTTTACGGAGGAGAGTTTCGGCTGTATAGGGCTTGGCCAGTACATGTGCGATGCCGAGAGCTGCGGCGCGGGCGACGTCCCGTTCCAGGTCGACTCCACTGACCGCGATAATCGGCAACTTGGGATCCAGATGGCGTAGTGCAGTGATGAGAGCCGCGCCGTCCATGTTGGGCATCATCATATCGGTGATGACGAGCGCGATGTCGCGCTTGTTGAGCGCGTACAAGCCGATGGCTTGGGAGCCGTCTTCTGCTGGGATCACCCGATAGCCAGAAGCCTCGAGGGTGGCCTGAGTAATTTCTCGCACCGAAATTTCATCCTCTGCCAAAAGAACCACTTCATTCTGTCCCTTTGGCAGGGCATCTGACGCCATTTTTACTGAATTCCCGCTCGTTGATTCTGTCTGCGTAGGCAGGTAGACGCGGAAGGTGCTCCCGATCCCGACATGGCTTTCCACGTCAACAAATCCGCCATGATTGCGCACCACTCCAAGCACCGTGGACAGGCCTAATCCGGTGCCTTTTCCCGGTTCTTTGGTGGAAAAAAAGGGCTCAAAGATTCGATTCAAGATATCGGGTGACATCCCGCAGCCTGTGTCTCGAATGTCCAACACCAGATAGGTGCCCGGCTTCGCCTCAGGGCGCATGGCGATGTATTGACGGTCAATTTATGACGGTCGTGCAGAAAGCGTGAGGTGTCCGCCGTCGGGCATGGCATCCCGTGCATTCAGACAGAGATTGAGGATGACTTGGTGGATCTGGGTAGGATCGCCCATGATCAGTGGCAGATTCCGGGGAATATCGATTTGGAGGACGATGTTTTTGGGAAACGTAGTAAGAATGAGCGTTTCGACTTCGCGCACCACGTGACCGAGGTGCACGGCGACCCGGGCTCCATCCACTCCGCGGGCGAAGGAGAGCACTTGCTTTACCAACTCCGCTCCCCGCTTAGCGCTCATTGCGATCGTCTGGATCACTTTTTCACTTACCTCAGGGTTGGGTGAAACTCGCAGGAGTTCTACTCCCATCATGATCGGGGCGAGAATATTATTCAGATCATGGGCGATACCGCCGGCGAGGGTGCCAATACTTTCGAGTCGTTGGGCGCGCAGGAGGCGAGATTCCAGTTCCTTCCGTTCCGTGATGTCGCCGAGGACAGTCATGAAGTAGGAGGGTTGGCCTGAATTGTCGCGCACGAGCGTGACGATCACATTTACCCAGATGATGGCGCCGTCCTTTCGGTGGTACCGTTTCTCCGCGTTGTAGGTTTTTTGAGTACCGGACAGCATGGAGTGCCGCGCCTGATCGCTTTGGGAACGGTCCTCCGATGCGGTGAGCTCAATAAAGCTGCGCTTGAGCAAGTCATCGCGTGAGTAGCCGGTGATCTCGCACAGCTTGTCATTGACGCGTAAGAAGCGCCCGTCCAGGTCGACATGCGCGATGCCTACGGCGGCCTGCTCGAACGTGGCACGGAAGCGTTGTTCGCTTTCTCGGAGACTTTCCTCGATGTGCTTACGTTCTATGAGGTCCTTTTCCAGACTGCGATTCGCTTCCTCGAGGAAAAGGGTCTTCTCTTCCAATTTGCGAATGAGCGTTTCGCTGTAAACCTTGAGAAGCTCTTTTTCATCTCCCGTTTGGTGGCGCAAGGGAGTGGGGAGGGCGGCAGCCGTGTTGGCTAGGATCTCACGGATACGCGTGATAAATTCGTCAGGCTCGCACGGCTTTAGGATAAACGCGTCGGCGCCTAAACTGATCGCGAGTCGTTCGTCTTCGGCTTGAGTGTAGGTGGCAGTATAAACAACAAAGGGAATTTTTCTCAGGTGGATGTCTGCCTTCCAGAAGCGAAGCAGGGTGTATCCATCCATCACCGGCATAAGTAGGTCGGAGATGATGACCGTAGGCGGGTTTTTGCGTGCAAGTACAAGGGCTTCGGCGCCATGGTGAGCCAACTCCACAGTGTAGTCATTCCCGCTGAGGAGGACCTGAAGATAGTACAGGTTTTCCTCCTTATCATCTACGATCAAAACATGGGGCATATGAAAAGCTAGCTAGCGGACGAAGGGATGAACTGCCTGATATCTTGGATAAACGTCTCGGGATTTATCGGCTTTTCGATGTAGCCGTTGCAGCCCGAGGCGAGTGCTTTTTCCCGATCACCCACCATGGCGTACGACGTGACTGCCACGATGGGTGTCGTGCGCAGGGAGCTGATAGCTCTGAGAGCTTGAGCGACCGCATAGCCGTCCATTTGAGGAAGCTGGATGTCGAGAAGTATCAAGTCCGGCACGAGTTCTCGCGCCATCTGGATCCCTCGCGGACCGTCCTCGGCGAAGCTGACTTTGTACCCGTGATGTTCGAGCAAGAAGGTAGCAAGGTACCGATTCTGGGCGTTATCTTCAATCAGGAGTACAGTGAGGCTCATGCGGGAGTAGGCGCCTGGAGAGGAAGCGTGACCGTGAAAACACTGCCGCGGGACCATTCGCTTGCGACGAGGATGGTTCCGCCTAACATCGTGACTAACCGTCGACAGATGGCCAAGCCGAGCCCGGTGCCTTCGTGGAGACGCGCCAGTCCGCTATCGACCTGGCGGAACGGTTGGAATAATTTTGTCAGGTCCTGCGGTTTGATGCCGACGCCGGTATCCGTAACCTTGATTTGGACCGCGGTACAGGGAGCTGTTTGAGCAGCGGCTCTAAATTCAGGGACGATGACTGCGGCCAGGCTCACAGAGCCGTGTTCGGTGAATTTTACGGCGTTGTTCAGAAGGTTGAGCAGGATCTGTTCAATTCGTCTGCGATCGCTTACCATTTGGCCAATTTCATCACTTACTGTGGAGCACAGCCCAAGCCCTTTCTTGTCGACCATAGGACGTATGAGTCCGATCGTGCGTTCCAGTGACGAGCGTAAGTCGAATGGCTCTGGATGCACCTCAAGCTGTCCCGCCTCGATTTTAGAGATGTCGAGCACGTCGTTGATCAATTCCAAAAGGTGACGAGCGCTACTGCGTACCATGCCGAGTTGTTTGGTCTGCTCGGCATTGAGCGGTCCCGCGAGCCCCTGGAGCACGATGCCGGTAAATCCGATGATGGAGTTGAGCGGGGTGCGTAGTTCGTGGGACATCGTCGCTAGGAAAGCAGATTTCACGCGATCGGCGGCTTCAGCGCGTTCTAATGCTACGCGTAACTCCTCGGTGCGCCGCTCCACGTTCTGCTCCATTTTCTCATGGGCCTCGCGTAGTGCGCGCTCTGCTCGCTTGCGTTCACTGATGTCAATGCCTACCCCCACCAAGCAAGGCCTGCCGTCAAAGAGGGTTTGTACACCTGTAAAATAGTACGGAGTGAGGCTTCCATCCTTGGCGAGAAAATCGGACTCTATAGTTGCTTCTCCCAGTTCAAATACTTTCCCGATGCGGGCGGCGACGAGGGCCTTTTCAGCATCGGGGAAAAGATCGAGAGGGTGCATGGATGCAAGTTCGCTGCTGGTATAGCCCGTGACTCGTTCGAAATTGTTGTTCCAGCGTAGAAATCGTCCTGCGCGGTCGTAGAAGTAGACGACTCCAGGAAGACTGTTAATCAAGGCCTCGGAGAAATCGCGCTCCTGTCGAACCTTGTCCTCGGCACAGCGCCGCAGGTCTTCTCGAACAAAGTTGTCGAGGGCGTAGGAAATATCACCCGCTGATTCCTTGAGGAGCGCGATCTCACGCTCCCGAAAAAAATCGGCTTCCCCGGCGTAAACCACGAGCGTGCCCCAGGGCTGGCCTTGACAGTGAATGGGAATAGCTGCGGAGGCGCGAAAGTCCCGCATCCGTAACTGATCGCGCCAAGGCTGCGTGGACGGATCATTTAGAAGGTCGTTACTGATTACATAGCGATTTTCGCGAAAACTGGTTCCGATGGGACCGTGCCCCTCGATTCGGTCTTCGGTTGAGATGGTAAGATTCTTGAGGTAGCCATCCTGGTCGCCGCAAGCCGCCACGGGCACCAGCTTTCGGGAGTCGGCGTCATGGTGCGCAATCCAAGCCATTTTGAAGCCGCTGAAGTCAACCAGCACGCGACAGATTTTGGTGAGCAGCTCGCCCTGTGTTTTTGACATCACGATGGCTTGATTGACCTGGCTCAATCCAACGTAAAGTTGCGACAGACGCGTCAACTCCCGCTCACGATGCCGTGTTGCAGTGATGTCTCGGGCGATTTTCGAAAAACCGACACGCGTGCCAACCCCGTCGGTAATCGGTGAGACGGTGACGGAAACCTCCAGCACACGACCTCGTCGGGTCAGTCGCTCGGTATCGTAAGGAGCGATTGAACCCCCCTGGCAAATCTGAGCGAGGATAGCCTCCTCTCCAGCTAAACGTGTGTCCGGAATAAGACGCCGGATGGATTGTCCGATCATCTCTTCAGCGGTAAAGCCAAAGATGACTTCCGCGCCCCGATTCCAAGTAAGGACGATGCCGTTGAGGTCTTCGCTGGTGATTGCATCGTGGGATGAATCGACAATGGCAGCTAGCTGTGCCGCGGTGACGTCGGATCCACGATGAATGACGGATGGGGGCTTGGACATGGCTAGCGGTCAAGAGGAGTCGGGCGGTTTTGCGTGGTCTTCGCTCTCGAGGGCGGCGCGGAGGGTACTTAAGAGTGCTTTAGCGGAATAAGGCTTGGCGAGGATATGTGCAATTCCGAGGTGGCTTGCGGCGACCGTCTGGCCACGGCCATCGAAGCCGCTGGCAGCGATGACTCGGACCGACATGTCCAGACGCCGCAAAGCACGCACCAGGGCGGCTCCGTCCATCACGGGCATCATCATATCCGTCAGGACCAGCTTTCGCGACCGGGACCAGCGACCTGAGGGAAAGAGGCGGGGAAGGGCCCTGGAAAGGCGGCCGGGCTTGAAACGGCAGAGGATTTCCAGCCGATGGGCTGACCGATCAGCGGCCGGCCACCAGGAATGCGGTGTCCCGAAAATTATTCTTTTTATAATTTCCATAATATGGTATGAGGTGCGTTCCAACGGAATTTTCCCGAATCGACCCACCCATGACCCTGAAACTCGTCCACAAATCGGAGGCCTCTGGTGGACCTGCGGAACTGCTTCTCAGAGGAGGCTCCCACGGGATCGGGCGCCTGCACGACAACGATCTGAGCATCCAGATCGATTGTGTCTCGGGATACCACGCCGAACTCAAGCGGACTCCCGAGGGAGGTTACATGGTCTGTGATCTCAAATCGACCAACGGCACGTTTCTCAATGGAAACCGGGTGACCGCCCCGGAAACCTTGAAGCCGGGTGATCATCTGAAGCTCGGAAACGTGCTCATCCTGGTGGAAGAACAGACCGAGGCGGTGGTTTGGCCGAAACCTGAATCCCTCCCCGGCGATTCCTCGAAAGTCGTTTCGCTGAAGGATGTCTTCGGGTTTGAAATCGGGGACCACTTCAACACCTATCCGATCACCCCGATCCGACCTCCGGCGGCCACGGCTCCTGGCGGTGGGGTCCCCGTGCAGCCCGACCCGATGACCCCGCCCATCTACGCGCCCGGAATGGTGGCGCAGCGGATTCAACAAGCGAGGGATGCGGAGCGGGCGAAGCACCTCGAGCAGGACAGGGAAGCCGAACGTGCGAAGCAAATCGAGCAGGCGAGGGAAGCGGAACGAGCGAGGCAGCTCGAGCAGGCCCGGGAGGCGGAACGGGCGAGACAGCTTGAGCAGGCGAGGGAAGCAGAACGTGTGAAGCAAATCGAGCAGGCCCAGGAAGCCGAACGAATGCGGCAGATCGAGCTAGCGAAAGAGGCGGAGAGAGCAAGGCAGCTCGAGCAGGCACGGGAGGCTGAACGCGTGCGGCAGGTTGAGCGAGCGAGAGAAGCGGAATNNACGCGTGCGGCAGCTTGAGCAAGCCCGCGAAGCCGAACGCGTGCGGAGGCTCGAGCAAGCCCGTGAGGCGGAACGCGCCCAACAACTTCAGCGTGCGAGGGAAGCCGAGTTGGCTGAGGTGAACCTGCAGGAGGGGCCCGAGCCTCCCGGTGGGACGGACGTCAAATCGGCGATCCAAAGTCTCACCTCCCAGCTTGAAAGTGCGATGCTGGAGATCAGTCGCCC
>DKKJ01000148.1 GCA_002455175.1 Opitutaceae bacterium UBA6669
TGCGACTTCAACGCTCCCGCTGGCGGTGAACTTGATAGCGTTGGAGATGAGATTGATGAGAATCTGGCGCAGCCGTCCACCGTCGAGGAGCAATACCTCTGGGATTCGCGCCTCCATACCCGATTCGAGCTTGAGTTCTTTGCTGGCCGCATAGGGGGCCATAGATGCCACGGTATCCAGAACGAGGGGACGGATTTTCGTGGGTTTTGGATGAATCTCGAGGCGGCCGTTTTCAGCTTTTTCGTAATCCAGAATATTACTGATGACGCCGACAAGCGATTCGCCGCCAGAAACCAAAGCCTGGAGCCACTCAATCTGTTTCGGGTCGAGTGTCGTGGAGCGAAGCAAGCTGCTGTAACCCAGCACCGCATTGAGGGGCGTGCGGATTTCGTGGCTCATTGTGGAGAGGAAGCGTGATTTCGCTTGAGCGGCGGCTTCTGCGGCTTTGCGTGCCTCTTGTAGGTGGAGTGCCATGGTACCGGTGAGATTGGCCAGCTGCGCAACTTCGTCGGAGCCAGGAAATTTTTGTAGCTCTCGCGCCACGCGCTCACTTCCCAGATACTGTACATGGCGCTGTAGGGTTTCCAACCGACGTACAAACACCNNTCCAAAAAATGACCGACATGAGGCAGCTCCCTCCTATGACCGCCAAGGTCAGGAGGCGGATCGTCTGTTCTTGGGCTCGTAGCAAGGGACGCTCGGAGCGAATTTCGATCCGGATCGTGGGAAAACCAGGATAGGCCTTTAAAGGCATGCGCGCTGCAATCTGCGACGAGCTCAAAAAAGCTACTTCAGCGCCCGAGGAGGTGGTTACCACGTTCGGCCCGAGAGCAGGGATGGCATCCCCTCCTCTGAATTCCAGGGTGAAGTCCTCATGCTCGGTCAACTTGGCAAGGTTGCTCCCTTCGAGAGTCCGGCCGGCGACAAAAACACCACGTGCCGTGCCTTTGAAATCGCTTTGGACGATCGGAAGTAGGGCCATTCCCGTTAACTTTCCATCGATCCAACGTAACCCGACGCGACCGTGGTCATCGGGAGTCCCGCTGGCCTGGACCACCTCGCTGAGTGCCTGAATCGTACTGGGCGGAAGAGGGGTGTAGGCATCGTCGCTACCCTTGGAAGCGCTGCCCAGGTATTTCCCTTCTAGATTCCAAAGGGCGATCCAAGAAAACCGGGTGTTTTCCAACGAATTACTACTGAAGTTCTTTTCCAAATACTCTGGCGACGCTGACAGAGCGAAGGTGTAGGTGTCGTCCCATGCGGAATAGCCCAAGGCTTGGGCGCGAAGTTCTGCGAGATCGGTTTCTACTCTGGTGGCGACACGCTGGAGCGTTACTTCGGTGGCGATGACCTCTTGCTTTTCTGTATGAGGCCTCAGCACAAGGTGAGCGACCCCCACCACTAGTCTGACGAAGGCCGTCATTGCACTAACCAGGGCGAGGAGGGCCTTTTTGCGCCAATTCATGAGCTGATAGGAAAACTACTTTTCGGTACACCGGGGCACAGACTTCATCGCATAACGCAAGCGAAGCAGATCCTCGCGTGGACTGAAGACTCAACGCACGGCACGTGTTAACGTTTGCGTAAGATTGTGCGCCTTAATCGCCATTCTATTTCGATTATAAAATGCGTCAGGTGCAGTCCTTCCTCGTGTGCCTACTGGGGGTATTGATGGGAGGAAAGTTACATACAGTCGCGCACATGGCTCACAATTGGGCAGTTCTATTCATGAATTTCGGCGGGCCATAAGACGATTAGTGACGACATGGCGAAACAGCTTCCAGTGGAACCGTTACCGGCGGTGGAGACCCAACCTGCTGATTTGTCCGCATCTGCTCCCAGTGGGTGGCTCGGTAATCGTCGTGTTCTAGTGGTGGATGACAATGTTTCTATCCACGAGGACTTTAAGAAAATCCTCGTCCCGGATACTCGGAAACAGGCTGAGCTTGATGCGTTTGAGCAGGCCGTCTTCGGGCGTACCTCGATGAAGCGGGCGGCCAGTGACTTTGTGGTGGAGTGTGCTCAGCAGGGTGAGGATGGCTTCAAGATGGTAAAGCGAGCGAAGGAGGAAGGAAAACCCTACGCCTTGGCGTTCGTCGACATGCGGATGCCGCCTGGTTGGAACGGTTTAGAGACGGTCGTGAAGATGTGGGAAGTGGATCCAGAGTTGCAGATAGCAATCTGTACCGCCTGTTCTGACTACTCGTGGGACGAGATTGTATCCCGTGTGGGGGTGTCTGATCGCTTGGTCATTCTCAAAAAGCCATTCGATCAAATCGAAGTTTTACAGCTGGGACATGCGTTGACCGAGAAGTGGCGACTGATGCAGCGCATCAATCATCGCGTGGACGATCTGGAAAGCCTGGTCCAACAGCGAACGGAAGAGCTCTATAAGAATCACGAGCGCCTCCAGTTGATTGCGAGGGCATCGAATGACGCGATTTGGGACTGGAACGTTTCGACCGGGGAAGTTTGGTGGAATGAAGGCTTTGAAATGCTCTTTGGGCACCCCCCCGAGGAAATGCAAAGCGGCACTGAGGTATGGACTCTTTGGGTACATCCGGAGGATCTGGCCCGCGTCGATGCGGGGATGCGGTCGACGATTTTAGGGCGGGCATCGTTTTGGTCTGAGGAATATCGTTTTAAGCGCCGCGATGGCGGCTACGCGCTGGTCTCAGCGCGAGGATATGTGGTTCGCGACGTCTCGGGAGCGGCGGTCCGCATGATCGGCGCGCTCCAAGACATCACCCAGCGGAAAGAGGCCGAAAAAGAACGCCATTTGTTGGAAGTGCAGCTGCGCCAGGCTCAGAAATTGGAGTCCATCGGCCAACTTGCCGGTGGAGTTGCTCATGAGATCAATACGCCGATGCAGTATATCGGGGACAACGCACGTTTCGTGCGCGACGCTTTTTCAGATTTAAAGGTCTTGTTTGAAACGACGGATCGTTTGTTGGAGGCGGCGCGCCGCGGGGTGGTGGAGCCGGAAATCATTCGGGAAATGGAGTTCGCTCGTCGCAGCACAGACTTCGATTTTCTGATGTCGGAGATCCCGCACGCGCTTGACCAGGCGATCGACGGAGTCGAACGGGTCACGACGATTGTTCGTGCGATGAAAGAGTTCTCCCATCCTGGCACGGAGGGAAAGACGCTCGTTGATTTGAATAAGGCGATCGAAAGCACGCTGACCGTCTGTCGCAATGAATGGAAGTACGTCGCGGAAGTACTGACCGAGTTTGATGCCAGCCTTCCGCTCGTTCCTGTTCTGCCCGGTGAGTTCAATCAGGTCATACTAAACTTGGTGATCAATGCAGCGCACGCTATCTCTGAAAAAGGAGGAAAAGCTGAAGGTAAGAAAGGCTTGATCACCGTATCCACTCGAACGGAGGGAGAGTGGATCGAGATCAGTATTCGAGATACTGGCACAGGAATTCCGCCCAATGTTCGTGATCGGATTTTCGATCCCTTTTTCACCACCAAAGAGGTGGGCAAAGGAACGGGGCAGGGGCTGGCGATTTCTCGTGCAGTGGTGACAGCGAAACACGGCGGTAGCCTGACCTTCGTCACGGAGATCGGTGTGGGAACATGCTTTACGGTACGGCTGCCAAAGGTCGATCTGTCCTCTCGGGCGACATCCGAAGAGAAGAGCAACGTGGAACATGTCTCTTTCGCGTGACGACCAGAAAGAGCAGAATTCTTTTTGTCGACGACGAGCCCCTCATTCTTCAGGGCTTGCGCAGATCATTACGCTCCATGTTGGGCGTTTGGGAGATGGAGTTCTTCGATAGCGCTAAGTCAGCCCTTAATCGTATGGCTGAGGTCCGATTCGATGTCATGGTCACGGACATGCAGATGCCGGAAATGACCGGGGCGGATCTGATCAATGAGACCCGTCGACTGCACCCAGGTACCATCCGTCTGATCCTTTCGGGCCATGCAGATCGCGATCTTATCATGGCATGCGTGGGCAGTGCGCATCAGTGCTTGGCCAAACCGTGTGATCCAGAGCTGCTAAAAGCTACGGTGGCGCGGGCGGCGTGTTTACAGAGAACTCTGCAGAATACGGCTCTCAACGAGCACCTCACTCGCTTGGATCGTCTCCCGAGCGTTCCGACGCTCTATGCTGAGATTGTCCAGCGGCTCCAGAGTCCGGACGTGACGATGGGCGATTTGGCGGAGGTCGTAGCGAAAGATGCCGCGATGACCGTGGGCGTCCTCAAGCTAGCCAACTCCGCCTTTTTCGGACTCGGCCGAACATTGTCAGATCCGGCTGAAGCCATTTCTTACTTGGGGTCTGATGTTCTCCAGGGGTTGGTGGTGTCTCACCACATTTTCCAATACTGCACTCCGCTCGCCGGCGATGAGTCTTTCCTGGACAACTTGATGACGCACAGTACGCGCGTTTCATCCTTAGCCGGTTTGATCGCGAGAGCGGAGAGAATGCCCAACGTTCAGACGGGTGAAGCGTTGGTTTCTGGCCTTCTGCATGATATTGGTCGCCTTATTCTAGCAGCGGTTTATCCGAAAGCCTATTCTTTGGTGAATCAAAGACGTGAACCGCCTATCTCGTTAGGCAGCCGCGAAGTTCAGGTATTTGGAGCAACCCATGCAGAGGTGGGCGGCTACCTGCTCGGACTTTGGGGACTACCCGATCCGGTGGTGGACGCGGTGACCCTCCATCACCATCCGGTCGCTGGAAACACCATGGAGTTCACCGCTCTTACTGCCGTGCACGTTGCGGAAGCGTTGTTGGAGAAAGAAGCAGGGGAGGGTGAAGGAATAAGTTTTCCCTATCTCGATTCCCTCGAACTGACTCACCGAGTGCCGGTTTGGGAGGACCTTCTTAGTTCCGTAGCCGTCGCTTAATTTCCCCTATGCAATCCAATATTCTTTTGGTCGACGATGATGAGAGAGTGCTTGCAGGCTGCCAGCGTCTGCTGCGCAAACAGTTTTTGATTCAGACTGCCAAAAGCGGCGAAGAGGCGCTTGAACGGCTGAAGTCGCCGATCAAGTTTTCAGTGGTGGTGGCTGATATGCAGATGCCAGGAATGGACGGGCTCGATCTCTTGCGTCGCGCGAAGGCCGTGGCTCCTGAAACGGTCAGGATCATGCTCACCGGAAACCATGACTTGAAGACTGCAGTGGATGCCGTCAACAGCGGTCAGGTGTTTCGGTTTCTGCAGAAGCCGTGTTCGAATGAGATCATGGGGATCGCGCTCCAAGACGGCGTACACCACTATCAGTTGCAGGCTGTCGAGCGGGAGCTGATGGAGAAAACCCTTAATGGAGCGGTTAAAATCCTTCTGGATGTCCTGGCTGTGGTGGACCCTTCTGCGTTTGGACGCAGTCAAAAGCTGCGCAACGATATTCAGTATTTCCTCAAGTATTTTGTTGCGGAGAAATTCTGGGAATTGGTGCTGGCGGCGATGCTTTCACAAATCGGCAGAGTGACTTTGCCACCGACGGTGATTGCGAAAGAACGCAGCCGGGAGGAATTGTCCGTTACTGAGAAAGACATGGTGCGCCGGGTTCCGGAGATCGGAGCGTCGCTTTTGGAGAAAATACCGCGATTGGGAAATGTCGCCCATATCGTGCGTTTGCAGACGCGACCCTTCGCAGGCTACGGGTTTTCTATGGACGAGATCAAGGGGAAGGATCTTCCCTTGGGGGCGCGTATTCTCCGGATTCTGGGAGATCTCGCTGATCTTGAGTCAGAGGGCCTTTCCCGTCGGACGGCGGCTCTACGCATGCGTAAGATGATCGGTGCATACGATCCTGAGGTGTTGGCGGCCGTCATTCGAGTGTTTGAGCTCTCGTCAGCGGAGACCGAAGTGGCCCAGCCCATCGCCTCCGTTCGAGTCCAAGAACTTCGTCCGGGGCAGGTCTTGGCAGAGGATATCAAGACCTTCGACGGTGTTCCCCTGATTTTAAGCGGCGCGGTGCTCTCCGCCTTGTTGATCGAGCGATTGGAAAATTTCTACGCGGTGGGTAAAATCCAGTCGAGCTACATGGTGATGAAATAATCGTTGATGGAGAGCTTGGCTTGAAACCAAAGTTTAACTACTTGATTCCAGCGCTTGTTTCCGAGGCGACCATGTAGCGTTGAAGGAGTCGGAAGAGAAGTACGATTGGCAGGGTTGCCATGACGGCGCAGGCCAAGATTTGACCCCACTGGATAGGGGGCTGGGTATAAAGGTTGGCGAGACTCAATTGAAGCGTTCGAGTTTCCTCGCGGGTACTGATGAGCAATGGCCAGAGGAAATCTCCCCAATGAAACAGAACGTCGATCAGTACCACGGTCGCAAGCGCGGGTCGGATGGCTGGGAGTGCCACGCTCCAGAATTGTCTCCACGCTCCAGCGCCTTCAATCGCTGCAGCTTCCTCGAGTTCTTTTGGTAAGGTGAGAAAGTGCTGGCGAAGGAAATAGATATTAAACGCTTTGGCGATGAAGGGGAGAGTAAGTCCAGCCATGGCTCGGCTAAAGTCACCGGTTAAGCCTAAGTCCCGCGCGGTAAAAAAGAGGGGCACAGCGATGACCTCGACGGGGAGAATGATGAGGATGACAATGGCGCTGAAAGCGATCTCGCGGCCTCGGAAGGCGAGGCGAGCAAACGCGTAAGCGGCAGCGGCGTTACAGAAAAGTCCCGCTCCGGCAATCAACGCCACTTGAATCAAAGANNGAGTCCAGGATAGGGTACGTCTCACGACCGCTCCTCCTTGGCTAACGCGCGTAACCCCACGGTCACCACTGCCACCAGTCCAAGGAAAAGGAGAGCGGCGGCACAGGCGCGACCGAGATCTTGAGCCAGAAAGGTTGTTTCGTAGATGGACTGGATGAGTGAAAGCGTACTATTGCCGGGCCCTCCTCGCGTCATCAGGTAGGGTTGAACGAAGAGCCGGAAAGCGAGAATCGTGGTGACCGTGATAACAAAGATCACCGTATTCTTCAGCAGTGGTAGGATCACATGTACCAAACGGCTGACCGCGCCAGCACCGTCGATCCGTGACGCTTCGATGAGTTCGCGGGGGACTGTTTGCAGGCCAGCAAGGAAGACCATCATCTGAAGTCCGACCCCTTGCCAAAGGGACATTGCTACGATGGCGGGTAGTGCCAAGGTCGGGTCTCGTAACCAGGATTGGGTTGACCAGCCCATCGCGCTTACGNNGTAGAGCATCGTCCACACCACGGCGAGGACGGGCATCGAGATGATCACGGGAACGAAAAAAACGGTTCTTAACCACCGCCACGCGGGTTCAGGTCGATTGACCCAGAGGGCGAGAAAAAAAGCCACGGCTGTTTGCAGCGGGACAATCAAAACCGCAAAAATGGCGGTGTTGAAAAACGCCCGTTGGAAACGAGGATCTTGGAGGAGATCACTGTAGTTGGAGGCGCCAACGTAGCTTGCAGAATCCGGGGCGAGCAAATCGGCATTGGTGAAGCTCCAACCGATCGCACGAATGAGCGGCCAAACAACAAAAACCGTTAGGATTATTCCTGCAGGCAATAGAAACCAGGGCGCTTGCCGTGCTCGCGCTCGTTGCCAGGCGGTCATGGCGTTTCTTCTCCTGGCACAGGCTGAGAATACCGCCGCTCTATGATAGCCTGGACTTCCTGTTCGGCCTGGAGCAGGCGGGTACGGACTTCCGCACCTCGTGCGATATCACGTAGCGCGGAGGCGAACCNNGGCATAAACCGGTGTTCGCGGGCGAGGCTTTGCGTCTTGTTCCAATTGCTCGCGGAAGATTCGGTAAGGAGACTTCGAATACTCAGGAAAGGCGGAGAAGGCGGAACGTCGAGCGGGTATCGCGCCATTGGCTTGAACCATAGGGATTACGCCCTCATCCCGGCTGGTGACCCACTGTATCCACTTCACGGCTTTATCCGGGTGGCGTGAGCGTGCGGACATCGCCCACGTCCAGCTCCCGCACGGGGCGGCGCTGCGGGCATCGAATCGCGGTAGGCGCATCACGCCAAGACGTTCACCTTTGGTCTCAAGGTGAGAACGAGCCATCCAGTGCCCCGACCAATCCATGGCGACTTTGCCGTTTCCAAAGGGATTGGGATCGACGGGATCGCTTTGAGCATAGCTACGTTTGAACAGGGTCTGCCACGCTTCCAGGCTTCGAACATTCTGCGGACTCGACAGGATCCTCCGAACGTTAGGCACTTTGGTTGATTCAATCAGCTGGCCGCCGCCCGACCAGATCACGGGAGAAAAGGCGTAGGTATACCACTCGTCAGCCGCGTCGTCCATGTGGAGTGACGCGGGCTCGATACCCGCATCTAGGAGTCGCTGACAGTTTTCCAAGAACTCGGGCCACTGCCAGCTCACTCCGTCTTGTGGCACGGAAATTCCTGCCTTCTGGAAGAGTGCTCGATCAAAGTACAGAACCACCGCCGATTCAAAGGCGCCGAGTGCATAGAGGTGGCCGTCGATGGTTCCCTGCTCAAGCACGGTGGGCAGAAAATCGGCGCGATCCTGCTCACTGATCCACGGGTCGAGTGGTTGTAGCCACCCAGCGCTGGCAAACCGCGCGACCAGAGGGCCGTCGATCTCGAAGGCGTCGGGCACGTCATTTGCCGCTGCGGCAATGGAGAGCTTTTCGGTGTAGTGAAAATCAGGGAAAAAACTCACCTCCACCCGAAGTCCCTCCGGCTCATGGGCTGCGTTGAAAGCTTCGGCGATTTTCCTCATCGCCCGATTTTCAGCCTCTTGCCCCTGGTGACACCAAATACGCAGTACGGTGACTCTTTGGTCGTGCGGTGAAGTCGAATGAGAACGATCGCATCCTGTGGTGAGAGACACCACCGTCATCCAGCAGAGAGCGATGAGACAGCGAGCAGACATCGGGACAAAAACCGTCTGACCCAGCGAATCCCCAGGGGTGCCCGACTATTTTCTCCTACGCATAGACACTATGGATACACGGTCACCGTGTTCGGTCGTCGTCTTTATTCTTGAAGGGCAAGCCTCTGGAGGAAAGATGATGATGTGTCTTCTCCTCAGGGTAACTTTTTTGACGGTATAGCCGCCTGTTTGGCGGTGCGCTCGACTGCAGGCTGACATGAAAAAGCCGAGCCGTGACGAGCGCCACTCGAGTTGCGGTCGCAAACGCCGCTACCGAAGCCAAGGAGACGCTTTGGAAGCGGCTGCACTCTTGGGTTTGGAGCGGCAGAGAATGGCTTACTTATGCCCGCTTTGTTCTCGCTGGCACCTAGCCTCTGCGACGGGGCGCGACCGACGTGGATACCGATCCACCTGACTCGGTGCGCTCGTGTCCGTCCTATTTGCGTCTACGGGAAGAGCGAAGACTCTCACGGTGAACCCGTGGGCGCGAAAGTGTGAAATTGGGAACAGCCTCTTGCGATTTTAGGAGCGAAAGGGCGCGCCCCTCCGCGACACGCATTCGGCGTTTTTTGGCTGGCTGAAGGTCGTCGTAGCCTGCGAGGTGAAGCCAGCCATGAACAACATACAAGGTGAGTTCGTCTGCGAAGACGTGCGCGTTCTCGGAGGCTACCCGCCAGGCGGTGTCAACCGACACACACACTTCGCCAGCTGTGCCGAAGCTTTCATCGCCTTCGAACGTAATCACATCGGTGGTGCTGGGATCATCTAGAAACCGACTGTGGAGTTCGGCGAGGCTAGGGTCATCAAGGAAGACCAGCGACAGTTCGCCTNNCGCCTGCCGGTACAGCGGAGTCCGGAGTCTCCACCCGAGCCACGGCCGTCAGTTGGCGTCGGGCGCGTTGTCGACCCAGGGGTGACAACTGAGGGAGATCGGCTGGTGTGAAACGAAACTGAGCGTCGAGTACGGCAATGGCCTGCACGACCTCATCTGGATCAAATTTTAGGCCGCGGCGTCGATTGGCGATGGAGACAGAACGCATGAAAGAACCTGAGTCAGATACGGACACCACGAACCTTTTCTGAGCACGTGCTTAGTTAGCAGCGTGTTGAATGGCACCGTCTGAGTCCGCGCTTGCGCCGGCCGGGTAGGCCACTCGGCTGTGCAGCATATTCAACAGCGTAAAGTTAAAGCTGCTCTTGATTTTGCTGATTTCCTCGAAGGTGAGCGGAGACTCATCCAGTTGACCGTCGGAAATACTCGTGCGAAAAAGTTGCTCGATGAGTTCGGCCAAATGTTGAGGCGTCACTTTGCGCATCGAGCGAGATGCAGCCTCGCACATGTCAGCCAAGTGAATAATCGCGCTTTCTTTGAATTGGGGCTTGGGACCGTCGTAGCGATAAGTGGTTTCGCAGACTTTGGCTGGATCGACACGGCCGTGCACATGATCCCGGATGTCTAGAGAGCCGGGCTTTGCAAAGGGCGAACGAGTCAGTTCCTGGACGGCGCGTTGAAAGAAGTAGCGGATCAGAGTAGTGCCGTGATGCTGCTGAATCACGTCGATCACCGCGCGGGGCAATTTGTGTTTTAGCGCGAGGTCGACGCCGTCTTTGACGTGCGCTTTAATGATGAGCGCGGAGAGTGACGGATTGGCATCGTCGTGGGGATTGATCCCTTCGCGTTGATTTTCGCTAAAATACTCAGGTTTGGCTGTCTTGCCGATGTCGTGAAAGAGTGCGCACACTCGAGCGATCAGAGGGTTCGCCCCGATTGCGTTGGCGGCGTTTTCAGCGAGCTGAGCGACGACGAGGGAGTGATGGTAGGAGCCCGGGCACTCCAGCTGCATGAGGCGCAACAGCGGGTGATTGAAATCAGTCAGTTCCAGCAGAGTGATGTCGGTCGTACGCCGGAAGAGACCTTCCAAGACAGGGAGTAGTCCCACGACCACGACACCCGTGAGCAATCCTGTCGTCAATCCGGCCGCCATTTGCTGGAAGACGGTGGTAACGGGAAGCTGGTCGACGATGCCGAAAAGAAGAACGAAGCCTGCCACTGTGAGCCCACCCCAAATCGCGGCACGGACGACGCGTCCACGCTTGCGACTGGAGCGCGAAGCGAAGATAGCCACCATCGAAGAGAGGAAAGTGAGAACCAGCAGGTCAAGGCGGTTGCCGTAAATGACGCTGGTGAAAATCGAAATCAGCAGCGCCATGAAAATCGCGGATCCCGGGTTGAGCAGGATAGCGACGATCAGCGGCGCCAAGGCGGTCGGAGCCAGCAAGGGTAACAAGGACGCGGCCGTGGAATCCTCCACAAAGAAGGGGAGTCCGCCCAAAGCGTAGGTGACGCGAACCAATGCCAAGTTGACGACCACGGTGAGGGCCAGAAGAGCGAGTCGGCTGTTGCTCTGCATCGTCTCGCGATCTTCGAGGCGAATATAGAAAACGCTGGCCAGAACCATGGCCAAAACCAGGAGGATGCGTCCAAACAGCTGGAGTCCCTCATTAATTTGGAGATTGCGATCTCCGAGGAGGAACTTCCGGTGAGCTTGCAGCATTTCGTACTGCTCCGCGGTGACCCGTGCGCCCGGTTCGATGATCGTTTGGCCTCGTTCGACTTTCACGATGACCGGCCGGAGAGATTTTAATGCATCCTCTTGCAGCGTCTTGGTCGCGCTGAGGTCGTAGATGAGATTGGGGGTAACTCCGTTGCGGAAAATCCGATACAGAGCCACTTCTGTTTCTCGGCCCAGACCTTCGGCGGCGAGGTTGATGCGGAGGAAGGCGTGGGCTTCGTCCATGGACTGAACAGGACGCTGCGCGACCTCGCCGGTCGACTTGAGAATTTTGAATACCGTTATGCGACCTTCAGGCCCCCCTGTGATGACTGACCCGTCATGTACCCCTTCGGCGTAAATTTCGCGTAGGATGACCAGCGCATTTTCTACCAGGGTAAAACGCGTTTTGGCGTCTCCTGTGTCGAGCAGTTTGCTGACATCATCTACACTCACACGATAAGGCCCCTTGGTGTTAAAAGCGTCGACGACCGGAGCAAGAAGTGCGGAGCGACCAGGGTTCGGCTTTGCTTTGGCCCCATTGTCCCGTTCGAAGGTTTCGAGCGCTGTGAGCAGCTCCCTGACATGAGTTTCGAACAGACGGAGCGGCTCCATCTCCAGCCGATAGACAGGCGGCGTTCGGTCGCGCATTTGCTCACCCTGCTGTCGGGTCTTCTCCGTACTTTCGTACGAAAAAGGAGCTCCGGCCACCACGCGCACGCTCGCTAGCTGGTTGGGAAGTAACGGAACGTTAGAGGATGTAACCCCCACAAAACTGACAAAAACAATCGCGGCTACCGTGGCGACGAACACAAGCGAGGCCACCAAACGACTCGATTCGAAGTACTCGATAAACTCCGAGTCGCGGACGCTTTTGCGAGTACGCCTGGGCGCACCGGCTCCGCCTCGAAGGAGCTTGAGTTGCTTAATGAGTGCCATCGCTGAAACGAAGGACGTGAGCCGGGGACGACATGCCGATTAATGCAATTTTATGTCTATTTTCCGGGGAATGCAAGCCCTCACTCAACACTACTTTTCATCCGTTTGGCCAATCGGATTTTTGTAACGCTCATAGGCTTCAATAATCTTGAGGACAAGGGGATGCCTGACGACGTCCGCCCCGCTAAAGTGGTGAAAATCGATTCCGGGGATATCGCGCAGGATGCGGCCAACCTCGATCAGACCACTCTGTTTGCTGCGGGGTAAGTCGACTTGGGTGATATCGCCGGTGACGACCATC
>DKKJ01000324.1 GCA_002455175.1 Opitutaceae bacterium UBA6669
TGACGGGAGGAGGGTTTTGGCTGCTCGCACTCCCTGGAGTGACGGAAGGGCCCGCCGCGTTTTGGAGCAGTTATTTCCCAGGAATTTTGGTGATTGGACTAGGACTCGCACTGACTGCGACCCCCGTGAGTGCGACCCTGATGACCTCCGTGGCTTCGCAGCATCTCGGTTTGGCGTCAGGTATCAACAGCAGCCTCACGCGACTCGCGGGCGTCTTGGCGGTGGCAGCCTTGGGGCCGCTGATGCTGACGCTGTTTGGTGGGGGATTGCTGGGGAGGGTGGCGGAACTGCCGGTGACCATGCCTGCAGCCGCGGTGGAGCAGCTCGCGCACGAGGCGTCGAAACTTGGAGCGACGCCCGTGCCGGAAGGATTAGATGAGAACGGGGCGGAAGCCGTGCGCGGGGCGATTCGCTGGGCGTTTGTCGATGCGTTTCGATGGATCGTCGGAATTGCGGGCGCGCTCTGTTGGATGGCGGCAGGCGTTGCCGCGTTGGGGTTGGGAAAAGAAAAGGTTAGCGCAAGACGCGCGATCTAGGCTATGAAAGAGGCCTTACCCATGAAGCATTTGTTTTCCTTGTTTCTAACGAGCTTCGTCTTCCTAGCGATTTCGGCGGCTCCCTCGGTAGCGGCGGAAGATCCAGCGCACAATGAACTGAGAGCGCTTCGCACCCAGATTATTGATGCGATCAATGAAGGAAATATTAAGGCCGTCCTGGAGCACGTGCATCCCGACGTAGTAGTCACCTGGCAAAATGCGGAGGTGTGCCGGGGAGCGACCGGTTTGAAGGAGTTTTTTGATCGGAAGGGGCGGAAGATGTTTAAAGGTTATAAGGTGCCGCCGACCCCCGACGAATTGACGATTTTACACGGGGGTGACACCGGCGTCTCTTTCGGGCACGTTGTTGGGCACTATACGCTTTTTGGGAAAGAGCTCGAGTTCAGCAGCCGATGGACGGCAACCCTCGTCAAGCAAGAGGGACGCTGGTTGTTAGCGAGCTATCACGTCTCCTTTAATGCCTTGGACAACCCGCTCTTGAATGCAGCGGAGAAGTCTCTGTTCTGGGTGGCGGTCGGAGCGGCGGTGGTCGGCCTCTTGGTAGGCGTGTTTATCGGGCGGCGGAGGCTGCGGTAATGTGATGAGTCGGAGCAGGGCTAGAGGAAGTTCCTCAGGGCGGATGTCGATGGATGGCGAGAGTCGACCGCTTTGATGGGTGGGACTGATCGGAGCCTGTTCTTTGCGCGCTTTTCCGTCTTTATGCTTCCAAGATCGCGAGGGAGCCCCTTTGAACTTCGTGGTAGCGAATGACCCAGCCGAAGACCATTCTCGTCGTAGAGGACAATGATGATGACCTGTTCTTCCTCATGCGCGCATTCAAGGAAATCGGCGTCGCAGATCGGGTGTTCAGAGTGGATGACGGCCAGAAGGCGATGGCGTACTTGGCGGGTAACGGGGCTTACCAGGAGCGCAGTGAATTTCCCCTCCCGGCCTTAGTCCTGCTCGACCTGAAGCTGCCAATCTACTCCGGACACGAAGTCATGGAGTGGATTCAGTCCCAGCCCAATTTGAAGGCGCTGCCCGTTTATATTCTCACATCTTCAAGTGAGATGGTGGACAGAAACCGATCGCGGATTTTAGGAGTCACGGGCTACTTCGTGAAGCCACTCACTGCGCAGCAATTGGCGCATATTCTCGAACGGCTGTGACCTCGTTCACAGACCCAGAGGCGGGCGCAGCCTTCACTCGAGTCGTATCTTTGCATTTGTGCGTTCCAAGCCTAACCTTTTTTTATTTCATGGCTGGTGTGTTGTGGGGGATATTTATTTATAAACCATTGTTTTATAGGGTTTAACGACTTGTTTTGGGGCGTTTGCTCCTACTCGCCCCAATTTGCATTCGTTGACTTGAAGTCAGGGTGGAGCTAGGGATGGGAGCTTACATGTTGCTGTCGGTGCCCTCGCTCCGGCTGACCCTGTGAACTCTATTCTCTCCGAAGTCCTCATCATTCTCCTTCTGCTGTTGGCCAATGGCGTTTTCGCTATGGCAGAGATTGCGATCGTGTCATCGCGGCAGGCGCGGCTGAAGAAACTCGCTGACGAAGGTTCGAAGCAGGCGGAAGCTGCCTTGGCTTTGGCTAAAGAACCCACTCGGTTCCTATCCACGGTGCAGATCGGGATTACTTTGATCGGGATTTTGGCCGGGACGTTTGGGGGAGCCAGCTTATCGGAGAGACTCTCTGTTTACATTGCGGAAATCCCGGCGTTGGCTGCTTACAGCAAAGCGATCGCAGTTTTTGTGGTCGTAGGTGCGATCACGTATTGCTCGCTGATTATCGGCGAACTCGTGCCCAAGCGTGTCGGGATGAATAATCCGGAAAGCCGGGCTATGCTGGTGGCCAAGCCCATGAGTTGGCTGGCGCGGATTGCGGCTCCCTTTGTCTGGCTTTTGACCGTTTCCAGCAACGTCGTCTTGAAGGCGTTGGGGCTGGATAAAGATATGGAGGCCCCTCCCTCAGAAGAGGAAGTTTCCCACCTGATCGAGCAAGGGACGACGGCGGGTGTTTTTCACAAAGCGGAACGCGCGATGGTGGAAGGCGTGCTGCGTTTAGATGAGCGTCCCGTGACGGAAATCATGACGCGTCGGGCGCGAATCGTATGGTTAAATGTCAACGATAGCGATGATGTGAACTGGCGTAAGATCGTGGCCAGTGGTCACTCCCATTTTCCGGTTTTTGAAGGCACACGCGACCACGTTATCGGTATGGTCTCGGTCAAGGCGCTGTGGGCCAACGCGGCGATTGGTGTGCCGAACCACCTGCGTAACCACCTCGTCAAACCACTTTTTATTCCTGATACCATCACCGCGGTACAGCTCTTGGACTCCTTTCGGAAAACCGGCAAACACCTCGCATTGGTGACGGACGAGTTTGGCAGTATTCAGGGGATTGTGACATTGATCGACGTGATGGAAGCCATCGTGGGTGATCTACCCGAGCCAGGGGATCGCAAGGAACCCGACGCCGTGCAGCGGGAAGACGGTTCTTGGTTAGCAGACGGTGCTATGCATATCGATGAAGTCCGTCGTCGTTTTTCTTTGGGAACCTCGTTGGATGAAGAGGACGAGAAGTATGAAACCCTCGGGGGGATGGTGATGGATCGGTTGGGGCACATCCCAGTGGAGGGTGAGTCTTTTGAGCTGGATGACTGGAAGATCGAGGTGGTCGATATGGACCGGCACCGCGTCGATAAAGTTCTCTTGCAAAAACGTGTAGCGGCCGNNGCGGCCGGGCAGGGCCTGAAGTGATAGGGGCTCTTTGCAGCGTTTCTAACGGGTGAGACCGCAAATGGCTGCAACCTCCTCTCCATCGCGAATGTCCTCGGTTCGACCGGTGCGCGGAGACTTGGCGTTTGCTTTGCTCGAGGCCTCGTTGGAGGCGATGATCGTCTTTGACGACGCCGGTCGGATTATTTTTTTTAACCCAGCAGCGGAACGCACGTTTGGACGTAAGGCTTCCGAGGTGCAAGGAGCTCTCTTCGCTGAAGTGATTTTCGCTCCGACTTATCAGGCCATCTTCCTCGCGGAGTGGGAGGAGTATCAACGTAGCGGTGACGCCTCGGCTTGGAGTGAGCGCATGGACGCGCGTGGAATCCGAGCTGATGGCGAGTCGTTTCCCTGTGAGTTTACTTTGGTGCCGCTTGTAGTGGAAGGAGCAGCACAGTTTGCGGCCTATATTCGCGACATCACGGATCGTCGCAGTACGGAACATGGGTTGCGGGCGGCCCATGAGGAATTGGAGCGGCAGGTCNNACCTCTCGAGACCGGCCGGCGGACTTGGTCATCCGAGGTATTCGGAATCCTGGGTTTTGACGAGAGCCAGGGAGAGCCGGAGTTTTCGGCCGTACTTAGCCGGGTGCATCCGGAGGATCGGCAGCGAGTGGAGCGAACTCTGACCGAAGGTTTTAAAGGCAAGCCCTGGGAGCCGTTTGATTATCGAAACGTGCTCCCGGGCGGAGCGGTACGTTGGATACGCTGTGCAGGGCAGGTGTTTCACGACCCGATCACCCGAAAGGCCAAGCTCTCCGCTACCGTCCAGGATGTCACCCAACAAAATGAGGTCTCTCAAGCACTCCGGCGCACGACTCAGCGGCTCACGCGAGCGCAGGCGGTGGCCCGGATGGGATTTGTCGACATCGATCGACGCCGCGGAGTGCGTATTTGGTCGCCGGAGATGTTCGCCCTCTTTGCCTTTTCTCCGTCGGCCAAGCCGCCGTCGCTGGAGGCCATGCTTAGCCGGGTGCATCCGCTGGATCAGACGCGCATCAGGACGATTTTCGATCGAAGCTACGCGACTGGAGAATTGGCAGGGTTGATTGAGTTTCGCCTTTTGTTGCCCGATGGAACTGTGCGTTGGGTGAGGAACGTGGCGCAACACGAAGGAGGAGACACCGACCGCATCATGTCGATCTACCTCGACATTACCGATCTCAAAGAGGCGCAGGAAGCGGCGCAGCGGCGTTCGGTGGAGCTCGCGTCGACCGTGGCGCACCTCGAGCGTACGCGGGAGCGTTTGGAGCGAGCACAGCGGTTAGCCAAGGTGGGAGATGCAGAACGGTACGTAGGAAGCGGACACCGTGTTTGGTCTCAACAGATGCTTGCCCTACATGGCTTCGAGCTTTCGGAAACGACGCCGTCGCGTGATGAAGTGCTGGCGCGGGTGCACCCCGACGATCGCGAGCATATGCGAGAGGCGTTGCAGGCCGCCGATACCGGAGAAGAGATTCCGCCGTTTGATTATCGCGTGGTCCTGCCCTCGGGAGAGCTTCGCTGGCTACGAGTGCACACGGAAATTAGCCAGGAGCCGGATAAAGGACGCGTGCGCGTGAGTTCGTCGACGTTTGACGTCACCGAGCAAAAAGCAGCGGAGCTTGAAATGATCCGAGCGCTCGAGCGCGAGCGTGAACTGGGTCGACTGGGGGCTGACTTCCTTCACATGGTCACACATGAGTACCGCACCCCGTTGGGTATCATTGTGGCGGCAGCTCAGATTCTTGAGCGTTACCACGAACGCATGGAGGTGGAGGAGCGCAAACAGCAGTTGGCTGATATTCGGGGAAGTGCGCGCCGATTGGCGGACTTGATGGAGGAGATCCTGTTCTTAGGAAAGGCGGAAGCTGGGGGGATCCTGCTGGATTTGGAGCCCTTTGATGTCGTCAAGCTGGTGGATGAGGTGATTCACGAGGTGCGGACGAGCTTCGGTCGGGAACGGGAGATTCGTTTGGAGATGTGTCCTCTGCAAACAGCACCACGCGCCGATCAAAAACTCCTCCGGCATATCCTGACCAATTTACTTTCGAATGCGCTGAAGTATTCCGCTGCGCCGCAGCCCGTGGAATTGGAAGTAAAGGATGAGACGGATGCCTTGGTTTTTACGGTGAGGGATCAGGGGATTGGTGTTCCGTTGAAGGACCAGCCGCGCCTATTCGACATGTTTAGACGTGGTTCCAATGTGGGGGCGATTTCAGGGACCGGGTTGGGTTTGGTCGTGGTGAAGCGCTGCGTGGACCTTCATGGAGGCACGGTCACCTTAAAAAGTAGCGAAGGGAAGGGAACGGAGGTGAGCGTACGCTTGCCGCATGCCCCCGCGGTCCCTCATCGTGTGATTCCCGCTTTCCCTCGATGACGCCGAAAACCCGCATCCTAGTGATTGAAGACGAGCCGCGTATGCGGGCTAACCTCCTGACCATTCTTAAAATGGAAGGATTTGAGGCCCTAGAGGGGAAAAATGGCCGGGATGGCGTCGCGGTAGCCCAGAACGCGCGGCCGGATGTGATTTTTTGTGATATTTCGATGCCGGAGATGGATGGACATGCGGTTTTGGCCGCGTTGCGGGCGAATCCGACGACGGCGAGCATCCCCTTCGTGTTTTTGACGGCGCGAGGAGGGGCGAGCGATGTTCGTTCCGGAATGAATCTAGGTGCGGACGATTACCTAGTGAAGCCGGTGGAGGTGGATGACCTCTTGGCGGCGATCACCTCGCGGTTGAAGCGGAAAGAGCAATTGGCAACCGCGCGGCGCCCGCGTCCCGAACCGTCGCCTGCGCTTTTAGTGCCCATGGGGCTTACCGAACGTGAAGCCGAGGTCCTGTTTTGGCTTTCTCAAGGAAAGACAAATCCTGAGCTTTGCGTCCTTTTGGGAGTGCAGCTCACGACGATCAAAAAGCATCTGGAAAGTATTTTCCTGAAATTAGGCGTTGAGAATCGAACCAGTGCGGCAGCGATGGCGTTGGAGAAAATGAACGAGTCGTAAGAAGAAAAGCTGANNGAAAGCGGAAAGCTGAGAGCTGAGATTCAGAACGCTGATTCAGATGGAGAGCAGGACGGCTTAGTGCTAGGGCGTTGGCCTAGACGTGCTGGGCTTGGGGTCGAAACCGAGCATGCGAACGAGGCCGGCGCGGAAGCGGTCGCGTTCGTAAGCGAGCGCAGCGCTTTCGTCACCCGTCATAGCCATACTCGCATAAAAGCTGATCCATCCATCGGCTTCTTTGAACGCCGTGAGCGCGCCTGCCATGTCCCCGGATGCCTTGAGTCGGACCATACGTTCTGCGTACATTTGAGCCACGGATGCGGCGGCTCCCATGTGGTTCACTCCCCGCTGAATGACATCTTCGGCTTCGGCGATGCGTCCTTCGGCCTCTAGCGTGNNTAGCGTGCGTGATTGGTGCCACCAGCCAGGGCTGTCTGTGGACTCACTTGTTTCGGGTGGTCGCTGCGTCTGCAGATCGAATTCCACCCATTCAAGAAGGCTATCGACAAGATCGGCAGATTCCTGGGCGTGAGCTGGCGTGGCAGTCAGGCGAACGGAGAGGAATGTCTCTGCGGTGGCCCCCTTGGAAAGCCAATGCCACTGTTCAAGCTCTTGCCCGCCGTCGGCGATCTTTCGCACTCTCAGAAAGGGGTAGCGGCCTTCCAGGTGGTAGTGGAATTCTGGGTGCGGGTAGCTGGCGCGCGTTTCCTCTTCGACGGCATTTAAGACCTCTTGTGGTTCACGATGTCGGCGTGGAGACAAGGTGAAGTTGATCTGCACGTGGCCTTGTGGTTCGAAAAGAAGCAGGCGACGTCGGTCGTCGATTAGGTGCCACCCGAGCGGAACGGTCACATGAGCATGCAATGCGGCAGAGAAAAGTCGGGCGGTCCGTGACGGGATGTTGATCTGGGTTAAGGGAGGCACTGAGCCAACGCCATTGTCTCTGAGATTGGCGTTGATGGGATTGCCCGGGTCGAGGCTCTTGTCGTCGTCTGCCAAGGCGTGTCGAAAGAGCCGATTCGTTGCTTTTCTGTTCTCATCCAGTACTTTGGAGATGTGAGGTCTCTCGGTCGAAGCGCTGGGAGAAAAGTCCGAGCTCATTACGGATGGCGAAAAGAGAGAGGGAGAAAAGTCGCGAGGTACGCGGTGGGAAACGGTAGCAGAGACGCTCGGTTTAGGCCATGGGCCGTCCGACCCAGAGTAGACTTGCGTAGGGTTAGCTTGCTTTTGCCATTGTTTGTCTCGCATCGAGATCTCGACAGGGCGGACGCCTTGATTTCCTTTGAGCGTACCCACGCCTTCATGAGTGACTTAACCGATCTCTACCAGCAGGTGATTCTCGATCACAACCGCCGACCCCGGAATCGCGGAGTCTTACCGACGGCAAATCGTGTGGCGCATGGAGATAACCCCACGTGCGGAGATCAGTGCAGCGTCTATCTTCGCCTGGAGGGCGAGCGGATTGCTGAAATCAGTTTCGAAGGGCAGGGCTGCGCGATCTCCCAGGCGAGTGCGTCGTTGATGACGACACAGATCAAGGGAAAGACGGCAGCAGAAGCCTCATCGCTTTCCGAAAACTTCCACCACATCGTGACCACAGGACAGGCGCCGGAAGAGATCAGTGACTTGGCAGCGTTTGCCGGGGTGCATGCTTATCCTGCGCGGATCAAGTGTGCCACGCTAGGGTGGCATGCGGCGATGGAAGCGCTGAGGGAAAAAGCGGAAACGCTGAAAAGCTGAAACTGAGAGCTGAAATCAGACAAGGCAGGTAACGGACTCCTTTGATCTTTTTCGTAGTGGAAACTCCATGACGCGCCGGCCGTTTGAGCTTTGACGCGATCCGGTTCGCGGCGACACCGCGGGGGCGTTGTTGGGCACGCCTTAGGTACCGTAGAGGCGGTCTCCAAAATCGCCGAGTCCGGGAAGAATGTATTTCCGGGCGTCCAGTCCGCGGTCGTGGGCAGCGGTGAAAATGGCGACGTCCGGGTGGGAAGCGTGCACCGCCGAGACACCTTCAGGTGAGCTCACGATACATAGCAGACGCAAATCGGAGCCACCTTGTTCTTTGATCGCAGTGAGTGCAGCGACCGCGCTACCGCCGGTGGCCAGCATGGGATCGACGACCAGGAGGCGCTGGCCAGAAAGTCGGGGAAGCTTACAGTAGTAGCTGCGCGGACGTGCCGTTTGATGGTCGCGCTCCATACCGATGTAACCGACGCTCACGTCCGGAAAAAGATCTGTGAACGGTTGGACCATGCCGAGCCCCGCACGGAGAATGGGGATGATCACTAGAGGCTGACTCAGGACGGGGCTTTGCAGAGACTCGAGGGGAGTGCGAATCTCCACGGAGCGGACCGGTAGATCGCGGGTGGCTTCAAGCGCAAGCAGAAGGCTCACTTGGTAGGCGAGGGTTCGAAAATGGGCGGGCTTCGTGGTCTCGTCACGCAGCAGAGTAATGAGATGGGCGGCCAACGGGTGTTCGAGAACGTGAAGCATTGGGAGGTGGGGCAAAAAAAGGCGGAGAGAAACGAAGTCAGTCCTCGCTACAGCAAATCACGCTCCGGTTTTCGCTCCAAAATTTTTTCGAACTCCTTGCGAAGGGCTTTGGGTTTGCCTTTGAGCGCGGGCATGAGGGCGAGCCACTGGTAAATTTCCTCCCGCAGGTGTTTGGGCATGACGGGATCTTGCGCGGTAACCCGATCGAGGGCTTTGACGACCGCCGCTGCAGCCCGATCGCAAATGACGGGCGCGGCGGTCGAGGCATGTTGACCAGCCAAGTGCATGACCTCATCGATGGGACGTTTGCCGCGGCGATCTTTCCGGAGTGTTCGATAGTGAAGCAGACTCGAAGCGAAAACCGTGACGGTACGAGGGTAGTGGCTCAGCATCAGGTTCCAGGGATTGCCTCTTCCCGAATCTCCGCCAGCTCGGGCGTCGCTGCGCAGAATCACCGCAGGAATGTCAGCGAATTTGGCGAAAATAAACTCCACCACGGTGCCGCTATCGAGTTCAGCGCCATCAAAGTTGAACAGGGCGGCATCGCAGGCGAGGAGCGAGCGGAGATCTTGATCACGGATGCTCTGCGGATGAAGGTTTTTATGCTCCAAATCTTGGGCCAACCGGCAGAGGTAGCGGCCATGAGACTGCTCGTAAACGGCCTCTGCTAACCATGCATTGCCAACCAGGTGTTTGATATCAAACAACTCACCGGCGAAGTACACAGTCTTACTCTTGGCCTTGGCTTTCATTTGGGCGGCGAGATAATGGGGCAGCTGGTTTACAGCAAAGCCGGGCGCTGGCAAAGGCAACGGTGGAGTTGGGAGAGTCCTGTCTCATGCAGAGACTTGCGCTAGGAAGCGCGCTAGTTAGCTTTGGAGGATGAATTCGGCGCTCTCCGCCCTCGAAGGAAACTGGGAACTGATCAAAGCCGAAATGGGTGGCGAACGTGCGCCTGAAGTTCTTTCGCGGCGTACGACGCTCCGGCTCGCTGAAAATCAGTATTGGGTTTATTTTGACGGATTGGTCACCGACCACGGTTTGACGGAAGAGGGAGCGGCTGGTCGGGCCAAGACGCTCCTGTTGCGAGGGACGGACGGCCCTAACGTAGGGCGAATTTTGTACTGCATCTATCAGCACGTCGGCGATCGACTCAGAATCTGTTATGGATTGGACGGGGTGATGCCGGATCGCTTTGCGACCCGCGAAGGAGAAGCCCGCTACCTGGCTACTTACCGCCGGATGTCCGCGGCAAGTTCCGCTGCGGAAAATTCTTTCGACGATACCGTCGATTGAAAGGACGAGAGTTTGTGATTTTCGCGCATCGNNAGTCGCCATTTTGACCGCATGCGCGAACCCACTCCTGGTCCCGTCGCGGGGCGTAGAACGTTTTTGCAAGCAGCCGGTTTGTTAGCTGCGGGAGCTTGGGTTCCTGGTCGGTGGAGTCGCCTTTTGGGAGCTCATCCTACCGTCATGTTGCCGTTTGAGAATGGGCTTCGTGAGCTGGTCGCGTATCCACAGAAGCGCCCGTTGATTCTCCTCACGGCCCGCCCGCCACAATTGGAAACGCNNGTCGTTAGACCAGCTCAAGCAGATGGATGGTGCGGTAGAGATCACCGCGGTGAACCAGTGCTCAGGGAACAGCCGTGGGCATTTTGAGCCCCGCGTTAATGGCGGGCAGCTTTCTCATGGGGCGATGGGGAACGCGCGGTGGCGCGGGATTCCACTCAAATTGGTCCTTGAAAAAGCGGGAGTTGCGGCCGGTGCACGGCAGGTCAGCTTCGATGGCCTCGACCGCGGAGTCCTTGAATCGACGCCGGATTTTATCAAGGCGTTGGATATCGATCACGCCTTGGATGGTGAGGTGATGCTGGCCTATGCGATGAACGGCGAGGATTTGCCCATGCTCAATGGGTATCCCGTGCGATTGGTTGTGCCGGGTTACTATGGTACCTGCTGGGTGAAGCACCTCTCTGACATTGAAGTCCTGAAAAGCGACTACACCGGTTTTTGGATGAGCACGGCTTATCGCGTGCCTTTGACCCCCGGGAACGCGGTGACTCCCGGACAGGTGCCGGCGAAAACGGGGCCTATCACTCGCTTTACCATACGCTCCTTCATCACGTCTGTTCCTGATCAATCGGAGGTAAAAGCAGGTCGTCAGCTGGTTGTTCGCGGGATTGCTTTCGACAGTGGTCAGGGGATTCGCGAGGTCACCTTTTCGGCCGATGGAGGGCGCACGTGGCAGGAGACCGTGTTGGGTAAGGACCTTGGGCGGTATTCCTTTCGGGAATGGACGGTGGCGTTTACCCCGCAACGGACAGGACCGATTGAACTCTTGTCGCGGGCGTTCAACCGGGTGGGCGAAACGCAACCCATGACCCCGCTCTGGAATCCGGCAGGGTATCTACGCAATGTGGTAGAACGCGTGCGTGTGACCGTAATCTAGCTTTAGTGCGAGAGGAGACGACTCAGATGAAAATCATTCGGACCTTAGTAGGAGCGTGTGCGGCAGCTTGGGGAACGGGCCTGGTTGGGGCGTGGCTGCAGGCGACTGAAATCGAGCTTCCGCCGGACACGGCTCGGTTCGAAGTTGCTGACCTTCCTGGATACAGCGCTGCGCTGACACACTGTATGACCTGTCACTCGGTGGAGTATACCCGCTCGCAACCCCCGTCTCCGCGGACCTATTGGAAAGCGACTGTGATCAAGATGCAGAAAACGTTTGGCGCTCCCATTCCTGACGCCGACGTGGAGTCGATTGTGGATTATCTGGCGAAAACCTACGGAACGGAGCGGATGAAGAGCGAAACGTCGGCTGCAAATCAGAAGTCTTAGGGAACCGGCTAGAATCCCCGTTGACGCGCCCTTTTTCGTTCGCGACAATCGGGAAAATCCCCCCTCGGCTTCTCGTTCTTATCCCCTAGGTTCTTCGGCTTGTTGCATTGCTGTAGCAACAAATAGTTCGTTGCGTCTGTGGCGACATTTGGAACGGGAAGTGCAGACCGCTTTCCCGCATGCTCCAGCCCCCCCGACTGATCCGGTGGATCCTTCTTGTTTCGCTGTATCTGCTCGTGGCGATGGGGACTCTGCGCGCTCTGATCTTTTGGGTTTTTGCCGCGAACGGAACGCGATTCACGGAGGTTTGGGATGCCTTCCTCCTGGGTCTACGGTTTGATCTCAGGGTAGTTGCGACGCTGGCGCTTTTCGTCCTGGCGTTGGGGTCGTGGCGAGTACTGAGCCCCTTTCGGAGCGAACGCCTCGCAAGAATCTGGGTGGGATTTTGGGCGGCGGCGGTCGCCGGGTTGGGCTTCGTCTACACCGCGGATTTTCTTCATTTTCGTTATTTGAACCAGCGACTGAACGCGACGGTGCTGGGTTTCCTTGAAGATGCTGGGATCTCGTTCGGGATGGCTTGGCAGTCCTATCCGTTGGTGCGCCTTACTCTGCTCGTTTTGCTCAACACGGCGCTGGGAGCCTGGGTCGCTCGGCGGACCCTCCGTGGAGTGGCTGAGAAAACGGAACCGACTGGACGTTGGAGGCGAGCGGGATGGTGGACTGCTTCCACGGTCGCTTGTGTGATTTCGCTGTACGGAATGCTGGGGCAGTATCCGTTGCGGTGGAGCGATGCCTTTGATCTGCGCAGTGATTTCAGTGCGAACCTCGCGCTTAATCCCGTCCAGTCCTTCCTCAGCTCGCTCAGTTTTCGCGGGTCCAAATTCGAGATTGAAAAGGTCCGGCAGCACTACGCGCGGATGGCTGCCTATTTGGGGGTGGCGCAGCCCGATGCTGAACGACTGAATTTCGACCGAATCGTCGAGGCAAAGCCGCGTCGCACGCCGCCCAATGTCGTTCTGGTCATTTGCGAATCGTTTAGTGCGTACAAAAGCTCAATGTGGGGAAACCCGCTGGATACCACGCCGTTTTTTAATGAGCTCTGCGCGCAGGGAATTTTCTTCGACAACTGCTTTACTCCCCACTTTGGCACTGCGCGCGGTATATGGTCGACCGTCACGGGAATCCCCGATGTGGAGCCGGTGAAGACTGCGAGTCGAAATCCCACCTTGGTGGATCAGCACTCGTTAATCGAGGAGTTCAAAGGCTACGAAAAGTATTACTTCCTCGGAGGAAGTTCCAGTTGGGCCAACATTCGTGGTCTCTTGAGCAATAACATCAAAGGCCTGCGCCTCCATGAAGAAGGGAGCTATCGGTCGCCGCGTGTCGATGTGTGGGGGATCAGCGACAAGAACTTGTTTTTGGAAGCTAACGAAATTCTGAAAGCTGAAAAGCAGCCCTTTTTTGCTGTCATCCAGACGGCCGGAAATCATCGGCCTTACACAATTGCGGAAGAGGACCTGGTGGAGTTTAAGCGTCAGGACGTTCCGTTGGAAACATTACGGAAAAACGGTTTTGAGTCCGTGGAGGAGTTCAACGCGTTTCGCTACACCGACTATTCATTTCGCAAGTTCATCGAAGCGGCCAGGTCTGCAGACTACTTCGATAACACCCTCTTCGTTTTTATCGGTGATCATGGCATCGGCGGAAATGCGGGTGAGTCGTTCCCCGAAGCCTGGACTCAGCAAGGGCTGACGGCGTTCCATGTGCCCCTGTTATTTTATGCGCCGAAACTTCTGCCGGCACAGCGGATCTCGAGTGTCGCGTCGATGGTGGATCTCATGCCCACGTTGGCCCCGCTTGCAGGGGTGGCTCATCGCAACCGGACACTGGGACGAGATCTCCTTAAGCAACAAACCCGGGATGGAGGGCGTTCCAACGTCGCTTTCGTGATAGATCACAACAACAAGACGGTCGGAGCGATTGCTGATGGTCACTACCTTTATCGCCGCGTGGGTGAGGAGGAAGTGCAGTGTGTTTGGGCGGATTTTCGCCGCGCGCAACCTGCGATCGACAACCCTCCGTCCAAAGGCGACCAGGCCGCGCTGATTGAGGCATTTTTTGAGACCTCTAGGTATTTACTCTTCAACAACCGTAAACCCACCTTGGCCCCGTGAACGTCCTAGCTGAGGCGTTTTCAGCTACTGTTCCCCGGCGCGTAATTTCTACCCATGACACAGCTCCCTGAAGCCTCTTTTCGACTCAGTTGTCCCGGGTGCCTGTGCGTGCGTGCGCGCCTGATGTGGTGCGGACTTTTACTGGCGGCAGCGGTCGCCGTGGGCTATCACCTACGCCACGTCGACATTGATGCTCCTGAGGAGATTGTGGAAAATGAGGGAATATGGGAGAGCCCCACACTGGCGAGCTCACTCCCGCACTTTTCCCAATCCTGGGTGAATCCTCTGGAGCACACCCCATCGTCTCATTGCACTGTTATCTCCAGTCTTCCCAGTGGAGATTTAATGGCGGTTTGGTATGGCGGGNNAGGGTGGGGCGGATGTCGCCGTTTACACGTCGCGACTGTCAAAAGGTAGCGCCACCTGGTCGCTACCCGAGGTGGCGGTGGACCGTGTGATGGCTCAAAATGAGCTTGATCGGTACATCAAAAAAGTGGGCAACGCGGTGATCTTCCCTGATCGCTTGGGTAGGGTGTGGATGATTTATGTCACGGTTAGCCTGGGAGGGTGGTCGGGGTGTGCACTCAATCTTAAAATTTCCCATGATGATGGCCGTACCTGGGGGGAAAGCCGACGCCTGACCCTCAATCCCTTTTTGAATTTGAGCACGTTAGTGCGGAGCAAACCCATCTATACGAGCGACGGCCGGATTGGCCTTCCCGTGTACCACGAGATGGCGCGCAAGTTCCCGCAGATGCTCTGGCTGACTCCCAAGGATGACGAACGTATTGATTATCGGATACGCAGTCTACCCTGGAACCCTGGACTGATTCAGCCCACGCTCGTAGCGCTGGAGGACGACCGCGTTTTGATGATCATGAGGGACGGGAGTGAGGAGCGTCGACTGCGCACGGCGTTTTCCGATGACAACGGCTGGACCTGGTCTCCTGCGGCGATGAGTGGACTGCCCAATCCGGATTCAGCTGTTGATGCGTTGCGACTTCGGGATGGTCGGATTCTTCTGGCCTACAACGATGCGGAACAAGGAAGGGATACCCTCCGCTTAGCCCTTTCTTCAGACGGAGGAAAAAGTTGGACTCCCGGCGCGTATATTGAGCGGGCTAGTAATCGAGAATTTTCCTACCCCTACCTAGCTGAAGACGAGTCAGGTCGTATTCATCTTACCTACACGTGGCAAAGAAAGCGGATCAAGCACGTGCAGTTCAATCTCGCTTGGTTGGACAATGCTGCGACTCCGCGGTCGACCACCTTTGCTCAATGAATCGCGACGCTCCTCTGTTTTATATCATTTACCTGATTGCCTTGATCTGGCTGGGGCTTTTGTACGCCGTCAGCGGGAGAAGGCGAGGTCGTCGCCCCGTTTCTGTGCTGCAAAAATGGGGCTTAGGTTTGGTGGCGGCCGGGAGTGTGTTCGTGCTGGTGAAGGGGCTCCCCCTTTGGACTATGGTGTTCAGTTTTTATCCGAATCCCAGTCTGCCGCTGATGTGTCTGGTGATGATCGCTCTGTGGAAACAATTGACTGGTCACACCCTCTTTCGAGCTGAAGAGTGGCGGGCTGCTTGGATTTTCGGAGCAGTGGCCGGTACGACGCTTTATCTCCATTCTTTCCTCTATGGTCCCGTCGATTTGTATTTTTTCGGGTGGGACAGTGAACCTGTCGTTGCGTGCACGGTCGGTTTTGGCCTCGTTTTCCTGGCGAATGGAAACCGTTTTGGCATTTTGTTCATCGTGGCGTTGCTCGCCTTTGGTATTGATACCTTGGAGTCGGCCAACGGTTGGGATTACCTCATTGATCCAGCCTACTGGATGGTCGGGTTAGGGATCACGGCGACTAAGGGTACGGGATGGTTGCTGCGGCGGTGGCGCTCGCGGAATAAAGAGTCAGGATCACTCTCCCTTGAGTCGAATCCGTCCGTAGAGCTGTAGACCGCCGGGCCTGGATGGCGTGTAGGCCATCCAGCTGGGAATTGCCCCCGCGTGCGATGACGGGTGTCATTGCACTCGATCGACACACGCGCTGAAGCGCTCAACACTCATGCGCGTGTTTGTGCCTGATGGGAAAAGCTGGATGAAATGCAGGCTGGTCGACTCACCCCGTTCTGAACGTGACTCATCGGGCCGCGCTTGCTGTGCGAGAAAGCCAGTCGAGAAGCCGCGTTTGACCGAGACGAGAGTTGGCTCCAGGGATGAGCGTATCACGTTGGATCGGGCTGCCGAAGTAGCCGGCTTTCTCATCGGTGATGACTGAACGCGTGTCCTGATGACTCTTCAGGAAGAGGCGAATGAGTTGATCGAGCGGGTAAGCTTCGGGTCCGGCCAGTTCGACGGTGGCGTTGAGAGGAGCGCTCGTGGCGACATCGACCATCGTGTCGGCGACGTCGCTGGAATAGACGGGCTGCATCAGTGCGGAGGGAAGTTTGATGATATTATCCTGCGTTGCGCCGTGGGCCACAGCGTTGAGAAATTCAAAGAACTGAGTGGCGCGGACGATCGAGAAGGGAATGGGTGAGGCCTTGATCAAGGCCTCTTGGACCAGCTTTGCTCGGAAGTATCCGCTGCTCTGTAGACGATCGGTCCCAACGACGGAGAGAGCGACGTGATGGCGAACACCCGCTGCGGCTTCAGCGGCGAGGAGATTGCGCCCCGCTGTTTCGAAGAAAGACATGACAGCCTTATCCTCAAATGACGGAGAGTTCGAGAGATCGATGACAACCTGGGCGTCCACCATGGCTTCCGCCAGGCCTTCACCCGTGAGCGTGTTGACACCTTGAGAGGGGGAGGCGGCGATGACCTTATGGCCCTGAGCAAGGAGACTCTTGACCACTTTGCTGCCAANNGGGCGAGATGAGAGGGTGGTGTTGGATGACTTTGTTTTCATGCTGATGTCAGTATGCCCCGGTTTTGGTAATTCGTGTAGCCACTGACTGCCTATTTCAGTTATTCCTTTTTTGCATGACCGCTTTCGACGACCTATCCCTCCTTCGCTCGTTTGTGTGCATTGTTGAATGCGGAAGCATCTCGGCGGGAGCACGTAGGTTGAGGATTTCGCAGCCTACCTTGAGTCGTCAGCTGCGCACGTTAGAGGAACTCTGCAGCGCTCAGCTTATCCGGAGAGACACACATCAGATGAATGTCACCGAAGCGGGCCAGCGATTGATGGTCGAAGCAAAAGGACTGCTGACACATGCCGAGGACGTCGAGCGGCGCCTGCGGGATGAGCAGATGGTTCTAAGCGGTCATCTTCGGCTCTTTGCGACCGTGGACTGTGGACAGTTCATTGTCACTCGGCTGATTAGTCAGTTTCTTTTAGACCATCCTAAGGTTACTGCGTCGTTGGCGCTCAATAACCGTCCGTTGCATATGATGCAGGAAGGCTGTGATGTCGGGATTCTCCCAGGGAAGATCACGGACGAGAGTGTGATTGTCCGTCCCGCTGGATCGATATCCCTCTGTTTGGCGGCAGCACCTTCGGTCATCAAAAGTCGCCCAGCGGTCAAGAGCCCGGCCGATTTGAACGGATGGCCGTGGGTAGCGTTGGCCGGCTCCCAGTTTTGGGGAGCGAAAGAAGTGATGCTCCAGTCTCGCAAAGGCGCAGAGCAGAGTGTGCGTATCCGACCTGTCCTAGTCTCAGAAGGTGTGACGAGCGTTCGCGAAGCGGTGCGTGCTGGATTGGGTGTCAGTGTGCTGCCTGACTGGTTAATCAAAGATGATCTCGCAGCGGGGCGACTGGAGAGAGTGCTTCCGCTGTGGCGAGCGAAGGATTTGCAGATCCACGTGGTTTATGCGGGGCAGAGGCTGCTGCCGGCGCGAGTAAGCGCGTTTATCGACTATGCGGTGACTTTTCTTCATAACGAATTGAAGCGCGGATCGAGCTTGAGCGGCGGTTGAAACGTGTCTGTGGTTTATAGTCGGGGAGTCCGGCGACACACGCTTCTTTCAGGTGCCGCTAAGGAGCAGAGACTGTCGTGACCGGTTTGCTCTCGGTTGAATGAAGTCGCCTACGCACGGAGTACCGCCTTTAGGCGGAAGGTATTTCGGCAGGCTTTTCGGACAGCCTAAACGCCGAACTCCAAGCTCGGAGGCGGAGATTCGGACCGCCTTTAGGCGATACTCGTGTGCCTGACATGAAAC
>DKKJ01000288.1 GCA_002455175.1 Opitutaceae bacterium UBA6669
CGTCGACC
Organism: Opitutaceae bacterium UBA6669; assembly: GCA_002455175.1. Lineage (GTDB taxonomy): Bacteria > Verrucomicrobiota > Verrucomicrobiia > Opitutales > Opitutaceae > UBA6669. Next base: position 9 of record DKKJ01000288.1, read on the forward strand.
ACGCGGCCGAGCAGGCCTTTTCCGACAGGAATGGAGAGAAGCTTTCCGGTGGTTTGGACTTCGTCGCCTTCTTTGAGGCCGGAAATGTCCCCAAGCACCACGCAGCCCACTTCATCTTTTTCCAAGTTCAGAGCGATGCCCGTGGCGCCGCCGGGGAACTGGACCATCTCGTTGTACACCACGTCGGAGAGGCCGTCGATCTTGGCGACGCCGTCGGCGACGGTGCGGATGACACCGGTGTTTTTACGAACCGCCTTGCTGGAAAGTTTGGCGATCTGCTGTTCGATTTGTTCGAGAACCGTGCTCATGCGGCGGAAGGGTTAGGACTGCGTTAAAAGACTAAAATTAAAGGGTGAGACCGGCGAGTTGGTTCGCCACGGAAGACTCATAGATGTCATCGCCGACGCGGACACGAAGGCCGGCAAGCAGCGCGGGATTCGGTTTCGACTTGGCCGTAACCGTGCGCTGGTAGCGCTGAGACATGGAGGACTCAATCGACGACAAGACATCCGCTCCGATGGGGCCAGCATGCTCCACCACCGCCTCATTCTTGGCGACTTCAATGGCCACCAAACGTTGGTAGGCTTTGAGCACCTCGATCGGCTGAGCGGGTGGATTTTTCTCCAGATAAGAAAGAACTCCCGCGACGCGTTCCTCGGACAGACGCCCGTCGACGAGGCTCATCGCGAAAAACTGACGGGCGAGCTGTTGAACTTGCTTCTTGGGAGCGGCCATGGAGGGAAAGTGACGTAGACGAAGTTCTGCGGAACGAAGGTGACCTCGGCGCGCGTGCGCTTAAACGTTGGCCAGCTCCTTGGCAGCGGCTTCGTTGAACCGTGCACGGTCGGCGTCGGAAAGCTCCTTAGCCAAAACCCGTTGGGTCGTGGTGATCACCAAGCGGGCGATTTCGCCGCGGGCTTGGTCGAGCATCTTCTTATGCTCGAGATCGATGGCTTGCTGCGCTTTGGTGATGATCCCGTTGGCGCGCTCAGTGGCTGCAGCCGTTTCGCGCTCAGAAAATTCTTTCGCGGTCTTGCGGGCTTCTTCGATATAGCGCGTGGCTTCTGCCTGAGCCGCCTTGATGATGGCGGCATTTTCCTGCTGCGCGCTTGCGAGCTGTGCTTTCGCATCCTCCGCGTACTTCAAGCCTGCAGCGATCTTGGTTTGGCGCTCCTCGATGGTCGCCATGACCGGCTTGAAAGCGAACTTCCAAAGAAGGAAGGCGACGACCGCGAAGTTCACCACCTGGGCGAGGATGAACGGCAGATCGATACCGAAATCCGAAGTGATCTTCGTGATGCCGGAGGCCCCGCCGTGAGCGGCACCTTCAACGCCTGTGGTGGCTGCGATATAAAGCAACGAGGAGAGCATGGCGGATACGGAAAAGGGACCGCACGACACGGCAGAGCGCGCCGTGCGGTAAGGAAGAACTCAGATTACTTACCGAGGAACAGCGCGTAGAACGCGACCGCTTCAGCCAGCGCCATACCGATGATGGACTGGACGAGGATCTTGCCCGAAGCGCCGGGATTGCGGCCGACGGCCTCAACGGCCTTCGTGCCGACGAGACCTACGCCAATGGCGGCGGCCAAACAGCCGAGCGCGCCTTGAATGCTGCCGGTGATTTCAGCGAGGATGGTGATCATGGTAGTGATTTAGTCTATTGGTTGGATTACCGCCGTGCGCACAGCATTGGCACGCTCCCGACGACAAAGGGTTTAAATTAGTGGTGCGCTTCAGCGGGTTTGCCGTGTCCGTGACCGTGGCCTTCTTCCGCATGGTCATCGCCGTGATTACAAATGAGGCCGATGTACACGCTCACGAGGAGTGTGAAGACCAACGCTTGGACGAAACCGATGAGGATTTCCAAGAAGTAGAACGGGATCGGCAGACCCCATTTCTGCAGGCCTGACATTGCGTGCAGCAGATTTTCACCACCGAAAACGTTACCAAAGAGACGGAACGACAAAGAAACCGGGCGGAAAGCAATGGAGATCAACTCGATGATACCGACGGCAAAGAAGATCAGGAAAAGGAAGTAGTAGATCGCAGCCGGAATTTCTTTTTTGTCCGCCTTGTTGCCAAAGATATCGAACAACACCACTCCAGGACCGGCATAACGCAGAATAAAATAAACCCAAGCCGCGAAGGAAACCAAGGCCAAGGCAATCGTCCCATTCATATCAGCGTTTCCGGGGCGAATCACATCATTCCAATGGCCCGTCGCGTGATCGAAATGCTTGATCGTGCCCACTCCAGGGAACAGTCCGCTCCAATTTTGGATCAAAATGTAGATGAACAAACCGACTAAGAGAGGAAAGGTAGCACGAGCCACCTTACTACCGACGATCGGCGACGTAAGATCTAAGATCCCTTGCACCAAACTCTCGACCATGGACTGACCTCGCGTCGGAACCAATTTCGGACGGCCCACAGCCATCCGAATCACAATAATCAAAACCGCCGCCACCACCCAGCTGGTCACCATACTATTGGTCACCGGTAAGGGTCCAATATGGAAAAGGGCTTGCGCGGCAGGGGAAACGCCATGCCCGCCTTCAGCGGCAAACACGGGCACGCCCGTAGCCGGTAGTGTAAGGAGAAGAGCGAGTTTGTTGATCCGTGACATGGACGCGCGGAGGGACGTGGAACGATAGGAAAGGATCAGACCAAGGCAAACGCCCCCACCTCCGTCAACTCTTGAAATGTTTCTTATACCGGCTGAGCCCTGGAATAAGCAGGAGCGTGATTTGTCCGAGGGAATGCTAATTTTCCCCTCGAAATAAAGGCCTCAACGCGCAAAAGCCTTACGCAAACATCTGCAATTAAATATATAATTGTCGGCAGTTCAGCAGGTTTGATGGCTCCTGACTCATCTTTAAACGGGCCTGGCTCGCAAAAAACAGGTGCGCGGGTGCTCCCCTACCTTCAGGACAGGAGAAATACCGATAGGCGTCATGAGGTCGGTACGGAGCTTTCCTGAGATTAGCGGGACAAACGAGATGGGATTCCACGCTTCCCTTTTTGTCCATGCTGCTCATCCGTCGTCCTCTACGTTTTTTGGTCACCCGTGTCGCACGAGCTTACGGCTTCTTTGACCCCATCAGTCTGCTCGGCAAACTAAGAGGGTTTTCCCAACCGTCTGAATTCGCCGAACCGATCGAACTCCTCCGGGCAGGAATGCTTTTCCACGCGCGCGGCTTGGTGAATACGAAGGCAATTCAAAACAATTTAGATTGGATTTGGCCGTTTTGGGTGGAGCGACAGTTCAATCCCGCGGATGACTCCTTCATTCCTCGTGCCTTTTCGTTCAGTCACATCAATCTCACTCATAGGAATTGGACGGCGGTAGGGCTACCAGACATACCTTACTACCCGATCGTGGACCCAAGGGGTCTGGTCANNGATTTTTGGATTGTCCCGTCGCACGACCCCCGCGCTGCCTTCTACCCGTCTAAATTAAAGGATGAGCAGGTCCTCCAAACCCTCGATTTCACGGATACGCTCCGCGTTCGCTCTCAAGCCAGCCAAGGTCAAACCGCTCTGGTTAGCGATGTCACTCTGACTCTCGAAGCCGGTGAGCCGATGTGCCTTNNGCCGTTCAACCTAACGCACCGTATGATGGCCACTTGGTAGTAGCCCTCCGTCCTTATAACCCGGAAGGCATCAGTTTTATTGAAAAGCTAGAGATTCGTGAAAACGGCTTGGGCTGGAATATCCAGGGTCGCGAGGCGGTGACGTTTGACCGCGTGCCCGAGCGAGATGTCCTGTCAGTCTATCGGGATGGAGATGTCTCTCTGCGACTCGCGGAGCCTACCACCACGCGTTCTGTTTCATGTCCTGTGGGAATGGCCACGGGCGCTGCGTTGTTTCCCTTGGCTGCCCTGCGTGACCAGCCACTCATCGTCCGTGCCCCGGTGTGCAATGAGCTGGCGCCAAAAAAGAAACTGCATTTCACCGCGATTCCGCCATGGCAGGACGCTCTCGCTCCTCTGGCCAAATTACGCATCCCCGACACGCGCCTCCAAACGCTCTACGAATTGGCCGCAGCCAATCTCGTCCTCCACTCGCCTGGCGAAGTTTATCCCGGCCCTTACACCTACAAACGGTTTTGGTTTCGTGACGCCGCTTTCGTTCTCCACGCCCTTCTGCTTCTCGGAGGAGTCGATCGGACGCGTCGTGCGCTGGCCGAGTTTGCGCCACGGCAACGCAGCGACGGGTATTTCTTATCGCAACAGGGTGAATGGGACGCCAACGGCGAAGCCTTATGGACGTTCCACCGCTTCGCGGCGGTCACCGGCGAAACGCTGCCTCAAGCGTGGCTGGATGCGGTTGCCAAGGGCGCCAAGTGGATCACGCGAAAACGTCTGCCACTGAATCCACCACGTCCCGAAGCCGGACTATTGCCCGCAGGATTCAGTGCTGAGCACTTAGGGCCGAATGATTTTTATTATTGGGACGATTTTTGGGGAGTGGCCGGTCTGCAGAGCGCAGCTCGCCTCCTGGCAGCGCACAACCCTGAGCTTTCCTGCGCCTGCGAGCGTGAAGCCGCGGAGTTTCTCACTACCATCGAACAGTCATTTCCGGCCGGACCCCACCGTCGGTTTCCTGGCGCGATTCCAGCGTCTCCCAAGCGGAGGATGGATTCCGGTGCCGTTGGATCTCTTGTCGCGGACTATCCCCTACAGCTCTTTCCGCCCGGCGATTCTCGCATTCTCAAGACGGCAGACTTCCTCCGCGATCATAGCAGCTATCGCGGCGGATTTTTCCAGAACATGATTCACTCTGGAATTAACGCCTACCTCACCCTTCACTTGGCCCAAGTTCGACTCCGCGCTGGTCAAGTGGATGAAGCGTGGGCTCTCATCGACGCCGTAGCGGCGCTCGCTTCCCCCACCGGCCAATGGCCCGAGGCCATCCACCCACGGACCTTAGGCGGATGCATGGGAGATGGAGAACATATTTGGGCTGCTGCGGAATGGGCGCTTATGCTGCGGAATTGCTTCGTGCGCGAAGAAAGTGGCCGTTTGGTCATCGGTGCTGGTATTCGCCCCGAATGGATACGCTCGGGAGAAGAGATTTTCTTCGGCCCCACGCTGACCTCCTTTGGACCTGTTTCTGTGAAGATCAAAGGCTTCCTCGACGGTACCGCCTCCACCCGCATTGATGTGGACGCCACGTGGCGGGGCACACCTCCTTCGCTCGATCTGCATCTTCCCGCTCATCGCTTTATCACGATCGATTCTCCCGCATCTTTCTCCTCGTTCGCTCTGCCTTCGCTTCCATGAAAATCTGCATGATGACCAACACGTACCTACCGCACGTCGGTGGGGTCGCCCGCTCTGTGAGCACGTTTGCTGAGGAATNNATTCCGGCGGCGCAAACATCAGGTTCTCGTCGTGGCTCCCGAGTTCGAGGGCAAACCCCTCACCCGGCGGCAAGAAGCCATCGTCGAACGCGTGCCCGCTCTGCAAAAATTTAACGGGAGTGATTTTTCGGTTCGGCTCCCACTCGCCACCGCGCTTTCCCAGCGCCTGGACGATTTTCAAGCCGATATCATTCACGCCCATCATCCCTTTTTGCTCGGGGACTCGGCCTTGCGCATTGGCGCGAGCAAGAATGTGCCCGTGATCTTTACCCATCATACGCGGTACGAAGACTACACCCACTACGTTCCGTTCGACTCACCGACGCTCAAAGACGTGGCGATCAATCTCTCCACTCAATTTGCCAACCTCTGCGACGGGGTAATCGCACCGAGTCAGAGTATCGCGCGTTTAATCAAAAAACGCGGCGTCACCGTGCCCATCCGCGTAGTGCCTACCGGTATTCCCGTCAAACTTTTCGCTGCGGGTGATGGCGCGCGCTTCCGCAAAAAATTCAAGATTCCGGCCAACGCTTTTGTGGTAGGCCATGTAGGCCGTCTCGCTCCCGAAAAGAACTTAGGATACTTGGCAGAAGCCGTCGCGCTCATGGTCAAACAGAAGCGCGACGCCCGCTTTCTCGTGGTCGGAGGAGGACCCTCTGAGGAGCAAATTAAGGAGATTTTCACGCGGCACGGAATCGCTCACCACCTGATTCTCGCCGGCAAACACACCGGCCGAGCTCTTGCTGACGGATACTGCGCCATGGATGTTTTCGCGTTCGCTTCACAAAGTGAAACTCAAGGTATGGTCGTAGCCGAAGCCATGGCCGCCGGACTCCCCGTGGTCGCTCTGAACGCCTCGGGCGTACGTGAGGTGGTACGACACGAAAAAAATGGTTTCCTTCTGGCCGCGCGTACCCCGGCCAAAATTTTCGCGAGCCATCTCTTGCGGCTTCACGAGCGGAACGACGAACGCGAAGCGTTTGCCCAGGCTGCCAAGGAGACGGCTGAAGAATTTTCTCAAGAAAACCGTGCCGACCAAGCACTGGCGTTCTACGAGGACATCCGCCGATTGACTCGCCGTGAGCGCCTGCTGGCCGAACGGAGTCCCTGGGGAACATTGTTGGAGCGCGTGGGCGTCGAGTGGGACCTCTTGGCTCAAAAGGCCCAGTCGATTGTTCAGGCAGTCGTCGCTTAAAGGAACCCAAACCACGCATGTTTGCTGCTCTCGAAGCATACGCCCGCAGATTCCATCGTAAACTCAGCCGCAGCGAGTGGGCGATCCGTCATCTCGGCCTCACTCCCTCCGAGGGAACTGCGGAAGAACCAGGTCTGCTATTAATTCAAATCGACGGGTTCAGTCGGCGCCAACTCGAGGAAGCGCTCGCCAAGGGACGCATGCCGTTTTTAGCCCGTCTGCGTCGACGGGGCCGGTACAGCCTGCACACGTTTTATCCAGGCATTCCGAGCACCACGCCCGCGGTCCAAGCGGAATTGTACTACGGAGTCCACTCTGCGGTTCCCGCGTTTAGCTTCTACGATCGCACGCGGCGCGAGCTCGGTGTGATGTATAACTCGGAATGGGCCAAGGGCGTGGAGTCGCGGCTCCAAGAAAATGCCGAAGGTCTCCTCAAAGGAGGGAGTTCGTGGTCGAACATCTACACTGGTGGAGCCGGTCAACAAGAGAGCCACTTCTGCGCTGCCAGTATCGGCTTTGGCGATATGTGGCGCACGGGAAAGATTTCGAACATTTTCATTTTTATCTGTCTTCACCTCGCATCCGCCATCCGCATCGCCGGACTGCTGCTGCTGGAGTTGGCCATCGCGATTCCCGCAGCGATCCGAGGAATCTTCCGCGGAGAATGGATCAAGCCCGAAATGACGATGGTCGCCTCGAGGACATTTGTCGGTATCGGACTCCGGGAATTGGTCTCGATCGGAGCGAAGGTGGACGTGGCCCGCGGTTTGCCGATCGTCCACGTCAATTTTCTCGGCTACGATGAACTTTCCCACCGTCGCGGACCCGGCTCGCGTTTCGCTCACTGGTCGTTGAAAGGAATCGATCGCGCGATCAAAGGTCTCTATCGCAACGCCCATCGATCCACCCGCCGCGACTACCAAGTGTGGATCTTCTCCGACCACGGTCAGGAACGAACACGATCTTACGCGACTGAGTTTCCGGGCGGTGTCGAGCAGACCATTGCCACCTGCCTAGAACTGTCTCGGGCTCACGATGCCGCTTGGAAAGTTCGTCCCCAATCGCGTCCGCAATCCCGATACTTCTCGCGCAGACGTCATAGCAATCCCGTTCAACAGGAGCGCGATCGCTCTGGCTTCCAACTTTCCGAAGAGGAGAACCTCACGTTCTCCGTGGCTGCCATGGGGCCCGTAGGCCATGTCTACTTCGCTCGTCCGATGGACGATGAACAAAAACAAGCGTTCGCCAAACGTTTGGTACGCGAAGGGAAAATCCCGGGAGTCCTCCATCGCACCACCGACGGCGCTATCACGTGGTATCATCGCGATGGCGAGACCTCACTGCCCGAAGGCGCGAACGAGCGACTGCCCGCACACCCTGAACCTTTACGAAAGGAAATCGCTCAAGATTTAGTTTCCTTCTGCGAGACCCCGAATGCGGGTGATTTAATTCTCTTGGGATGGAGTCATGACGAGCGCCCCTGGACGTTCGCTCCCGAACGCGGTGCCCACGCAGGCCCCGGTCCCGATGAAACTCAGGGTTTTCTCCTCGTTCCTCCGGCCACACGGCTCCCACCAGGTGCAGCAGATTTTGTAAGACCCGAAGGACTACGCGCGGCCGCACTGGACCTTCTCGGCCGTGCTACCATGGAAGAATCTATGAGCGCCGCGGCGGGTGGTGGTGCCTCGCTACGGGTGATGACGTACAATACGCACAATTGTGGAGGGATGGACGGACGTGTTTCGCCCCGCCGTATCGCCCGCGTGATTCAACGAGAGAATCCGGACATTGTCGCTCTGCAAGAACTCGACCACGGTCGCCATCGATCTCGGCTGGAAGACCAAGCCTCCCTCATCGCAAAATCACTAGGGTACCACGTCGTCTATTGTCCCACGGTGATTCGAGGAGACGATCGTTACGGACATGCCGTACTGAGCCGTTGGCCGATTGAGGTCGTAAAAACGGGTGCGCTACCCGCAGATCCGAAAAGTTGGCTCCAAGAAGCGCGCGGTGCGCTCTGGACGCGAGTGTCGATTGGCGACACGATCGTCAACGTAGTCACCACCCATCTTGGCTTGGGCGTTAAGGAACGTTACCTTCAAATGGAGGCCCTTCTGAGCAAGGATTGGCTCGAGCCGGTCATCGATCGAGAGCCTGTCATCCTTTGTGGCGATTTTAACCTTATGCCCGGAAGTGCGCCCTATGGCTTGGCGGCGCGGAAGCTTCGCGATGTTCAGGCCGCACGCAAAGGGCACCGTCCGCTTTTGACGTTTAGTTCCCTCCAGCCTTTCACCCGGATCGACCACATTTTTATCTCAAGGCACTTCGAGACCCAGAAAGTGGTCGTGCCCCGCACTGAACTCACTCGTCTTGCTTCGGACCATCTTCCGCTGGTGGCCGATCTTGCATTGCCTTCTGCAGTCGCCGAAACGCCAGAGCACACGCCGCCATCACGCTGACCGTGTAAAGGACGAATCCAGCAATTTTCCACGGCGTGAGGTGATCACTCNNACTCAAATGGCCGAACAAAACACCGATTACCGAACGCGTGGTGTGAATCGGCAGACCCAGACACAGAAAAAGTCGCAAGGGTACACCAGCCAAGGGAAGCACGTAATTCTGGGCAAAAAAAGGTGCTCCCGGGAGGAGGAGCGCAAACAGCGTGAGCGGTCGGTGAGCCACTTTGGGCAGGCGTTTTCTCAGAGGCTCCAGCTTCCGAGCAAAGAGGTCAGGAAACAGCTTCACCAATCCGTAGCTCGCCAGCATCTGAAGAAAAATGGTTGTCGCTACGAGGAGCATTCCCATGCCCATACCAAAGCGAGCCCCCACAATTGCGTGAAGAACGCTTACGGGAAAGCCCACTAGAGGAAGTAACGTCACGATTGCAAAGAGTGTGACGCCATTCATCTCCTCTGCGCGATGGTGCAACGCCTGCAGGTCAATGTGCTGATAGAACACGATCAGCGTGATCAAGCCGATGAGGACGAGCGAACCGACCGCATATTGCCTGGGCGTGATGCGCCGCCAAAAAGAGAGTGCAGGCGAAAGTTCCATACAGAAACACGAAGACCGCGGCCTTTCACGCCAGTTCGCAAGCGACAAGGAGGATCCTGTTTCTTAAGCAAGGATCCGAAAATTCCCTGATGGCCCTGCTCGTCGTCGCCCCACTACGGACTTGCTGACGCCTTCCTTCCTTTACCGCTTTCGCGAGAGGTTTGCCAAACCCACAGATGGAGTGCGCAAAAGGCTATAAGGAGATCCGCAATTCGTTACTGGCGCTTTTTCCTCCTCTCGCCAGGCTCCCTTATCCCACCGGCTTCTCCTCTCCCATGCTCGAAGCGACCACCCCGCCTCTTCCGCCTACCTCTCCGCTCGATCATTTCGTTCCCGCCTGCGAAGTCAAAGGGTTGAAAAAAGCATTCGGCTCACTGCAGGCCGTCAATGGATTAAGCCTGAGGCTCCCACCGGGTGAACTCTACGCGTTTCTTGGTCCCAATGGAGCGGGAAAAACGACGTCGATTCGTATGATCGCAGGCCTGCTCCGTCCAGATGACGGAGAAATCTGGATTCATGGAGTTTCGCTCCGGGATCATCCTACCCACGCCAAAGGACCGCTCGCATATATTCCTGACGATCCGATTCTCTACGGAAAACTCCGACCTCTGGAATACTTGGAATTTGTGGCTGCACTGTGGAATCTGCGGGGTGCGCAAGCCCAGCCTCGTGCGGAGGAGTTGCTGCAGATCCTGGGGCTGTGGGAAAAGCGCGACGACTACATTGAACGGTTTTCCCGCGGCATGAAACAGAAGATGGCACTCGCCGGGGCCCTCATCCACACGCCCACGCTCATGCTCCTGGACGAGCCTCTCACCGGGCTGGACGCCTCGGCGGCCCGTTTGGTGAAGGACCTGCTCAATGACTTTGTCACCCGGGGCGGAACCGTGGTCCTGACGACGCATATTCTCGATGTGGCCGAGCGCATGGCCTCCCGTATCGGAATTATTCGCGCAGGAGCGCTCGCCGCCGAAGGCACCCTGGAGGAGCTCCGCAGCCAAGCGGGACAGCACGGCGGCACCCTCGAAGACGTTTTCCTCGCGGTCACAGAGTCTGCTCCCGAGCCGCCCTCAAGTCCGTCATGACCGCGCAGTCGTTATGGCAACAAACCGGGGTCATCGTAAAAAATGACCTACGTCTGCTCTGGCGGGAGTACCTCAGCCGTCGGAAGCGGATGCTCGCTACCTGGGCTCTGCTCGGGCTTGTTTTAGTGGGCGGGCACGTGCTTACGTTTTTCCTCTTCGGTGCGTTGCGGCAACCTCCGCCATTAGCGATCGAGGGCGCTATTTGGCTCTTCTTTGGTTTTTTCATCCTCGGCTCAACCATGAATACGGCGATCGGGTTGCTCTATGAACGAGCCGATTTCGATCTGCTTTTGAGCTCGCCGCTCAATCCCCGCGCGGTGCTGCTTGCACGCCTGCTCTCCCTCGGTACTAGCGGCTTTCTGAGCGTGGCGTTATTTCTCCTGCCGCTGCTCAATGCGGCCACCATCCGTCTTTCCTCTGGGTACGCAGCGGGATTTCTTGTCTGGATACTCCTCGCCGCTCTCGCAGCAGCCTTTGGGATTTCTCTGACGTTGAGCTTGGTGAAACTGCTGGGCGTGCGCCGAGCTCGAGTGACGGTGCAAGTCACCGCAGCAGTTCTGAGCGCCAGCGTTTTTCTCAAAACTCAACTCACGCGCTTTCTTCCCCAAAGCAAGGGTGAGGCCGTGTTCTCCAGCCTGATCTCTCTTGCACAACAGCCTGCCTTCACCGCTCTCGCCCGAGCCGCACGTGGTGAAATCGTACCAATCGCCAGCCTCCTCGTCTTTACCGTGGCGGCCGTGACCTTGGCCACGCGAAGCCTGTCACGCATTTTTGTATCGGGAAGTCAGGACGCGACAATAGCGCTGGGTGGTGAGCGCCGCAGTCTTTCCATGCGTCATTACCGCTGGGCGGAGGGGCTTCGCCTGGCAACCTTCCGCAAGGACCTGAGGTTGATCGCCCGCGACCCACTGCTGCTCGCACAAATTCTCCCGTCGGCACTCTACCTCATTCCTGGTCTTTTCAGCTTTGGTCGAGGAGNNATCGCGCCTGTGGCCGCCGTCATCGCCCCCCAATTCTCCATGCTACTCACCGCTGTGGCGGCCTCAGGTGAAGAGGGCTGGGATCTCATTCGCATGAGTCCATCGTCCGAACTCCACCTCCGCATCGCCAAAATGATGGCAGGAATGGCGCTTCCTTTGCTCCTCGCTCTGATCATTTGCCTGATTTTAGTTTTCGTCGGGCGGCCAGGCTTGGCCGGGATCACGTTATTGACCTCGATTATCGCCGCGAGTGCGTGCTCGTGGCTACAGGTGACGGTTATTCGTCCCACCGCACGACGCGACGTCATCAAACGCCGCGGCGGTGCCTCACTCGGTCGCGGTATCGTCAGCGGAGCCCACATCCTGGCAGCGGCCCTTGGGGTCGGGATGTTGAGCCGAGGCTATCTTCTCCCCGGCGCGTTTGCTCTTCTCATCCTCGTTCTGGGCGCTGTCGCTTGCTTCACCTTTGCTCGTCCTAAGGAGATCGACTTGTCCGGTCAGGAAATGCCCGCGCCCTCTCGTCCCTGAACCTATGCCGGAGCTTCCCGACATCACCGTCTACCTCGAAGCGTTAGAGCAGCGAATCCTGGGTCAAACCCTGCTGCGGGTTCACCTCGCCAGCCCTTTCATCTTGCGAACGTTTTCTCCACCGATCGCGTCCTTGGAAAACCGCCCAGTCACCTCCCTCCAAAGAATCGGCAAACGCATCGTCCTCGGATTTCCCGATGACCATTGGTTGGTAATTCATCTCATGATCGCCGGACGGCTCCAATGGCTAACCGCGAATAAAAAAGGACGGGGTGCAGCCACCGCTGCCAGCTTTGTTTTTTCAACGGGTAGCCTTGCCTTGACGGAAGCGGGCACCCAACGACGTGCGTCTCTTCATGTGCTAAAGGGAAAAGACGCACTGAACGCTCACGACCCTGGGGGCTTAGAAACGCTCACCTGTACCTTGAGCGCTTTCTCCGCGGCGCTCACCGCGAGCAACCATACGTTGAAACGCGCCCTCACTGACCCTCGCATCTTCAGCGGAATCGGCAATGCGTACTCGGATGAAATCCTTCACCATGCGCAACTCTCTCCCGTCACACTGACCCAATCACTCTCGGATGAGGAACGCGCGCGATTGTTCGCGTCCGTACGCAGCGTTCTCCAGCTCTGGACTGCACGTTTGCGTGAAGAAGCAGGCCGCGAATTTCCTTCCAAGGTGACCGCCTTCCATCCGGCGATGGCGGTGCATGGAAAGTTCATGGCACCGTGTCCGCGCTGCGGCACCCCGATCCAGCGCATACGCTACGCCGAGAATGAAGTGAATTACTGTCCACGCTGCCAAACGGGAGGAAAACTCCTCGCCGACCGCTCTCTGTCGCGATTGCTGAAGCAGGATTGGCCGCGGACTATTGAGGAAGCGGAAGCGCGATTGTCCGCTCGCTCTAAATTCAACTCGGTCTCTACCCCTGCGCCGGTGGCTCTTGAAGAGAAGCCGGATTCTCCTCCACCGGTCGCTTCAGAAAACGCAGTGAAAACGGGTCGGATACGTTCTCCGAAAAATCCGCAACCGAAAACACGGCGGCGCCATTAAGCCAAATTGTCCTGCCGGGTGGATAGAGCCTCTTCACGGCGTAGGACCTTGGCATCGAAGACAAAGGGGCCAAACGGAAGCAAACTCGCCACCACCGCACCCGCGATCCGTTTCCACGACCAACGATGATCGATTGCTGCCGGGACGATCGCCAACAAATAGAGGAGGAAAAGTACGCCGTGCGCCATCCCGACTACGCGCACGCCCAGGGGCCAATCCGCCAGGTATTTAAGCGGCATAGCTACAAACAAAAGGAGGAGGAACGATGCGCCTTCGAGCATGCCCGCCAGACGGAAACGGCCAAGGGATGTGTGCATCGGGGCAGAGTGAAGCCCGTTCCTCGTCAGCACAACCCTGCCGCCCGAGGAAAACTCGGTTTTATTTCCGACGCCGAGTGTGCGGCCCACCTACGCACCGCTCACCCCAAACTCAGTGNNGACATCTCCGCCTGGTTAGTCTCCGCACCCAACTTCTCCCGCAACTGCTGATCGGCAGAGGCGTGATTCCGGGAGTCGAACACAACACCAGGCCCTACTCGCCTTGTGAGTGGTTGACCCGTTCCCTCCAGCGGCAAAACACCGGCTAACGCGCACCACAGTCTCGGGAGATGTTTAGGCTTCATCCTCTCCTTTTTTTGGAGAGGTGCAGACTGACGCGATGGATTTGAAAAAGCGACGTCTGCTCAAAAGCGGACGCCTGCAGGCTAACGAAGGACGACGTTGAGGCATGGTCCCATGCTATCTCCTATTTGTGAAGGAGAGATGAACGCACGATGAATTCGTTGCGAAACATCAGGTCCCCTGGGGCTTGCTCCAAATTGGCGAACCTGACTTGGTCGCTCCCATGCGCGATCGCCACGACTTGCAGCCCATGCTTCCTCCCTGGCTGATTTGCAGCATACTGGTCGTCGGCGTCCTCGCCTTTGTGCGCACCCTGAGCGGCGGGTTCTTAGGCGACGACTTCGTCTACGTAGCCCGGTTCCACAGCTTTCCGTGGTCAGAGTGGCCCAGGCTTTTTGTCCGCGAGTGGTCCGAGGGCATCTGGGGTTTCCAACTCTCAGAACTCCGACCTTTCGCCGCTTTCAGTTTCATGCTGGACGCTCAACTCTACGGAGGAAATCCGCTGGGTTACCGCCTCACCAATCTCGCCCTTCACCTCGCCGTCTTGCTCGCGGTGGTCGTGATGACCTGGCGGTACAGCGACGGCAGCCGCCTCGCCACCCTCACCGCAGGACTGATCTTCGCATTTCACCCTGCCCACCTGGAACCCGTCTCCTGGATCACTGGACGGGTGGATGTGCTCTCCACCGCGTGCGCACTTTGGTTTTGGATCACCGCAGAGAGCTTTTCTGACCATGGACGCGGCCGCTCTCTCCTCGCCGCGAGCCTTTGGTTAGCGATCGGCGTCTTCTCAAAAGAACTTTGCCTCTTCGCTCCTCCCCTCCTGCTGCTTTATTGGCTTCTTACTGATAGTCGTGCTTCGCGTCAGGTGTGGTTGCGTCGAGGAGCCCTTCTTCTCGTGGTGGCGATCGTGGCCGTCGCCTATCATACTTGCCGCCAGGCGGCCTTCGGCAGTAACGCCACCGTGCCAGGGTCCACGTGGCATGCCGCCGATGCGTGGAAGCGACAAGTAAGCTACTTGGGTTGGCTAGCACCTATCTTGCCGTTCTTCGGGAAGGCGGAGTTCACCATGACACCAGGGTTGGACACCCTTCGAACCATCGGATTAGGGGCAGCAGCTTCTACCCTACTCGGCCTGCTCGTCACCTTGGGGAAGAATTGGCAAGCTGCAGGCCGGGTCATTTTTTTCACCACAGGCTGGTGGCTTGTTACCGTAGGAGGACTGCTCCTGGTGGGGTACTTTTCCCCGCGTCACCTTTATTTCCCTACAACCGGATTAGCCATCGGGGCCGGGCTGCTCGCATCCTACCTAGGCCCACGTACGGGAGCTATCCTCGCGGCACTTGTGGTCGCGTGGATGGGAGCCGGACACACCCTTGCATCCAAACACTGGGTACATAACGGAGTGATTTCCCTCCAGGCAATCCAAGTGGCTTCCGTTGCCGCGAATGAGGCTCCTCCTGGCTCCTTGATCCTCGCCTCTATGCCAGCCGTGAGGGGAACCGCTTGGCTTTGGTCCTGGGGTTGCCCCCACGCGTTAGGAACCCCTTTTGTGACGCCTCCATTTCCCGCCCACCGCGTCTTCACGGACGCGGGCTGTTATTATCGACCCGAGACATGGGCGAACGAGTTCAAACCCTTCCCCGCGCTCCGTGAGGCACCGGGCGCAATCGTTCTGGGCTTGGCTCCAGACGGAAGCGTGCGACACCGAATCCTCGCCCAGGAACATCTGCGTGCGGAGGCAAAACGACTGGAAGAAAAAATCGCCTTTCAGCCACTCACCTCAGGTGAATGGACCGACTGGATCCAGGGAATTCTCACGCCCGTGGAACACGTTCATTAACCCCCCTTTGCCCCATAAGCCACACGGCGCCGTCACTTTGCCAGCAGGATGCGTGTAGCCTCTCGAGGCTCTTTTTACGGCTAGGGTGAACACCCTACCCCCCAAGGAGAGGCGAGAGTCGCTCTCACTTTTCGCTGATGTTCGGCGTGTTTCGGCCGTTCTTAACGGAAAAGAACCGGGGCTTTTCCCGGTTCCGACCTTCTGTACCTGTGAGCAANNTCGGCTACAGTCGAATCCATTTTCCTCCCCGCCTCTCCCTACCACCCAGCCGTCTCGGTTTTCACCAACCAGAAACAGGCGCAGGCGGCCGCTCAAGGCCTGGGATCGTCTTGGGCCCCCATTACGTTTGCGTGTGGTTACCTCATCACAGATGGCTGGAAATTTCACGACGCCCAGGGCTACGTCGCCACGTTTTGCCCCGTCCCGCACGAGTGCCTTGAGGTCATCCAAGACATTGTCGGACAGTTGCAGAAGTCCGATCTCGAGCCCAAATACTATCCCATTCACATCGCTCAAGCACTGCGGGATCACCCAGTGCTCGCCGCCCTTAAGCCAGCAGCTTTCGACAGCGTCTGCCTTTGCACTTTGATGCGCATCACCCACGCCCCCTACCAGGGAAAGAAGGATGATTGGCTCACGGTTCCTGCCTGGGCCTTGCGTATTCCCAAGCGTCGCCCTGGGCTCCGCTAACCAACGATAGTCGCTTTACGGTTCGATAAAAACCGGCAGGCCCACCCAGGCCATCGAGAGCAGGGAAACCGCATCCCAGTTGGCCAGCCGGAAGCACCCGTGCGACTCCGTGCGCCCGACTTGCTCCGGCGAAGGGGTTCCGTGGATACCATAGCCGGGTCGATCCAGCCCGATCCAGGCCAGCCCAACGGGATTGTTGGGGCCTGGCGGTAAACGCAATTTCCTCCCCAATTGCTTTCCTTCTTCCGACTCAGGGAAGACTTCCGGGTCGAACGTGTAATCAGGATCAGGGACAACCACGGTAACCCGTAACTCACCGACCGGGCGTTTGGCAACTTCACGCGGAATACTCACGGGATAACGGGCAAGCAACCGACCACTCGCGGAACGCGCGGTGAGCACTCGCTCCGCCAGACGAATGTGCAGGTGTGCCACCGGTTCTTCAGGCCGAGGCGTGGAGATGTCTGGGACCGTCACGACGGCGCCCAGAGTAACGTGATCCCAATCGATGGAGGGATTTAACTGACGAATGAGTTTCGGATTCGCCCGTGCTCGCTCCGAGATCCGCTCTAAAACGGAGGTGTACTCCAAGCCCGTCTGCTGCGATTTCCCCAACCACGTTGGCTCTAGAGGCTGCAATCGAGCAAAGTCATCTGTCGTCAGCGTAATCTCGACGAGCGGAGGTGTCGTCAGAACGAGGTAACTCCGGGTTGCTTCATCTAACTGGCCCGTAGTCGGGAGATTTTCGCGGGCCTGAAACGCCTGCAACGCGGCCCGCGTCTGCGGCCCAACGACGCCATCAATGGAACCACAGGAAAATCCCAACCGCGACAAAGCAATCTGCGCTTCCAGCCACGCCTGCGGACCCGAAAGCGGGGTACCTACGGGCGGCTCAGGCTTCACCATTGGCTCCGTCTCTCTGACCTCAGCCGGAGCAGGAGTGATCTCTGCAGGCACCGGTAAAGGAACAATTGCAGCCGGCCCTCCCGACGAAGGACGAGTGGGAGGCACCCGACGCGGAGACGATTTGACCGCGCCGCGTGAGGCTTCTTGTGCCCATGGCAAAGGCGTGCCAGCCAGAATGAAAGCGACGAGAAACCAACACCTGCAGAAAGTCCGAAGTCGGATGGGCCTTAGCATCTCAGCAAATAGGAATTGATAAAGGAACCGTTGCCAAGTCCCGGTTCGCTGACACCTGGAATCACAAAAACGTTCGCGAGCTGCGGGACCCCTTGTCTTTGCTTCAAGGCATCCAAAGTCCCTCTCGGTAGTTTTCTCAACTTACAGCAAGCGTATTCACCGCAGGTGAGTTTTGCACGGTTGCCGACCGCTCAAGCCAAGCCACGGCGTCCGCTAGCGACGTGACCACATCGACTACTTCTTGACGACTCAGACGGGTCTGCAACTCCGCTGCGGGGGTCTGTTGCGACCAGACTCCCATCAAAATGGCCACGGAACGCCGGCGTCGCCGAAGCCGGCGCGTCATTTGCCGTGCCGGCAGCAACGTCGATGGCGGCAAGGCAGAAACACAAATCGCCCCCACTTGAGTGTCCCCGTGTTGCGCTAAGGAAATGTCTTCCGCTTCGTGTACCGGGAGCACTTCTGACCCCAGACCCTTAGCCCGCAGGAGTGAACTGAGCACCAATCCGACAATTTCATCTGCTTCGTCACTGGCAGGCACAATCAGGATGCGAGTGGGCAACTCGCTGCTGACAGGCTCTTCCTCTGCCTCTCGACGGCGCTCGAGCTCTTCCACGAGTTGCCGGGCTGTCCGGAAAATCGTCGCTTGCTTCGCTGGCGCCAGCACTCCTTGGTGCCGGTCGACTTCTGAAAGAAGCAGCGCGGGCACAAAAACCGCGTCATAGAAAGCGGGCAACGAACTTTGTGTCACATGCTCGGTCGCCAACTCCACCAGGTGATCGGTATCCTCCGAAAGCATACGCTGGTAGAATCGAGTTGCTGGATCAGTCGCCGGTTCGCTTCCCAGGAGCATACTCAAAAATTTTAATCCAGGTACATAGTTACCGAGGACCAGCAGACAGACCGTCAGCGGCGTGGCCAGGACCAAGCCTGCTGCGCCCCACAACCAAAACCAGAAAATCGCGCCCACGAGCAATGCCAGCGTCGAGATTCCGGTGCCTTTTCCATAGAGCAAAACTTCGATTACATTGTTGCTGATCAGCTCCATGACTACGAACAGGCCTAGAGTCCAAAGCAGCATGCTCCACCCAGGATCAACCGCGAACGCCAGGGTCACTGGAAAGACGGCTGCAATCCATGGACCGATAAAAGGAATGAACCGGAGCAGCGTCGCCAGCAGGCCCCACAAAAACGCACTGGGCACACCTATAAAGTAGAGGCCGACACCCACGGGAATCCCATACGTAGCATTCACAATCAGCTGCATCCACAAATAACTAGAAACGCGCCGCGAAGCATCTTCCATCGCAGCAGTGGCCACACTCAGCTTTCCGTGGCTGATTAATTGAATGAGGCGATCACGCATTTCTTCCCGCTGGAAGAGCATGGCAATCACCAAAACGATCACGATTCCCGCCACCCCCAGCGGCTCGACGACCGGTCCGAGCAACTCCTTGGCCAAAACGAGTTGAGATGGAGGAGGAGTGATCACTTCCACCGGGACTGGACGCGGCGGAGCTACTACCCCTTCTCCGGTGACGGCCGCGGTGATCGGCTTTTCCTCAGGTGCCTCTAGCTGCTTGCGCAACTTCTCCACCAGTTCCGTGGTGCGGGTCAATGCCTCCGGCTGATGGGGCTGCTTCAAAATGCGAATCTTTTCTTGAAGATTGGATTCATAGTCGGGCAGCGCCTGAGCCAAATTCACTGCTTGATGGCTGACGACCCACGCAATGCCACCTATGAGTAAGAACGTCACGGTGACGGCCGACACAATCGCTACCGACTTGGGTAGCCCCCACTTGGTCAAACGCACCACCAAGGGCGCGAGCAAAAAGGCGACCAAGACCGCAAAGGCGACCGGCAGCAGCACATCTTGCGCAATATAAAGGATCGCCACGACGAGGACAAAAGTCGCGAGTCGCAGGAAGTTCATCACCCGGTCACTGTTCTGGTCGATTTGCAGGCCCCCCGATAGAGTCGAAATCACGCCAAGGGTGCCCACCAACGTTACATTTTGTCGACGCGCTTGGACGATTTACCTCTGAACACTCCAGAACTGAATTTTCATTCACAGCCGCCTCCTTGACCCCTCCTTGGTCCCTGGCTTGCTCAGTCAATTATGGCTCTGTCGCTGCCCCCCTCCTATCCGCTGGTCACCTCCTCCGCCATGACACGCCGGTCGTTTATGTCGGGAAGCCTCAGCTTTGCTGCAGCGGCGCTTTTTTCTTCTCGCGCTTGGGGAGCGACCACCACCCTTCGTCCGCGCTTTCCGGCTTATCCGTTTACTTTGGGCGTCGCTTCCGGAGATCCATCTGCAGACGGCTTCGTCCTCTGGACTCGGCTGGCCCCGCTTCCTCTCGAGGAAAACGGCGGGATGGGTCCAGACGCTGTAGAGGTTTCCTGGCAGGTGGCGTCCGACGAGGCCATGATGCGGATCGTCGCACGAGGGACTACCTTGGCCAGCGCGGCTTGGGGTCATTCGGTCCATATCGAAGTCGCGGGGCTGAAACCTGCACATGAGTACTGGTATCAATTCAAAGCCGGCGCCGAACTGAGTCCTAAGGGTCGCACCCGCACCCTTCCCTCCGCCGACGCTCTTCCCGAATATTTCCGTTTCGCGTTTGCCTCCTGCCAGCACTATGAAGCGGGTCTTTACACCGCCTACGAGCACATGGCCCGTGAGGACCTCGACCTGGTAATCCATCTGGGTGATTACATCTACGAGGGGGCCGCTCGGGACAAGTTTCCGCGGCGTCACAACAGCGGCACAATCTTTTCGCTCCATGACTACCGCGCCCGGTACGCTCTCTACAAATCCGATCCCGCGCTGCAAGCTATGCACGCGCGAGCGCCCTGGGTAGTGACTTGGGACGACCATGAGGTCGTCAATAACTACGCGAACGATATCCCTGGAAACGCAGGATCGATGACTCGCGATGCCTTCCTTCTCAGACGTGCTGCGGCTTACCAGGCTTACTACGAACATATGCCGCTACGGGCATCAGCGCTTCCCACCGGGCCCGAAATGCTGCTCTACCGTCGCCTTCGCTGCGGTCGCCTAGCAGATTTCCATGTTTTGGATACACGGCAGTATCGCACTGACCAACCTTGCGGTGATGGCACTCAGCCTCCCTGTCCGGACGCTCTGAATCCACACGCCACCGCGCTAGGTGTGCAACAGCGCGACTGGCTACTGCATGGGCTGGATCACTCCAGTTCCACCTGGAACGTACTGGCCCAACAAATTATGATGGCGCGCGTCGACCGCCGGCCTGGCCCCGAAGTTGCCATGAGCATGGACCAGTGGCCGGGTTACGAAATCGAACGTCGCCACCTGCTGCAGCACTTTCATGAACGGAAAACGAAGAATCCGGTGGTCCTGACCGGAGACATTCATTCGAATTGGGCAAACGACCTCGTCATCGACTTCGATCCATCCGAGGAAAAAGTGGTGGCGACGGAATTCGTTGGCACCTCGATCAGCTCGGGAGGAGACGGGACGGATCAACCCAAACACACGCCGCAACTCCTCTCGGAAAATCCGTTCGTCAAGTACCACAATACCGAACGCGGCTACGTCCGCTGTGAACTCACGCCGACAACGTGGCGGACGGATTATCAAACTGTCCCTTACGTCACGAAACCGGGAGCGCCCTTGACCACACGAGCCTCGTTCGTCGTCGAATCAGGACACCCCGGTCTGCAAAAGGCGTAGCCAGAGAACCCCGCCCGAGTTCGCTTAGTCGTAAAGACGGTACTTCCGTGTCGACTCCTGGAACGCGCGTGCCTCCACCCGCCAGCCTTGAACAAACGTGTCCACGTCGACAAACGCTCCCGCCCTGGTCAACGCCTCCCACCACGCGGTCGATCCCACGTGAATGTTGAACGACCGCGCTTCTCTCGCTCCCAGCTTGGCGAAAGGATTAGATCCATAGCGACAGGCCAAGCGATGGAGATGGAAGCTCAATTCCGTAGGATTCCACGNNGACACCGGCTTGGCCGAGGGCTCTGCTGTTGTCACCAAGCGAAACTTCAGGCCAGGCAACTGTAAAGCGATCAAGTCTTGCTCCACCTGCGACGCCGTTTTCCCGCGGAAGAGTAGGCTGCGGAACGGGAACGGCGTCCCCAGTCCGTGAGTAAAGCCGCTGTACTCGCACCCCAATCCGGTCATCGCGTACCCAATGACCGCATCAAAATCGCGAACATACTGCGAAGTGGGGATAAACGTGAGGCCGGTTTCAGGCCAGCGCATCGCGCGTCGCCATCCGCGCATCGGCACGACGGTCAACCTTCCTTTCACCCGAAGGTCTTCAGGGACATCGACGACTCCGGGCGTATCGGCCGCAAAGCGCGCCAGCTCTCCTAGGGTGAGACCATGAACATACGGTATCGGATACGCCCCTACGCCACTCCGCCAAGTAGTATCCAAATTGGGACCATCCACTTTCAGACCACCTAAAGGATTAGGTCGATCCAGGACAATCACCTCCACTCCATAGCGAAAACAGGAGTCCATCGCATAGCGCATCACCACATTAAACGTATAGGAGCGGACTCCGATATCCTGCAGATCGATGACTAACGCATCCAATCCTTTCAACTGCTCCGCGGTCGGCTTCCGATTGTGTCCATGCAAAGAATAAACCGGAAGTCCGGTTACGGCATCCACGGTATCGGCCACTTGGGCGCTGGCTTTCTCCGTGCCATACAATCCATGCTCGGGAGCAAAAAGCGCGACCAGCTGACACGCGGGACTCTTCCACAAAATTTGCACGGTCGATTCCCCGCGGCGATTGACGCCAGCCGGGTGCGTGAGGAGCCCGATCTTTTTGCCCCGCACTGCGGCAAAACCCTCTGCTTCCAGTGTATCCACCCCGAGCATCACAGGATAGGTGAGGTCCACACGCATTTCCGGCGTGACGGGAAGCGGCGCTACCGCAGGTACGTTCACCTTTTCCTCCAGCGTCTGCTTCGATTGTGGACCACAACTGATGAGGAGTGAGCAGATCAGCACCGCCGCCGTCGTCCGGGACAGGTTGTCCAGAACAGCGTGGAGATAGGGAAAAATAGAAAGGTAAAGAGAAGTCACCGTCGAAACAGGCGGAGCGAACGCGGCGGACAACCCTCACCCTACCACAATCAACACCACACCGGTCAGCACGCCAAGGACTGCCGGCAGTTTTCGCCAGCCGTTTTTTTCCTGAAACCAATAAAGTCCGCCCAAAAAACCTACGAGCACACTACTCCGACGTATCGCAGTGACCAGCGACACCCATCCGTCGGGTTGGTGAAGAGCCGCAAAGTAAGTGAAATCAGAAACCAACAGCGCCAGACCTATACAGGGAATGCTCCACCGCCATTGAAACTCACCGCGCTGCCACCAGCGCAGTTTCCAACCAATGACGACCGGCAGGAACAACAGAACTAAATAGAGCGAAAACCACGCCTGCACCGTGGAGGGGCGAAACCCTCGCGTCGCCAAGAGATGTTTATCGTAAAGTGTACTCACCACGCCGAGCAGCGTTCCTAGAACCATATAGCCAATCGCTTTGTCCCGGTAGAACCGAATTCCCTCCGCACGACCCGCCCACGACAACGCCACAAACGATAGCAAGGTCACGGCTACACCCAACACCTGCAGCCACGCAGGTCGCTCACCAAAAATCAGCAAAGCCCCCAAGAACGTCCAGAGCGGGCCGGTGGAGCGAATCGGTCCGGCGATCGAGACTGGAAGCTGCCTGACTGCAAAGTACGTGAACACCCACGACGAACCCGCAATCAACGACTTGAGAAAAATCTGCCCGTGCTGTGAAAACGTGAGCGCGTCGACCTCTAAAGCGCGGGGCAGCATATCCGGGTAAAGGCACGCGATCGCCCGTACGCCCAACCACACCGAGGCGGTGGTTACCGTACTGAAAAAAATAACCGGAAAGACGGCGTTTCCCGTGACCGCATGTTTATTGCAGAGATCATAGATTCCGAGGAAAACCGCCGCTACGAGACTGAGCCCAATCCAGGTCACGAACTCTTTTCGAGCACACGCGTCATCCTGTCGCCAAGAATCGAGCTCCGGCGTCTGCTCTGCTCCCGCAGTTTATGATTCACTCGGTCTCCGTCTCCCCATGTGCCCCCCATTTCCCCCCACGCCGCGCCCAAGCCCTGTCGGTGAATCCGCACGATCAACCGTGGCAACCCCCTGCGGAAGTAGGTCGTAAACTATCCCGACGCCCTAAGCATTTCCACAACGAGAGAATAGCAATAGTAACTCATTAGTTTAAAATCGGTTACAACCGATCTCAGGAATTAACCGGCATCCCTGTCGCCCAATTTTACAAAATTTTACCCGAAATCTACGCCGGAAAAATAAGAAAACATACGTATCATCGACATAAAATATTTAAAATAAACAGGTTATAAATATGTTAATTAATCTTAAAAATCGGTTTTCCGGCTTGGCTTAACTTACGCTTAAAGCGGTTCCGCATGACCCGCTTTCGTCGTACCCTCGCCCTGGCAGTCGTTTGTTGGGCGGTGATCGCGGCGATCGTTCCGGCGGGNNATTCCTCAGTCTACCACTACACGGATCGTCAGCCTGCTTCTGCCACCAGCATCCTGGGATTCTTAAACGCTTCGTCTAAAGACGGCTACTTCGGATCATTTGATCTCACGAAGTTGGGTTACGATCCCTCCAAAATGCGGATCACGGCAGCACGAATCAGCTTTGCCTTTGCGGACGACGGAGACGCCAGCGACGAGTTTGTATCTGTGATCCTCCACGGCGACGTCTGGGCGCCGACTGAAAACCAGGAAATCGACGGCACGCGTCATCACGCTCCCGCCAACTTCGATTACTTCGACCAGGTTTGGGAAGCCTCGTCACCTGCCGACCAACTTTTCCTCGAAAAACTACAAAATGGTCGTCTGCCCTTCCAAGTGACCGCCACCACGGGAGATGTCTACCTGACGATGGCCTCACTCGAAGTCACGATTGTCCCTAAAGCGGCCGTTCCCGACCATGGTTCAACTCTTCTTCTCCTGCTAGCAGCCTTAGCTGGCGTGATCACGTGGAAGCGTACGGTATCCTTTCCAGCCAGCTAAACTCACCCTAGAGCATGGCACTAAGCCGAGCGGTTCGCCGCTCGGCTTTTTTATTCCCTACGACACACATTGCCTACGCGCGCTGGGAACCAACCGCAGCACGAGAACACTCACATTCGCATGCGCATTGCGACTCTATCCTATCTCCTGGCCGGAACGTTACTCGGCACAGACGCGCTTCACGCCCAGCTCCCCAATCGCGTGGCGGCGTCCACCCTGTCTCTCCCCTCCGCACTTCCCACGTCCACCTACTCGACCGAACGGGTCTATGCTCCGCTCTCCTTTGTTCAACCGGTGGCGCTGGTCAGTCCTTCCGGAGACAAGCGGCGCCTCTTTGTCGTCGAAAAACCCGGTCGCATCTGGGTCATCCCCGACGTCACCACCACACTGGTCACGCGGTCTCTTTTTCTCGACCTGACCTCACGCGTAGCCACGTCCTCCAGCGCGAACGACGAACGCGGCCTGCTTGCTCTCGCCTTTCACCCTCAGTACGCGTCGAACGGATACTTCTATGTCTGGTACACCACCACGACGACAACCACCGCAGGCTCAGGAGCACACAATCGGCTTTCTCGCTTCACGGCTAAACCAGGAGCCTCCTCCGAAGAGATCCTCTCCTCTGAACAGCCTTTGCTTTCCCAGCGTGATGAAGCGGGCAATCACAATGGAGGCGAACTTCTCTTCGGCCCTGACGGGTACCTCTATCTTTCTTTGGGCGATGAAGGCGGTGGGAACGACGCGTACAATAACAGCCAGAAAATCGACCATGACTTTTTCGCCGGCATTGTCCGTATCGACGTGGACCAGCGCGCCGGATCTTTGCCGCCCTCGCCGCACCCTGCGGTCCACGCAGGCACCTACGCGGTACCTCCCGACAACCCTTTCGTGGGTGCCACCTCGTTCCTAGGGCAATCTATCGATCCCTCCCGTGTGCGTAGCGAATTTTGGGCCGTGGGCCTTCGCAATCCCTGGCGCATGGCCTTTGATTCCGCCAACGGAGAGCTTTGGTGCGCCGACGTGGGACAAGGCTCACGCGAGGAAGTTAACCTGATCACACGCGGCGGAAACTATGGCTGGAGCTACCGCGAGGGCACACAGGCCGGACCTCGGGCCAATCCTCCTTCCAACGCTTCATTTATCGCTCCGATTTGGGAATATGGTCGCTCCGAAGGCCAATCGATCACCGGTGGACTGCTCTACCGAGGGAACCGCCTGCCCGCTCTCCACGGTCATTACCTCTTTGCCGACTTTGCGAGTGGCAGGATTTGGAGTCTGCGACCCAACGGTTCCAACCCAGTGGGGCCAGAGCGAGTAAGTCGTCTCGCCTTGGATACAGGTGTGAGCAGCTTTGGATTGGATCCCGCCACCGGCGACGTGCTCATCGCCGATCTCCTAGAAGGTGTGATCAAACGGTTGTCCACCACTCCGGCCACAGGCGCCACTCCGCTCCCTGCGACCTTGTCCCAAACCGGCGCATTCACTGACCTGCGCACGCTCGCACCTGCCCCAGGTTGGGTCGCGTACGAACCGCGGGTATCCTTCTGGTCCGACTATGCCAAAAAAAAGCGCTGGTTCGCCCTCAGAGACTTGGAGTCGACATTCCGATTTGCCCCCGTTGCCAACTGGACGCTGCCGACCGGCGCAGTGTGGATGAAACACTTTGATCTCGAAATGACGGAGGGAGACCCCAGCTCCTCCCGCCGGATCGAGACACGCTTCTTGGTGAAAACAGAAACCGGTGCCTACGGAGTCACCTATCGTTGGAATGAAGCACAGACCGACGCAACCCTCGTACCTGAGGACGGCGCGGACCAGGTACTTCGTGTCTCGCGTGCGGGGGTGGTGCGGGATCAAACGTGGCGCTATCCCAGTCGAAGCGAATGTCTGATGTGCCATACCTCAGCCGGCGGCTATGCGCTGGGGTTCAACACTCGGCAACTCAATCATTCCCAGCACGCATCCGAGAGCACCCCGTTCCTTTCCGCCCTCGCTTCTGCTGGTTACTTTTCTCTCGACGCCCGTCCACCCAGCGAAGTCTCCCATCTTCCCAGCCTAGCTCCTGTCGAAGATAGGACCGCCTCTCTGGAACTCCGCGCACGATCCTACCTCGACGCGAATTGTTCTCACTGTCACCAGCCCGGCGGACCGTCACTCGGATCCTGGGACGCCCGCGCCACTACACCTCTCGAAGCCGCCGGCCTCCTTCACGGCCCTTTGGTTAACTCGGGAGGAAATCCATCCAACCGAGTGATTGTCCCAAGTGACCTGGAGCACTCTCACCTTCTCCACCGTATTCGCAGCCGAGGCGCGGACCGCATGCCGCCGATCGGTAGCAACGAGCGAGACCGTTCAGCCGAACGCTTGCTCTCAGACTGGATCATTAGCCTGGGGAGCTCACCCCGTACGACGACACTCGCCAATTTGTCAGCACGTGCCGTGGCCGGCTCGGAGGGACAAGTCCTCATCACCGGTTTTATCCTCGAGGGCGCGACCCCAAAGACCGTGCTCATTCGAGCGGTCGGTCCTGGACTGCAAGCCTTCGATGTTCCGAGCTTTCTGCCGGACCCGCGCCTTCACCTTTTTCGTAACAACGAAAGAATTCTAAGTAACACAGGATGGACGAACTCGTCACAGATAAACGATGTCCGCGCCGCAGCCCAACGCGTGGGGGCGTTTTCCCTCGCGAGCGGCAGCGCAGATTCGGCACTGCTGGTCACGCTCAATCCCGGCAGCTACACCGCTCATGCGGAACCCGCCAGCGGCTCACCGGGCGTAGCCTTGATCGAAGTCTACGACGCCGACCTGACACCCGGACAAGGGTCCACGCGTATGATCAATGTATCCATTCGCGCCCATGTTCGCTCGGGAGCCAGTACCTTGATTCCGGGACTTATTCGGAGCCACGGCCTTTCCCAGAAACTTCTGATTCGAGCCATCGGTCCTGGCCTCGCGGAATTCAACGTTGCTCGCCCTCTTTCGCGCCCGGTCCTACAGCTCTACGAAGGCTCCGATCCCATCGCCGCCAACCAAGGATGGACGACGTCCGTAAATGCCAGTGCGATCCGAGCCGCCACGTCGCAGGTGGGCGCATTCGCCCTAGGTGAAGAGAGTCTGGACAGTGCCGTAGTGGTCACCCTAGGACCGGGGCCGTATACGGTCCATGTTTCCAGCGCCGATGGCAGCGAGGGCATCGCGTTGGTCGAATTCTATGAAGTCCCTTAGATCCAATGGGCGGATCAAAGCGACGTATCGTACACTTCAATCATTCCCTCACCTACGCCTCCATCTGCTCCGGAAAGCTGAACAGTGTAACTGCCAGGAGCGAGCGTGAGCAACAGCGCCGCGTCTTTACTTCCAGAGGAAAGCTCGAAAGCACCGACCGAGGCGAAGGTGGTTCGCAACGATTCTGACCATGTATCGTTTTCAGCAATCACGCGCCCGGCCGAATAAACGTCCAGCTTGGGATCGGCGAGAGTTTGCGCGACTCCAAACGTTTTTAAGGTCGGCCCGATGCCACGGATCAGAACGGTTTTAGGCAATGTTCCTGAGATCGTAAATCCAGCGATGAGGACATCGCCGCCCCGGCCCACATAGTTGCGCGCAGAAAGGTTGATAAGCCGTGCTTGCGCGTTTCCGGCGTCATAGGCTTCCACCAAAACGGTCCCTCCCGAACTGCCCGACACCTGCACCGTGGCGGCTCCCTTCACGGTCGGCATTAAACTGGCATCCAAGCTGGCGGCGGGTAAGGCAAAAGCCCCTACCGAAGCGAACGTGTCGGCCATAAATTTGGACCCACCCCAGTTATCATTTTCACCCGCCCGCTGACTGCCTTGGAAAAAACTCAGGCGAGGATCCTCCATGGCGCCAGGAACACCAAATCCAGTCAACGTCGGCCCAATGGCGCGCAAGACCACCGGCTTTTCTCCTCCGGCTACCACCATGCCCACAATCAGAGGCGCCGCAGAGCCAAGGGTGGTTCGAACAGAAAGATTGGTCATCCGACTTTCGACGCCCGCCACCACCGTGACCACCGCGGTCTCGCTCACCACCGAGCCTGCCGCGTTGCTGACCCGCACGGCATAACGTCCGACATCGGCTCGCGCTGCCCTTGTCAGGATCAGCGAAGATCCTTCCACCTCAGTTAGAATCACCC
Organism: Opitutaceae bacterium UBA6669; assembly: GCA_002455175.1. Classification (GTDB taxonomy): domain Bacteria; phylum Verrucomicrobiota; class Verrucomicrobiia; order Opitutales; family Opitutaceae; genus UBA6669. The sequence continues at coordinate 28,817 of DKKJ01000288.1, forward strand.
CGTCCTTGGTCCATTGATACAAAAGAGGGCCCGATCCGGTCGCCTGCACCTGGAGCGTCGCCGCCTCTCCTTCCTTGACTGTAAGATCACTGGGCGGAGTCACAATTTGCGGAGCCGATGGCTGCACCTTCAGCGCACCCGTGCTCGCGGTGACACTCCCAGCTGCATTGGCCACCGTGACACTGTAAATTCCTGCGTCTTCTAATTGTGCCGCTTCGAGAACGAACTCCGCTCGACTAGCTCCGGGGATGAGCGCTCCATTTTTCCGCCATTGATAACTGAAGGGAGCGGTGCCTTCTGCGACCACGGAAAATTCCACCCGACTGCCAGCGGGCGCCGACGATCGACCACTCAGGCTGGAAATCGTAGGCGGAACTGCCGTCACTCCTTGTCCATACGCCGCTTGTGCGCCTGCAACATCGTCGGGCTGCAGGCGGTCGATGTCGCCAATGAAACTGTTCATGACCGCGGTCTTGGACTGGCCGAAGTCGTCAGGATGATCCAGGCCCAACACGTGACCGAATTCATGCAAAGCTACACGCTTGAAATCGAGCGCCGCTACGGCGGATCCATAAGGTCCCCGATAGGAATCGAAGTTCACCGCGCGATTGAAAATCACGTCGCTTTCTACCCGACGTCCAGAAGACCCCGACTCTTTGATCGTCACCGTCACTGCAACCACGCCTGCACCCCAAGCTTCGCCAAAGATCGTGTCACTCCACGTCACCGTGTTGACCGAATTCGCCCGAGCAACGGGTGCATTTGAAAACGGAACGGCGATAAATTTAGTCTGCCCGAGCGCTTGATTCCAGTCGGTCAGTGCGGCTTGCGCCACCACGGTCCACGAAAGAGATCCATCCGCTAGCGGCTTCGCCAGCGGTGCGGGATCCAACGCGAGATGCAATGTGATGCTCTGCGCATCCCAGCGACGCGAATCGATGACGTATCCCCAACTCATCCGCACGGCACTGCACAGTGCCAGCGCGAGCAAAACGAGGTGTCGGCCGCGCAGCATTTTAGTAAGCGCCTCCCCGTTTTAGCTCTTGTGAAATAGCCGTCTCAAAAGCCGAAGGAGTGAGACCCTTCCCTGTCGCCAGCCGCAAAGCGGGATGACTGGCCTGTGTAATCACGGGGAGCGCAACATCGTCGACACCCGCCAGCGGCTGCCGATTACTGCGCGCCACATACTCTTCACCGGAGGTTGTATCCGTCAGCACCAGATAACTCCCATGCATGACGCCCACCAGGGGACAAAAAACCCGACCGTTTCCGGCTATAAACAAAATGTAGGTCTGACCGACATCGAAGACAGGCATGTCAGCCACTTCCATGGTGGTCGTTCCCACCGTCCCCCCAAAGAACCGCAAGTGCACTCGCGCTTCAGCAGTCCCCTTGATCGTTTTAAGCGTCTCTCCGGATACATAGGTGTGAATCACCCGTCCGTGAGGAGTCTCATCCCAGCGTGTAGAAATCTCCGTGATCCGTACGCGTACGATCTGCGTCGCTTCGTTCACCAACTGCGAAAAATCGGGCGGAACGACAGAGACAGCACGCACCGGCAAAACGCCGATCAACAGCAGCGCGAGCATCAACCCGCTGACACCGTTACTCCAGCCACCCGTCCAAGAAGCATGCTTTTTGGGTGAAGAAGGGAGGAGAGCCGCGAACATGACCCTATACTAAACCGAGAGGTCACTGGGCTTCCATAGGGGGTTTCCCGCAGGCGCTCTCCGGGATAAGTAAAAACAGGCGCAACTTTAGCGTTTTATTTCCCTCAACAAGAGCTACTTAGGAACCTAAAAACCCAGGCTCTCTCAGGTGAGTGCGGTGAATGCGTAGACGGGTAATTTGGGTAGTCTTCCCTCAGCCCTTAGGTCGCCAACGGGTGTATTTCGCCCCTGAACACGGCGTTTACTTAGTAAAAACACCCAGTACCGACCGTTGCGCGACGCCTCACGTGGGCAAGCCTGCTTTGCGACGAGCCACTTGCTCCCGCCATCCCCGCCAAAATTCAAAAACAATGGGCAGCACGGAAAGGATAATGATGGCGAGGATCACCAGCTTGAAATTCTTCTGCACCATCGGGTGGGTACCGAAGATAAAACCAGCATACGTGAAAAAATAAACCCAGATAAACCCTCCTAAGACATTGTAGAAGAAGAAGCGTCCATAAGGCATGCGACCTACTCCCGCGACGAAAGGTACAAACGTGCGCACAATGGGCACAAACCGCGCAAGAATGATAGCTCTGCCACCATAGCGCACAAAAAACGCATGGGCACGGTCGAGGTGCTTTTTGCGCAGAAAAATTGAGTCGTCCCGGCGGAAAACGGCAGGGCCCAAACGCGAACCTACCCAGTAGTTCACTGTGTCACCGAGTACAGCAGCAATGAAGAGAAGAATCGCGATCGCGTGGACGTTCAACTGGCTGTCCTCTGGCGCGCACAACGCCCCCGCCGCAAAAAGTAACGAATCTCCCGGTAAAAACGGAGTCACCACCAGTCCGGTCTCCGCAAAGACGATCAGGAAGAGGACAGCGTAGGTCCAAAGTCCATACGAAGCGACGATCTCTTTCAGATGAACGTCGATGTGCAGAATGAAATCGATCAGTTTGCGAATGAGGTCCCACATGGTGTCAGATCAGGTAAATTCCCGACAGCCGACTAGGATCGGCACAGCGGTTCAAGTCCAGTCGGGACTGCGCACGCACCTGCTCTTTGCTGGTTTCGATCGCCAGCCATAAGTCATAACGTGCGTTTTGAACGAAGCACCGTGCGGAATACGCGATCGCTCATCCGCTCGACCGAAGGCATATCACTTATCTCACTCCCAATAAGTCGGTTAGTGCGATGATCTGAATCTGGCATTCTCGCTGCGAAACGAGGGATATGAACATGCCCTCATCCTCTTCTCGATTCTCAATTCTAGCTCTCGGCGCCGGTCTGACCCTACTCTCACTCAGTATAACCGGTTGCCAAACGCGCTCTCAAACGGCTCGTGGTGCCGGAATGGGCGCCGCCACAGGTGCCGTGATCGGGGGAATTATCGGACATCAATCGGGGGAAACGGCAGCGGGAGCAGCCATCGGGGCTGCCGTGGGTGGGGTAGCCGGTGGCGCTTACGGTCGAAATCGGGACGCTCAAAATCAAAACGATCTCCCCGGAATCTCATCCGAAAATGACGAGTACTTGGCTTGGTTGACGCCCGAAGNNTGCGAAGAACTTGAAATTCTCCGCACGCGCGCCGCTGCCTCGGGTCGAACGAATCCTCCCCTGGGCGATTTTCTCACCGCAGTGGAGAAAGAAAATCTTCGCGCCAGGGCAGCACGTAGCCGGGAAATTGGAAAGTAGACTGAAAGCAGACCTATTCCCACGCGCCGAGGCTCAGATCGCCGGCGTCGGACTCTCAAAGCGCTTCCGACCAGAAGGTATCAATCCCGATCGCATCAACTGATCTTCAATGCAGCAGGAAGCTGCGGCTACTTGGTCGGCAAAGTCTGAAAATTGATTCACCGCTTCAGTCACCTCTCCTTCGTTCAGCGAAGCACGAGCGGCAGCAAGGGTCGCGGAGGATTTGTGGCAAGCCACGATGAGGCTGATATCTTCGTCGGCAATCTCCCAAAAAGTATTCATGGCTGGAAACGATAAACGGCTATGGACCTGGCTCGAGTGACGCCTGGAGTATCGGCGCATCAGGAGATCGCTTGAATACGACGCCGTGAGGTGGATTACCTGGTGTCGTCAAACGGCTCCTCTTTACGCACCAACCGCCAGCAGTAATGCAAATGCCGGAGATTTCTCTCCGGCATCAAATGCACTCCTTTAGTAGTTAAATTCTGACTACGAAAGTCTATTTCCGCACAACCTCTCCCACGCCGACCTCAGCACGCAACCGGGAGCGCGTTGGTCGTCGGAGCAACAACCTCATCGGTCCAAATTGTAAACTGCTGGAGGGTATGCGGGCCGAAGGTGGTGGTGAGAGCAACGTCAGCGGCGTCCCGTCCATAAGCCATTACGATACGGCCGATGCGACGTCGATTGTGGCGTGCGTCAAAGGTATACCAACGGCCGCCCAGAAAGACTTCAAACCAAGCGCTGAAGTCCATCGGATCAGGAACGGCCGGCACGCCAATATCCCCTAAGTACCCAGTAGCATAACGAGCAGGGATATTAAGGCAGCGACAGAGCGTGATGGCGAGATGCGTGAAATCGCGGCACACGCCAACCGCCTCATTGTATCCGTCCAAAGCAGTGCGGGTCGCCCGCGCCTGCTGGTAGTCAAAGCGCAAGTGATGATGAACCCAATCCACCACTGNNTGCCCGAAAAGCGACCAAGCCAGTGATCCCAAACGATCCACTTCACAGTAGCGACTTGGCAAAAGATAGGTCAGGACCTCCACTGGCAAAGCATCCACCGGCCACTGTTCTGCCGTAGGTTCAAACGGGTCCAACTCACCGCTATCTTCACACAACGAGTCGAGGGTCAGCCGAACATTGCCGGCCGGTGCCAGCAGTCGCGTAGCCTTGTTACCAAAAAAATCGAGATAGGTTTCTGTCGGCACCTTGGGATAAACCTCCAGCACTTCGGGCGCGCGCAGCCGAGGCTCCACCGAGGGGTGGGTGTGCAAAAGCACGGTCATTGCCGTGGGAGCAGGCAGTTGGTAAATGATATCGAAGCCAAATCGGATTTTCATGACAGGTCCCAGAAAGAAGCTAGCTAGAGGAGGAACGGCTATTGGGCACGCGAAGTAGCATCTGCTACCCGCGCACTCGACAAAAAGCCGGATGAGGAAACGCACCAGCGTTCCTGCCTCGCAGCAGACATCGCCCGAGAGAAAAAGTCTCTGCCCTGGCTGCGCCGCGAGCAACTTGCCCCGGTAACCCCGCTCTCGATAACGGCTTAACCTGTTATAAAAAAAATTATTGAATGGAAATTACGCCCGCCGATCTAAGATTCTCTCCTTTCTACAATCACCTGTGTCGATGCATCCTACCTGGCTCTTTCACCGACCGTTCCATCAGAAGCCTTCCGGCGGTCCCTGCTTGCGCATCGCCTAAGGTCCGACAGCCTAAAGGAAGAGCATCATGAACGGATATAGCATGTCAGACGACCACCAGCCTCTTACTTACTGGGGCAATGTCCCCCTCTACGCGGCTCACATGCTCGTGGTAGTATTCGTCGCCTCAATGATCGTAACCGCGATCCTCATGTTCAGCGGTAACGCGGGCGTGTTCGTTTCGTGGCTCTCTTTTGACAGCGTTCGCGTAATGAAAGGCGAAATTTGGCGCCTGGCGACGTATGGGTTGGTGAATCAGCCTACACTCTGGTTCGCGATTGATATGGTGATGATCATCTGGTTCGGCCGGGAGCTGGAAAAGTTTTTTGGGCGCCGTAAATTCCTCAGTCTCTACGCAGGTTTCTATTTCTTGCCCCCTGTGGTGCTTACGTTGGCGGGACTCTGGATGCCGACAGGGCTCCAGGGCCAGACCGGCGGTTTCGGGCTCTTCATCGCCTTCGCTACGCTCTACCCCAACACCCCAATGCTCTTTAATCTTTTAGCAAAGTGGGTGGCGATGGCTCTGGTCGGCCTTTACGTCCTCATCGCGCTGTCCGCACGAGATTGGATTAGCATGCTCCGCCTGATCACTACCACCGGGTTCGCGTATGCCTTTGTTCGCCACGCTCAGGGACAATGGGAACTACCTTCCTTGCGTCCCGCCCCGACGAAGCCGAAATTACGTGTCCTTCCTGATCTGAAAACCGANNTGGAGAACGCACCGTCCCACGACGCGATACCACCAGCAACATGGCAGAGGTGGATGCCTTGCTCGATAAAATCGCGAAGTCCGGCATCAGCAGCCTTACCGCCCAAGAACGTGCCGTGCTCGACTCTGCTCAACAGACGTTGAAGCAACGGCGTTCCGGACGCCCATAGTGGTCTGGCTCGACCGCCGGAAGGAAGCTCTCACTTCCCTCCATCCTTCGTCCTCGCGATTTGGATCGCACGTTAGGTTCTCTTCGGAGGCGAACCCAACTCAGGCTTAACTGGTCCGCAAAAGTCCGTTGAGCCGTTCCGCGATACGGCGCGTGCGCTCCACGCAACGGNNTGTTCGTCCACCGACCAGGCGTCTTGTTCGATCGCCAAGCCTTTGCCCAACTCGGCAGCCACCCAAGAAGCGGCATGCAACAAAGCGGTCATTCGGCTGAGCGATGGATCCGCCGTCGGTTTAAACTGATACCGGATAGGTTGGGTCAGCGGCAGGGGATATTCCCAGAGCTGGAAAACACGATTGATCGCCTCGGTGCTGGTTGCACCCAACGTTTCGAGTTCCCAAGCCTCCACCAGTGCCGTACTGGAGTGACGCCCAATCAAAGGGGCACAGGTATACTCCGAGGCAATCCGTTGTAACAGCAATCGACCTACCGGTCGCAAGAGTCCCAGGGTGTATCCCACTCGTCCATCTTCACCCCCTGCATCCGAAAGCGAGTCGAGGGCCACTGCAGTCGTAACGGAATTCTCCCACAACTGATCTCCCGTAATCCCATAGACCGGCAATCCCGCCGAGTAGAGTTGTGACGCCACAGCGGCACCAACCAATTGATACACTTCGTAAATTCCAATCCGCTCAATCGCTCCGTCGAGGCTAACAATATGTCCTCCCCGCGCGAAGTACGGGCTGTTGCTCGCGCGAATCACCCGCGCACTGAGAACAGGATCGAGCCTCACCACCGTCACCATAGATTCAACGCTGACGTCGGGATCCCGAATCGCCGCGCTTAGCTGCTGGAAGATACGCGGCGCCGCCGGAAGCTTCGCAGCGGCCGCGGACAAGCGTTCATCTGAGAGAGGTTCTACGGGTAGTGGCACCGGGTGCTCTATCGGCACGCCTCTCGCCCAACTTAACCTTTGTCCGGCTCAGCGCGCTTCCGAAAAATCACCAAATGCTGTCGTGGTAACGTGGAGACGGTTTCCACGTAATCGAGGGGTTGGGCGGCCATCTCCCGCTTGATTTGCGCCTCGGTCATTTTGTGTAACGGCTTGATAGGCACACCTGGATCCTCTCCTCGATACTCAATCAACGCCACCCGTCCGCCGGGTTTGAGACGGCGACAGATAGCCGCCNNACCTCAGCTGGATGGCTGATCTCATGATACACATCGACCATGATCACCAAATCGACGGGTTCCGGAATCTTCGGATCCTCTATGGTCCCTAACACCCCAACTACATTGTTAACCCCTTGCGATTTCATCGCCTTATCGAGAAGAGCGAGCATCTCCGGTTGAATTTCCACCCCGTAAACAACGCCATCCGGTCCCACCGCCCTGGCCAGCCGCGAACTAAAGTAACCGCTGCCGCACCCTAAATCCACCACCCGATCGCCCGGCTTCAACTGCAGCGCCTGGATCACCGCATTGGGTCGCTCTTCCGACTCGCGCTCCGGACGCTCCAGCCAAGGAGCTCCCAAGTGCGACATATAATGCGCAATCTCGCGGCCAAAGTAATACTTACCAATCCCGTCCCGTGTTTTCGGACCGGAGGAATAACCATCGACGATCTTGTTCTCCGCCCAAGCGCCCTTT